>JBBQNZ010000034.1:0-29954 GCA_038330415.1 Actinomycetales bacterium | reverse complement strand
CCCACCTGGCGCCGGTGCTGCTCGAGGCCGCCGACCTGGCCGACTACCGCGCCACCCACGCGCTGTCGCACGTCTTCCCCCTGCTCTACGACGTGCTGGGCCGGGCCGCCGTCGACTGCGACTGCGTCATGGCCGTGGGCGATGCCGACGGCCAGCTGCTCTGGGTGACCGGCCCACCCGGGGTGATGCGCAAGGCCGAGACGATCAACTTCGTCGAAGGCTCGGTGTGGAACGAGCACACCGCCGGCACCAACGCCCCCGGCATGGCCCTGCACCTCGGCCGGCCGATGCACGTGCACGCCGGTGAGCACTTCAACCGGCTGGTCCACCCGTGGAGCTGCGCCGCCGCCCCCATCACCGACCCCACGACCGGCCGGGTGCTCGGGGTCGTCGACATCACCGGCGGCCCTGACGTGTCGTCGCCGCAGAGCCTGGCGATGATCCGCGCGGCCGCCCGGATGGCCGAGTCGGAGCTGGCCCGCCTCGCCCTGACCGGCACGACCCTGGTGACCCCGGGTCCGACGCCCCAGCCCGGCGCGTCCACCGGCGTGCTGCGGCTGCGTGGGCTGGGGCTGCCGGAGGCCGTGGCCGAGCTCGGCGGTCGTGCCCTGAAGCTGAGCCGCCGGCACAGCGAGATCGTCGCGGCCCTCGTCGAGCACCCGGGCGGCCTCACCGCCGAGCAGCTCGAGGTCGAGGTCTACGCCGGCCATGTGAACTCCTCGACGCTGCGCGCCGAGATGACCCGGCTGCGCGCTCTGCTCGGGCCCGACGTGCTGGCATCGCGCCCCTACCGGCTCGTCGTAGAGACCGAGAGCGACTGGGGCGGCGTCGGGGCCCACCTCTCGGCCGGGCGAGTCCGCGATGCCCTACAGGCGTACAAAGGGCCGCTGCTGCCCGCCTCCGAGGCGCCCGCGGTCGTCTCGGTGCGCGAGGTGCTCCAGGGCAGGGTGCGCGGCGCCGTGCTCGCGTCGGGCGAGCCCGACCTCATGGTCGGCTGGACCCGGTCCCGTTGGGGCGCAGGCGATCTGGAGATGTGGGAGCGCCAGGTCGAGACCCTACCGGCCACCTCACCGCTGCTGTCGGTGGCGGAGGCCGAGGTCGGGCGGCTGGAACGTGAGCTCGGGGCCTGAACCGACCTAGGCTGGGTCCATGCGCTCACGAACCAAGGGGATGTGGTGGGGGCCCGCGCTCGAGGCGCCCGACCCGGCCGCGCTGGCTCGCTTCTACTCCGAGCTGATCGGGTGGCCGGTGGTCTACGAGGAGCCCGGCACCACGGTGCTGGCCACCTCGCGAGAGGGCTCGGTCAACGTGGTCTTCCAGCAGGCCACCGACTACCGCGCGCCCGTGTGGCCGCCCGAGGGCGGTGAGCAGCGCCCGATGATGCACTTCGACTTCCAGGTCGGCGACCTCGACGAGGCGGTCGCCGAGGCGGTCGGGCTCGGTGCGACCCTCGCGAGCCACCAGCCGCAGGACGACGTGCGGGTCATGATCGACCCGGCTGGCCACCCGTTCTGCCTCTGCCTCGACGACGACTGAGGCGGCTGTCGGGACCGCCGTTGCAGCGTGGTTGCAACGTCACGCTGCCTAGTCTCCGCTCAGCCCGTCGCCGGACGGGACCAGACAGCACAGGAGACACGACAATGACGTTGTTCCCAGCACCCGGTTCAGACGGCAGCACCGTCACCGTCAAGAGCCACTACGACAACTGGATCGGTGGCCAGTGGGTCGCCCCCGTGCAGGGCCGCTACTTCGAGAACATCACCCCGGTGACCGGGAAGGTCTTCTGCGAGATCGCCCGCTCCAGCGCCGAGGACATCGAGCTGGCCCTGGATGCCGGCCACGGCGCCGCCGACGCGTGGGGCCGCACCTCGGTCACCGAGCGGTCCGGCATCCTGCTCAGGATCGCCGACCGGATGGAGGCCAACCTCACCGACCTCGCGATCGCCGAGACGTGGGACAACGGCAAGCCGATCCGCGAGAGCATCGCCGCCGACCTGGCCCTGGCCGTCGACCACTTCCGCTACTTCGCCGGTGCGATCCGCGCCCAGGAGGGCTCGGTCGGCGAGATCGACCAGGACACCGTCGCGTACCACTTCCACGAGCCGCTCGGCGTGGTCGGCCAGATCATCCCCTGGAACTTCCCGATCCTGATGGCCGTGTGGAAGCTGGCGCCCGCGATCGCCGCCGGCAACTGCGTCGTCCTCAAGCCCGCCGAGCAGACCCCGTGGTCGATCCTGAAGCTCATCGAGCTGGTCGGCGACCTGCTGCCCGACGGTGTGCTCAACATCGTCAACGGCTTCGGCGTCGAGGCGGGCAAGCCGCTCGCGTCGAGCCCCCGCATCGCCCAGACGCCTTCACCGGCGAGACCAAGACCGGCCGGCTGATCATGCAGTACGCCAGCCAGAACCTCATCCCGGTCACCCTGGAGCTCGGTGGCAAGAGCCCGAACGTCTTCTTCGAGGACGTCGCCAGCCAGCGGGACGCGTTCTACGACAAGGCCCTCGAGGGCTTCGCGATGTTCGCCCTCAACCAGGGCGAGGTGTGCACCTGCCCCAGCCGCGCGATCATCCAGGACTCGATCTACGACGAGTTCCTCGGCGACGCGCTGGCCCGGGTCGGCGCCATCCGGCAGGGCAACCCGCTCGACACCGACACGATGATCGGCGCGCAGGCCAGCAACGACCAGCTCGAGAAGATCCTGTCCTACATCGACATCGGCAAGCAGGAGGGCGCCAAGGTGCTCATCGGTGGCGCCCGGGCCGACCTCGGCGGCGAGCTGTCCGGCGGCTACTACGTGCAGCCGACCGTGTTCGAGGGCGACAACAGCATGCGGATCTTCCAGGAGGAGATCTTCGGCCCGGTCCTGTCGGTCACCCGGTTCTCCGACGAGGCCGACGCGCTGAAGATCGCCAACGACACCCTCGACGGCCTCGGTGCCGGGGTGTGGTCGCGCGACGGGAACCGGGCCTACCGGGCCGGTCGCGAGATCAAGGCCGGCCGGGTGTGGACGAACAACTACCACGCCTACCCGGCGCACGCGGCCTTCGGCGGCTACAAGCAGAGCGGCATCGGGCGCGAGAACCACAAGATGATGCTCGAGCACTACCAGCAGACCAAGAACCTGCTGGTCAGCTACAGCCCCGACGCCCTCGGCTTCTTCTGAGCCGATGGCCGACCTGACCCCCACCCGGGTCGACGTGACCGGTGAGGCGGCCGCCCTGGTGCGCCGCCTCACCGGCATCCACGGCCCGTTGATGTTCCACCAGTCCGGTGGATGCTGCGACGGCTCGGCGCCGATGTGCTTCCCCGACGGCGAGTTCATCATCTCCGACGGCGACGTGCACCTCGGCGACCTCGACGTCGGGCTGGACCGCGACGTGCCGATGTTCATGTCGACCTCGCAGTTCGCCTACTGGCGCTACACCCACCTCCCCGTCGACGTCGTGCCCGGCCGTGGGGCCGGGTTCTCCGTCGAGGCGCCCGAAGGGGTGCGGTTCATCATCAGGTCACGGATGCTGACCGAGCCCGAGCTCGCAGTTCTCGAACGCTGACCTTCGCGTCGCTGCCGGGCGATACGCTGCGCAGACCGGACGAGCCGAGGAGGGCCACCAATGTCGGCACCAGCGGGATGGCACCTGCAGCCGGACGGTCAGGAACGCTACTGGGACGGCTCCCAGTGGACCGACCAGTTCCGCAGCCCGTTGCCGAGCGACCCCACGGCGCCTCCTTCGTGGGACGGCCCGGTCGACCAGACGCAGGCGGTCGACCTCAACAGCACCCAGGCCATCCCGGCACCGCAGGCGACCCCGGCCGACTACCCGCCGGGTGACTATGCGCAGCCCGGGTACCAGCAGCCTGACTATCAGCAGGAGCCCGGATACCAGCAGCCTGACTACCAGCAGCAGCCGGGATACGCCCAGCCCGGCTACGGCGTGCCCGGCAGCCAGCCCTACGCCCCGCCGCCCCGGCAGGGTAGTGGTCTGGCCAAGGGCTGCCTGATCGTCGCCATCATCGCGGTGCTGCTCGTCGGGGCGGCCGTCGTCGCCGGCACCTTCCTGTTCAACCGCGCCTCCGACACGATCATCAACAACTTCCCCACCGACCTGCCCACCGACCTGCCGAGCGGCTTCCCGAGCGACCTGCCCACCGAAGGCCTGGGCCAGTCGATCGACGTCACCGTCGGTGAGGGCTTCGACCTGCCCCGGGCCACCATCGAGTCGGGCTGGTCGCTCGATGCCGCGGGTGGCTCGGTCGTCAACATCACCGGGATGCGCGCCACGCTCGGCTCCGCCGACGGCTTCCCGGTGCTGTTCACCATGTCGTTCCCCGCCCAGGGTGGCGGTGAGGTGCAGACCGTGTGCACCACCGCGTCGGGCAGCTCCGACTCCATGGTCGACGTCTCGTGCGTGCCGCTCTTCGGCGACGTGGCCGGCGCGACCACGGCGAAGGTCACCGCCTCGCTCTGAGCCGGCGGCAGCCGACCCTACTTCGGGCTCAGCGCCACCAGGTCGGCGACGAGCTGCGAGGTCTTCAGGTCCTCCGGGTCGACCTCGGGGCTGAACCCGAGCCGCACCACGACCAGGCGGGCCGACGGCACGACGTACAGGCGCTGCCCGTCGTGGCCGCTGGCCCAGTAGGCGTCCTCGGGCAGGGACTGGTCGACGAGCGAGCCGTCGGCCCGCTTGTTGACCCACCAGCCACCGGCGTAGCCCTGCTCCTCACTGCGGGTCACCGTGGTGTCCGTGGTGGTCTGCTGCATCCAGCCCTCGGGCAGCAGCCGCGAGCCGGCCCACACGCCGTCCTGCAGCGCGAACTGGCCGATGGTGGCCCAGTCGCGCGGTGACGCCCACAGGTACGAGCTGCAGACCGGTGTCCCGGTGGCGTCGGGCTCCCAGGTCGCGGTCGTCAGGCCGAGGGGGGCGAAGAGCTGCTGTCGGGGCAGGTCGGCATCCGGGGCGTCGGCGAGGTCGGTCAGCACACCGCACAGGATGTTGGTCGACCCGCTCGAGTACTGCTGGTAGGAGCCCGGCGGGTGCACGAGCGGCTGGCTCGCGGCATACCGCGCCATGTCGGGCTCGGCGTACAGCATCTGGGTGATGGGGGTGCCCAGCGCGTAGGTCTCGTCCCAGCGCAGGCCGCTGGTCATCCGCAGCAGCTGGTCGATGCTGATGTCCTTGCGCCCGTCGGTCCACTCCGGGCGCAGGCCGGTGTCGTCGAGCCCGACCCGGTTGTCGAGCACCATCCGGCCCAGCATCAGGCTGGTCACGCTCTTGCCCATCGACCAGCCGAGCTGCGGGGTGGTGGACTCGAAACCGGACGCGTACCGCTCGCCGATCAGCTGGCCGTCGCGCAGCACCACGATGCCCCGGGTGCCGAGCAGCTGGCGGGCGGAGGCGGACAGGTCGTCGCCGAAGGCCCGCCCGATGGCCGCGTCGACCTTGGCGTCGGGCTCGGGCGCCGGGGCCTCGGCCAGCGGGTTGGTGTCGGCGACGACCTTGGTGGCCTCGCCGAGGTTGGGACGCTCCGTGGCCAGCGTGCAGCCGAAGCCGCGGGTGAACCAGGCCTTCTGGGTGGACAGCGTGAACAGGATCTGAGAGGTGCTGGAGCCGCCGGCCTCGTTGACGTACCCGGTCAGGAACGGCACGAGGGAGTTGTCCGGGAGGTCGGAGTCGGGGTCGTCACGGTCCGCCACGAGGGTGACGGCGCAGGAGTTGTGCGCCGCGTACCCCGTGCCGGTCTTCAGCAGCGGTCGGGCGTAGAAGTACCCGGCCACGGCGGCGGCCAGGACCAGGACGAGGAGCACCGCAGCGATGCGGCGAACGAGGCGCATGGGCGGACGGTACCGTCCGCCGCCGGGAACCGGGCCGCATTCGGGTCCGTGGCCGCCCCCACTAGCCGATTTCCGCGCGATCGGGCAGGGTAGTGGGCGGAACGGAGGGACGCCCTGGGGGACGGGGCCCCTCGACCGGAGGAGTGGGGACATGAGCATCGACGACGCCATCAGGACCGACATCGACACCGATCTCGCGCAGCTGCGGGCCGCCCTGGCCCGCCAGCCGTGGCCCGCCAACCAGGACGACATCCTCGCCCAGCTGGTCGCGCGGCACGAGCGCGCACGGCTGCTGTGGCGGGCGGCGGCGCTCGACCACAGCCGCACCTACGGCAGCGCCGACGAGGTGTGCGACGAGATCGCGCGTTTCGCCGATAGCAGGATGCCGCCACCCCCCGGCCGCTGACGGGTCGCGCATACTGGGCCGTGTCCCGGGGCGTCGTCCGCATCCCCGGCGCAGACGGAGGATGCCGTGACCGACCAGCAGCTCGAGTCGTTGTCGCGCGCCGACAGCCGGGACGCCGACAACCCCAGCGCCGACGCCGACAGCGCTGACACCGGCAGCACTGACAGCCGAGGGTCGACCGACCTGCTCGCCATCGCCGAGGCCCTGCAGGCGGTGACGGGGCGCGCCAGTGGGGCCGGCGCCCGACCCCCGCTCGACGAGCTGGTGCACGCCACGCTCGAGCAGGTCCCGGCGGCGACCTCCGTCAGCATCACCGTGTTGCGCAGGGGGCGGTTCCGCACCGCGTCGAGCACCGACGACGTCGCGCTGCGGGCCGACGCCCTGCAGTACGAGCTCGGCAGCGGCCCGTGCGTCGACGCCGTCCTCGACGACAACGTCTACGTCACCGATGACGTCGCGCACGACGAGCGCTGGCTGCAGTGGGGGGAGCGGGTCGCCGCCGAGCTGGGGCTGCGCAGCGTGCTCGCCTACCGGCTCACCCTGCTCGACGACTCCGATGCCGACGCGGCGCTGAACGTCTACTCCGACCGGCCCGGCGCCTTCGACGACCACGCGATGGGCACCGGCCTGGTGCTCGCCACCCACGGGTCGCTGCTGGTCACCGCGCAGCTGGCCCGCGACAAGGCCGCCAACCTGCTCAAGGCCATGGAGAGCAACCGCGAGATCGGGGTCGCCATGGGCATCCTGATGCACCGTCACCGGCTCGACCGCGAGCAGGCGTTCGCGGTGCTGCGGGTGGCCAGCCAGGACTCCAACCGCAAGCTGGCCGAGGTGGCCAGCGAGGTCGCCGACACCGGCATCCTCGAGATCCGCCGCTGGCCGGCGCCGACCGGGGGCGCGCCGGAAACGGGCTGACCGCTCGGGGCCGCTCAGGCGTGGGGGGTGGCCGCGACCACCTCGAGCTCGGCTGGTGAGCAGCAGGTGCCGCAGGTCGACCAGCGAGCTGTGCACCGTGGCGGCCAAGCGGAAAACCTGGGACGTGACGCGCACGGCCACCAGCGTGGTGGCGTGGCGGGCGTCGGCCCACCCGCCGCGGTCGGGGCCCGAGGTGGCGAGCGGCAGGGCGGGGCGAGGTCTGTTCGCCGCAGCTGTCGCAATCGGGGGTTCTCGTTCGTGGAGTGGGTGAGGACACGGCATTACGGTCGAGTCCGACACCTGTGAACGAGGAGCACGAGATGACCCAGTACCTGCTGTCCGTCTGGCACGACAAGGACGCCACCCCCGAGACCATCTACCCCGACCCCGCCGAGCGCGAGCAGTCCTACGCCGACACCGGGACGTTCAACGAGGAGCTGCGAGCGAGCGGCAACTGGGTGTTCGCCGGCGGCCTGCACTCCCCGAGCACCGCGACCGTCGTCGACGGCACCGGTGACGAGCCGGTCACCACCGACGGGCCGTTCAGTGAGGCCAAGGAGCAGATCGGCGGCTTCTGGGTGATCGAGGCCGCCGACCTCGACGAGGCGCTGGCCCTCGCCGCCCGCGGCTCCACGGCGTGCCGGGGCAGGGTCGAGGTCCGCTCCTTCCAGGGCTGAGCGACCCGTGACGGATGCCGGTGCCTCCCGGGTGGTCGAGGACGTCTACCGCGCCGAGTTCGGCAAGGTGGTGGCCTCGCTCGCCGGGCGGTTCGGCAGCCTCGACCTCGCCGAGGAGATGGCCCAGGAGGCCTTCGTCGAGGCGGTGCGCCGCTGGCCCACCGAGGGCGTGCCGCCCAACCCGGGCGGTTGGCTCACGGTCGTCGCGCGCAACAAGGCTCTCGACCGGCTGCGCCGCGAGTCGACCCGACAGGCCCGCCACGAGGAGGCCGTGATGCTCACCGCGCACGAGGACCCGGGCGCCCCGGTCACCTCGGTGACCGACGAGCGGCTGCGTCTGCTGTTCACCTGCTGCCATCCGGCGCTCGCCCCGGAAGCCCAGGTGGCGCTCACCCTGCGGCTGCTCGGCGGGCTCACGGTGCCCGAGATCGCCAACGCCTTCCTGGTGCCCGAGCGCACGATGGCGCAGCGGATCACCCGCGCCAAGCGCAAGATCGCCGCCGCCAACATCCCCTACCGGGTGCCCCGCGACCACGAGCTGCCCGGCCGGCTGCGCGGCGTGCTCGCGGTCATCTACCTCGTGTTCACCGAGGGCCACCTGCCCGGCTCCGGCAGCGACGGCATCCGCGACGACCTGTGCGCCGAGGCGATCCGGCTCGGCCGGGTGCTGCGCGCGCTGATGCCCGACGAGCCGGAGGTCGCCGGCCTGCTCGCCCTGATGCTGCTCACCGATGCGCGCCGCGCCGCACGGCTGGATGCCGAGGGCGCGCTGGTCACGCTCGACGTGCAGGACCGCTCGCTCTGGGACCGCGCCGCCATCGCCGAGGGGCACGCCCTGGTGCGAGAGTGCCTGCGCCGCAATCGTCCTGGCCACTACCAGCTGCTCGCTGCCGTCAATGCGGTGCACACGGACGCCGCGAGCGCCGCCGACACCGACTGGTCGCAGGTGCTCGCGCTCTACGACCAGCTGTATGCCGTGACGCCCACCCCCGTCGTCGCACTGAACCGCGCGGTCGCCCTGGCGGAGGTGGAGGGGCCGGCATCCGCCCTGGTCGTCGTCGACGCCCTCGACCTCGACGGCTACCACCCATACCACGCGACCCGGGCCGACCTGCTGCGCCGGCTGGGCCGGCAGCCCGAGGCGGTGGCCGCCTACAACCGGGCCCTGGAGCTGGCGACCAACACCGGGGAGCGCGCCTACCTGCAGGGACGGCGTACCGAGATCGACCGATAGGTCACGATCGGGACGCCTGCGCGTCCGGCCTCACCCTGGCCCGCCCCATGGGCGTTACCGTGGACACCTCGTCGGCGCGCCCAGGAGGGGGCGCCGACGTCCCGATCCCGACCCGGAGGAGAAGGCTCAGTGGCTGGTGGCCTCGTCGCCCTGCTCGACGACATCGCCGCGATGGCCAAGCTGGCCGCTGCATCGGTCGACGACGTCGCTGCCGCCGCGGGCCGGGCGAGCGCGAAGGCCGCGGGCGTGGTCGTCGACGACACCGCCGTCACGCCGCGTTACGTGCAGGGTCTGACCCCCGACCGCGAGCTGCCGATCATCAGGCGCATCGCGCTCGGCTCGCTGCGCAACAAGCTGCTCATCATCACCCCGGCCGCCCTGCTGCTCAGCCAGTTCGTGCCCTGGCTGCTCACCCCGATCCTCATGCTCGGCGGCACCTACCTCTGCTACGAGGGCGCCGAGAAGATCTGGGAGAAGGTCGCCGGCCACCACGAGCTCCCTCTGGAGGAGGTGGCGGTCGGCGACGTCGACCACGAGAAGACGGTGACCACCGGTGCGATCCGCACCGACTTCATCCTGTCCGCCGAGATCATGGTCATCGCCCTCAACGAGGTCGAGGACGAGCCGTTCGTGTCGCGCGCGGTCATCCTCGTGGTCGTCGCCATCCTCATCACGGTGCTCGTCTACGGCGTGGTCGGCCTGATCGTGAAGATGGACGACATCGGCCTGCACCTCGCGGGCCGCGAGTCGGGCACCGCGCGCACGGTCGGTCGCGGCATGGTCGCGGGGATGCCGAAGCTGCTGTCGGCGCTGTCGACGATCGGCATCGTGGCGATGCTCTGGGTCGGCGGGCACATCCTGCTCGTGGGCGTCGACGAGCTCGGCTGGCACACCCTCTACGACTGGGTGCACCACGCCGAGGAGGCCGTCGGCGGCGGCGCGCTCGGCTGGTGCGTCAACACCCTGGCGTCGGCCGTCATCGGCCTGGTCGTCGGCGCGTTGGTGGTCGCCGTCGTCACCCTCGTCAAGCGCCTCCGCACGGGTCGAGAGTAGGGGACACACCGCCGGGCGGTTCGGCGCAGCGGCGTGTTCTCCACTCTCGACGAGCGGGCCTCAGGCGGCTGCCGCCTTGCGCAGCTTCTCGAGCAGGGGCCCGGCCGCCTTCTCGAGGAACGCCTGCTGGTGCTCGCCGCCCACCTGCACCAGCGCGACGTCGGTGAAGCCGGCCTCCCACCAGGGGCGCACCGCCTCGACGACGGCGTCGAGGTCGGGTCCGCACGGGATCTGCTGGGCGACGTCCTCGGGCCGCACGAACTGGCTGGCGCCGGAGAAGCCCATCGGGGTGGGGAGGTCCGCATTGACCTTCCAGCCGCCGGCGAACCACCGGAACTGCTCGTGGGCCCGCTCGACGGCGGCCTCCTCCGAGGGGTCCCAGCAGATCGGGATCTGCCCCACGCCACGGGCACCCGAGCCGATCGGGCTGTCCGCCACGGAGTTCCAGCAGTCGATGAGCTCCTTCTCGGGCTGCACGGCAATGAGGTGGTCGGCCAGCGGGGCGAACTGCTCGATGCCCTTGTCGCCGCTGAGGGCAACGCCGATGCCGACGGGCACCTCCGGCACGTCCCAGATGCGGGCCGACTCGACGTCGAAGTGCTCGCCGCGGTAGTTCACGAGCTCACCGGTGTGCAGCTCGCGGATGATCTCGATGGCCTCAATGAGCATCTCCTGGCGCACCGTGACCGCCGGCCACCCGGCGCCGACGACGTGCTCGTTGAGGTTCTCACCGCTGCCCAGCCCGAGGGTGAACCGGCCCTCGGCGAGGATCTGCAGCGTGGCGGCCTTCTGGGCCACGACGGCGGGGTGGTAGCGCAGGGTCGGGCAGGTCACGTAGGTCATCAGGTCGACGCGGCTCGTGGCGTGCGCGACCGCACCCAGCACGGTCCACGCGTACGGCGCGTGCCCCTGCTCGGTGAGCCACGGCGAGTAGTGGTCGCTCGACACGAGCAGGTCGAAGCCGGCATCCTCGGCGCCCACGGCGGCGTCGACGAGCTCGAGGGGGCCGTTCTGCTCGGTCATCAGGGTGAATCCGAAACGAGTCATGTCCTCCCTTGTACCCACTCGCCGCGCCGCTCCACGCTCCCCGGTGCGCACCCGTCCCGGCCGTCGAGGGTTGTGCGCCACGGAATGCCGTCGCCCCTCCGTCGCGTTGGCGCCCCCATGACCACCTGGGGCTTCATCGGAAGCGGAAACATCGGCAGCACCGTCGCGCGACTGGCGGTCGACGCCGGCCACGACGTCGTGCTGAGCAACAGCCGCGGGCCGGAGACGCTCGCCGACCTGGTCGCCGAGCTCGGGCCGCGCGCCCGTGCCGCCACCGCGGAGGAGGCCGCCCGCGCCGCGGACGTCGTGGTGGTGACCGTGCCGCTCAAGGCCCGCCGCGACCTGCCGCACGCCGCCCTGGCCGGCAAGGTCGTCATCGACACGATGAACTACTACCCGCAGCGCGACGGCGTGGTGCCCGAGCTCGAGGACGAGTCGACCACCACCTCCGAGCTGCTGCAGGCCCTCGCGCCCGACGCGAAGGTCGTCAAGGGCTTCAACAACATCTACTTCGAGCACCTGGCGTCGCTGGCCCGCCCGAGCGGCGCCGACGACCGCAGCGCGCTCGCCATCGCCGGTGACGACGCCGACGCCAAGGAGGTCGTGCGGGTCGCCCTCGACGAGATCGGCTACGACACCTTCGACCTCGGGGCGCTCGCGGAAGGCTGGCGCACCCAGCGCGACACCGCCGCCTATGGCTCGATGTACGCCCTCGACGAGTCCGACTGGACCAAGGGACCCCGTCCCCTCGACCGGGATGCCGTGGCCGCCGCCGCCCTGCGCGCTCGCCGCTACCGCGACTCCTGACCTTCTGGCGCCGACGGTCGCCGCGCCATCCGCCGCGCGAAGACCAGCGAGCCGACGAGGAGCACCGCGCCGAACACCAGCGAGCCGGCCACGATGGCGGCGCTGCGCCCGGCGGAGGCGCCGAGGGCGGCATACCCCACCGTGCCCGGCACGATGCCGACCGCGGTGCCCACGAAGAAGTCGCGCCGCGACACGGCGCTGACGCCGGCCCCGTAGTTGACGATCGTGAACGGGAGCACCGGCGTCAGCCGGGCCACGATGACCGCCGTGACGCCCTGGCGGCGCATGACGTCCTCGACCCGGGCCAGCCGCGGGCCCGAGAGCTCGGCGACGGCGTCGCGCCCCAGCCGGCGCGCGATGGCGAAGCCCACCATGGCACTGAGCATCGACGCCACCCACGAGATCGCGATGCCGCCGGCCAGGCCGAACAGCGCACCGGCCACCCCGGACAGCAGGTTCTTCGACACCGGCACCAGGGTGATCACCACGTGCAGCACCACGTAGACCACCGGGCCCCATGCACCCGTCGCCGCGATGGCCGACTGCACGGTGTCGAGCTCGCCCCCGAGGAACATCCAGACCAGGGCGCCGGCGATCACCACGGCCAGGACCAGCCCCAGCAGGCGGAGCGCGGCCGCCCGGGTGCTCGTCACCGGCCCAGCCTAGGAGCCCAGACCGACACCGTGGCCGGCCGAGGTATCACGGGCGCCTCCGGGCGCTCCTGAGGGCAGAACCGCGCCCCACCAACCGCGCGGCACCGCACCGAGGACCGCCCATGCCGCAGATCCGGATCGACACCTCAGAGCTGACCTACCCGTGGTTCTGGCTGCCCAGCCACCTGCCCCACTTCGTCGACGGGTCGGCGCCCGGCGGGGCCGCAGTCGACCTCCACCCCGGCGGTTATACCTTCCAGCAGACCCGCGACCGCGCCTGCGACCTGCGCTTCCGGGTCGAGGACGACGGCACCGTCGACTACGCCGCCGCGCACGACCACCTGCTCCACGGCCGCGGCACCAGCACCCTGCACGTCGTCGGAGTGCCCGTGACGCTGAACCCGACCGGCTCGCCCCGCCCGGTGCTGCCGATGTGGGGTGGCTGCCACGAGCCGCTGGACACCCGCGAGCGCACCGTGCGGATGCCGCCCGGCCCGGCCTACGCGATCCGGCTCGGGCTGGTGCCGAGCACCGTGGTCGAGTTCAGCGTGGCCGCCGACGGGCGGGTCGACTACCCGAGGGAGTACGAGCGCGCCCTCTCCGGCCGGGGCACCGGCCGCCTCACCGTCGACCTCGACACCGTGGGTCGTCACTGAAGCCGTCGGGAGCGCCAGGCCACCAGGCAGGCCAGCACCACCACCGCCGTGACGATGGCGAACCCGAGCACGGGCAGCAGCGGCAGGGTGATGCCGATGGCGCCCCCGACGACCCAGAACGCCTGCAGGATGGTCTCCGACCACGAGAACACCCGGGCCCGCACGTGGTCGTCGACGTCGCGCTGGATGAGCGCGTCGAGGCTGAGCTTGGCGAGCTGCCCGAACAGCCCGGTCGCCAGGCCGAGCAGCACCAGGGTGGGCAGCGAGTAGAAGACCGCGGTGAGCAGCCCGGCCAGCACGGCCACCCCCGCCACGACGGTCGCGAGCCGCTCGGGTGCGTGGCTGCGACGCCGGTTGCCGACGACCGACCCCAGGGCGTTGCCGGCCCCGGCGGCCCCGGCGACCATGGCCAGCACGGCCGGGCCCGACCAGCCGGGCAGGGGGTGCTCGCGCATCAGGAAGGCGAGGAAGAGGGTGAGGAAGCCGCTCAGCAGCCGGGCGCCGGTGGTCAGCCAGAGCACGTAGCGCACCGCGGGCGGCAGGGCCCTCAGCCGCCGGGCGCCGCGGCCGGCCGACGGCATGGCCAGCGGACCCTCGCCGACCGGCCTGCCGTCGAGGTCGAGCTCACCCGCCGTGGAGTCGACCCGGGCCGGCAGCCGGATGGCGAGCACGGTCGCGGCCACGTAGACCACGAAGGCCAGCCGCAGTGACCAGTCCGGGCCGATCCGCGACAGCCCGCCGGCCAGCCCGCCGCCGATCGCCATGCCGATGAGCCCGGCGATGGTCAGGCGCGAGTTCGCGGTCACCAGGCTGATGTCGCGCGGCAACAGTCGGGGCACGGCGGCCGCCCGGGCCACGGCATACGTGCGGCTGGCCACGAGGCAGCCCAGCGCCGCTGGGAAGAGCCACGCGCTGTCCTCGACGACCGCGGTGGCGAGCACCCAGGCCAGGAAGGCCCGGGTGGCCAGGGTGGTGCCGAGGGCCCACCGCCGACCGTGCCGGAACCGGTCGAGCAGCGGCCCGATGAGCGGCGCCAGCAGCACGAACGGCGCCATCGTCAGCACCAGGAACAGCGCGACCCGGCCGCGCGCCTCGTCGGTGGGCAGCGCGAAGACGGTGCCGGCGAGCGAGACGGTGAGGGCGGCATCCCCGGCGACGTTGACGGCGTGCAGCTCGGTGAGGCGCGCGAGGCCGGTGTCGGCGGCCCCGTCGGCGTCGGCGAAGCTGCGGAACCGTCGGCCTGCGGCCGCCCCACCTCGCCCGACCCACCGGATGCCGGCGCGCCCGCCACGCCCGACGGTGCGGCTCGCGCCGGCGACCCGGCCCCGCGGGGTCGGGGGCGTCGTGGGCTGGGGTCGCTCGTCCTGGGTCATGTCGCCTCGATCCTCCCCCGAACCGTCGGCGATGGACCACTCCCACGCGGGGAGGTCGGGGCGTCAGCCGCCGCGAGGGCCGACAGCGGAGCCCGCGCCGCGAGGTGCGTCCCGCGATGGAAAAACCGTCCTGCTTGACTGGGACCCTGCACCGGATGGAGAGAGGACCGAGATGACGTCCATCGCTGACGCGACCCGTGCTTCGACCCCGGGTGACGACCAGCGCCGTCGCCCGGTCGGCCGGCTCAACGTCCGTGATGACCGGTGGCCGGACCGTTTTGCCGCGCTGATCCTCTCCCTCGCCGCGCTCGTGCTCGTCGCGTGGGCGGTGCCGCCGCTGCACAGGTTCTTCAACCGGGTCGACGACCCCGTCTCCCTCGGCCTGCTGCCCGTCGTGCCCAACCTCGTCTACGCCGCGCTGCTCATCGTGCTCGCGGTCGGCCTGCGCCGGCGGTTGCGCGCCGCCTGGTGGCTCTTCGTCGTCCTGCTGCTCGTCCTGCCCTCGATCGTGCGGGCGCAGGCGGTCGCCACCGGCGACGAGGCGCTCTTCAACGTCTTCGGGGTGGTCGTCGCGGCGGTGTTCCTCGCCGTGGCGGTCCGCGCCTGGCCCCAGTTCGGTGCACGTACCGCCCCGGCGGCGGGCATCAAGGCGCTGGCCGTCTTCATCAGTGGCACGTTGGTCATCGCCGTCGGGGGGTCCTGGCTGCTCTCCCAGTTCTCGCAGCCCAGTCCCACCGACGCGGCCACCGCGATCATCGACACCCTCTTCGGTGACCTCGGCATGGTCGCCGACCGGGCGTTCTCCGCCCCGAGGTGGGTGCACCTCGTGCTGTCCGCCCTCGGTGCCGCCGTCGTGCTCGGCAGCGCCGTAGTGCTCTTCCGGTCACCCGCCTACACGCGCACGCTCGGCGCCCCCGACGAGGCCGCCGTGCGCACCATGCTGCGCGAACACGGCGACCTCGACTCGCTGGGCTACTTCGCGACCCGTCGTGACAAGGCCGTCGTCTGGGACTCCGACGACCCGGCGAAGGGCAGGGCCGGTGTCTCGTACCGGGTCGTGCGCGGTGTCAGCCTGGCCAGCGGCAACCCGGTCGGGGACCCTGCGCACTGGCCCGCGGCCATCGAGGCATGGCGTCGTGACGCCCGCGCGAACGGCTGGTCGCTCGCCGTCATGGCGGCCGGGTCGGAGGGCGCAGCGGCTTTCGAGGCCGCCGGGCTCACCGTCTTCGAGATCGGCGACGAGGCCATCCTCGACCTGGGTGCCTTCTCGCTGAACGCTCCGGGGCTGAAGCCGGTGCGCCAGGCGGTGAGCCGGCTGCGCCGCCGCGGCTACGGGGTCGAGGTGCGCCGGCACGACGCGTTGACCCCGGAGGACTTCGAGCGGCTGGCCGCGTCGGCGGCGTCCTGGCGCGGCGACGGCGGCGACGAGCGCGGCTTCTCGATGGCCCTGGGCCGGCTCGGTGACCCGCTCGACGGCGACTGTGTGCTCGTCGAGGCCCGTGACGGCGGTGGCGCCCTGCGCGGGTTCATCAGCCTGGTGCCGTGGGGGCGCAACGGCCTCTCGCTCGACCTGATGCGCCGCGACCCCACCGCCGACAACGGCCTGGTCGAGCTGCTCGTCAGCTCGCTCGCCGAGCAGGCGCCCCGGCTGGCCGTGCGCCGGGTGTCGCTCAACTTCGCGATGTTCCGCGAGGCGTTCACCCGCGGTGAGGAGCTCGGCGCCGGGCCGATGGCCCGCCTCGGCCGGCAGGCCCTGCTGCTCGCCAGCCGCAACTGGCAGCTGGAGTCGCTGTACCGCTCCAACGCGAAGTACCTGCCGGAGTGGCAGCCGCGCTTCATCTGCTTCGAGTACTCCTCCGACCTGCCGCGCGTGGGGGTCGCGGCCGGCAGTGCCGAGGGCTTCCTCACCGCCCCGTCGATCGGGTCGATCCTGCGCCGCCGGGGCTCCGACACCGGTGCGCTCGAGCACGCCGACGAGGCGTATGCCGCGCAGGTCCGTGACGCGATCCCGGCCGAGCCCGACCGCCTCGAGCAGGCCCTGACCGCACGGCGGCTGCCCGACCAAGAGCGGGTGCGGCGCGCCAAGCTGGCCCGGCTGCAGGAGGCGGGCGTCGACCCCTATCCGGTGGGCTACCCCCGCACCCATGCGCTGTCCGAGGTCCGGTCCACCGCCGGCGACCTGCCACCCGGAGCCCGCACCGACCAGGTCGTCTCCGTCGTCGGGCGGGTGATGCGCAAGCGCGACCACGGCGGGCTGTGCTTCCTCACGATCCGTGACGGATCGGGCGACGTGCAGGTGATGGCCTCGCGCTCAGCGCTGGGCGAGGAGCAGCACCGACTCTTCCGCGGCCTCGACCTCGGTGACCACGTCGGCGTCACCGGCGACGTGGTGACGTCGAACCGCGGCGAGCTCACCGTCGACGCTCACTCGTTCGCGCTCACCTCGAAGTCGCTGCGGCCGCTGCCCGACAAGCGGCTCGGCCTCACCGACCCCGAGGCCCGGGTGCGGATGCGCTACGTCGACCTCATCGTGCGGCCAGCGGCCCGCGACATCGCCTACCTGCGCTCGACGGTGGTGCGCAGCCTCCGCGAGTCGCTGCACAACCGCGGCTACGTGGAGGTGGAGACCCCGATCCTCCAGCTGGTGCACGGTGGTGCGAACGCCCGCCCGTTCCAGACGCACATCAACGCCTACGACCTCGAGCTGTCGCTGCGGATCGCCACCGAGCTGCACCTCAAGCGGCTCGTCGTGGGTGGCATGGAGCAGGTCTTCGAGCTCGGCCGGCAGTTCCGCAACGAGGGTGCCGACTCGTCGCACAACCCGGAGTTCACCTCGCTGGAGGTCTACGGCACCTACAACGACTACGTCTCGATGCGCCTGCTGACCCAGGAGCTCATCAAGGAGGCCGCGGTCGCCGTGTACGGCCGGCCGATCGCACGCCGGCCCCGGCCCGACGGCACGATCGAGGAGTTCGACCTCTCCGGTGACTGGCCCGCCATCCCGATCTGCACCGCGGTCTCCACCGCGCTCGGCCAGGAGGTCTCGACGGCGACCCCCCTCGCCGAGCTGCACCGCCACGCCCGCGCCATCGGGCTCGACCTCGACCCCGGGCTCACCTGGGGCGCGGTGCTCGAGGAGATCTACGGCGAGCTGTGCGAGGGCCAGACGACCACCCCGGTGTTCTACACCGACTTCCCGCGCGACACCTCGCCGCTCACCCGGTTGCACCGTGACGACCCCAGGCTCGTCGAGAAGTGGGACCTGGTCATCTGGGGCTCGGAGCAGGGCACGGCCTACAGCGAGCTGATCGACCCGGTCGACCAGCGGGCCCGGCTCGTCGAGCAGTCGCTGCTCGCCGCCGCCGGCGACCCGGAGGCGATGGAGGTCGACGAGGACTTCCTCGCAGCGCTCGAGTACGGCATGCCCCCGACCGGCGGCATGGGGATGGGCGTGGACCGGCTGGTCATGAACCTGACCGGGCTCGGCATCCGCGACACCATCCTGTTCCCGATCACCAGGCCCACCTGACCTGCGAGGTCGCCGCCATCGAGCAGGCGATCACGGGCCTGCCGTACTCGTGACGCACGCGCGCACGGCGCGGGCGACGGCATCCGGGGCGTCGAGCATGACCAGGTGGCCGGAGTCGACGTCGGTGCGCACGGTGCCGGAGCCGAGTGCGGCGGCCCGGCCGGTCATCCGCCGCAGCCAGCTGCGCCGCCGGCGGTGGGTCAGCCGACCGGTGCGGGCCGCCACCACGAGCTGCACCGGCACGTCCGGCAGCGGGTGGGCGGCTGCGAGCGCGAGGAGCTGGCGGGCGTCCTCGCCGACGGCCGCCAGCTCGGCCACGGTCGCCTCGAGCTGGGCCGGCTGTCCGTAGGCCGCGGCCAGGGCCCGGTGTGCGCGTGCGGATGCCGGTCGGGTGGTACCCCCCACGAGCATGACGCTGGCCGCGAGGTCCTGCGCGACCCCCGCCAACCAGGGGCGGCCCGCGACCCAGGCGGCCCAGGTCGCCGCCGGCCCGCCGAGCTGGAGCCGGGTCGCCTCGAACTCGGGGTCGGAGGCGTCGACGAGCACCAGCCCGCGCACCAGCTCGGGGCGGGTGCGGGCCAGGCCCTCGGCGAACAGGCCCCCGTGCGAGTGGCCCACGACGACCACCGGGTCGGTCCCGGCGTCGGGGTGTGCGCCCGCGAGCACGGTGGCGAGCAGGTCGACGCCCTCGGGGAGGTCGACCGCACGGTGCCACGGGGTGGACCCGCCCATGCCGGGGCGGTCGAAGAGCACGCACCGCACGTCGGGCAGGAGGTCGGTCACCGGGTGCCAGAGGTCGAGCGGCAGGCCGAGGCCCGAGCTGAACAGCGCCGTCACCGGGGCGTGGGGGTGGTGTACCTCGACGCGCAGGGTGGCCCCGGGGTGGCCGGGGACGTCGACGAGCAGGTGCTCGGGAAGCAGGGTGGTTCTCACCCGGCCGAGCGTAGGGCCGTGGGCTGGGCGGTGGCTGGTCGGCTGCTGTGCACCTGGTGCACCGAGCGCCCGTCGGCGGCACCGGGCATCCGGAATCGGGCGTTGCGATGTGGTGTTGTGGAGCCCATGACCACTCCCGGCTCCGACATGGCCGAGCGCTACGAGCGCGCTCGCGGGCTGTTCGAGCACGGCGAGTACCAGGCCGCGGCCGAGGCGCTCGCCACGCTCGTCGACGAGAGCGCGCTGGCTCCGCCGCTGCACGGCACCACCGAGCTGCGGCTGCTGCTCGCCCGCTCCTACTTCCACTGCGCCCAGCTCGGTCGCGCCGAGCGGGTGACCCGCGCGATCCTGGCCGACGTGCCCGACGACGCCTACGCCAACCTCGTGCTCGGCCGCACCCTGCAGCGCCAGGGCCGGCACGACGAGGCCAAGCCGCACCTGGCGATGGCCGAGCTGCTCGGCGGGTATGCCGGGTCGGGTCGCCTCCCGCGCCAGGACCGGGGCGCCGACGGGTGACCGACTACGGCCACGGGCTCGAGTTCGGGCTGTTCCCCTCGCCCGACGCGGCCTCGGCGCAGCACGTGCTCGAGCTGGCCGCCGTGGCCGAGGTCAGCGGGCTCGACCTGCTGACCGTGCAGGACCACCCGTACCAGGCGCGTCACCTCGACGCCTGGACGCTGCTGTCGGTCGTCGCCGCCCGCACGTCGACCCTGCGGGTCGCCCTCAACGTGGCGAACCTGCCGCTGCGCAACCCCGTCGTGCTCGCCGGCTCGGTGGCGTCGCTCGACCTCCTCAGCGGTGGCCGGGTCGAGCTCGGCATCGGCACCGGCGCGTTCTGGGACGCCATCGAGGCGGCCGGCGGGGTGCGCCTCGCGCCGGGGGAGTCGGTCGCCGCGCTCGAGGAGGCGATCGGCGTCATCCGGGCGATGTGGGCGGGCTCGGGCTCGGTGCGCCTGACCGGGGTGCACCACCGTGCGACGGGGCTGCACTCGGGTCCGGCACCCGCGCACCCGGTGGGCATCTGGGTGGGCGCCTACAAGCCGCGGATGCTGCGGCTCACCGGGCGGCTCGCCGACGGCTGGCTGCCGAGCCAGGGCTATGCCGGTCCGGAGACGCTCGGCGAGCTGAACGCGCGCATCGACGAGGCGGCGGTGGCAGCCGGGCGGGCGCCCGAGGCCGTGCGGCGGCTCTACAACATGTCGGGGTCGTTCGGGTCGGGCGGCGGCTTCCTGGCTGGTCGGCCCTCGGACTGGGCCGAGCAGCTCGCCGGGCTCACCCTCGAGCAGGGCATGGCCACGTACATCCTGGGCACCGATGACCCCGACGACGTGCGGCGCTTCGGCGAGGAGGTGGCGCCGCTGGTGCGTGACCTCGTGGCGGCCGAGCGCGAGCGGCGTGCGGCCACACCGGCTGGTGCCGTGCCATCGGATGCCGTGTCCTCGCCGGCCGTCGAGCCGTCACCACCGCGCGAGGGAGCCGGCGCGCGCGAGAACGCCTCTGGCACAATGCCGTCCGGCGCTGCCGGACCGGTTGTCGTCCCGACGCCCGACGACGGCACCCGGCTCACCGGCATCCTGCCGTGGGACGAGGCGAGCCGGCCGACCTACCCCGTGCGGCCCGACCCGGCCGAGCAGGCGTCCTACGGCCCGGCCCAGCTGGCCGTGCCGCGACACCTCCAGGAGGTGCACGACCACCTGCGCGCCGAGCTGACCCAGGTGCGTGACGTGGTCGAGCAGGTCGTGCGCGGTCATCTCGCCGTGGGGTCGGCGCGCTCGGCGGTGAACGCGATGACGATGCGCCAGAACAACCGGACGCTCGGTGCCTACTGCGAGTCGTACTGCCGGGTGGTCACCGGGCACCACGGGCTCGAGGACACCGGCATCTTCCCCTACCTGCGTGCGAGCGACCCCGACGCGGTGCCGGTCATCGACCGGCTCGAGGAGGAGCACGAGGTGATCCACGACGTGCTCGACGACGTCGACCGGGCCCTCGTGGCGCTCGTGCGCGACGTGCCCGGTGCCCTCGACCGCCTCCAGCACGTCGTCGACCTGCTCACCGACACGCTGCTGTCACACCTGGCCTACGAGGAGCGCGAGCTGCTGCACCCCCTGGCCCGCCACGGCTTCTACCGCTGACCGACGACGGACGCCGCTCGACGGGAAGAGGTACTCGTCGGGGGAAGTCCGGATGCTTCACGTGGTGAGCCACGTCCGATGGTGACGCACGCGCGGAGGTGACGCGCGACAGGTGACGACAGCGTGACCAGCGGAGCCCACGGCATCCCACCGTGCCGCGGACACCCAGCAGCGAGCCGTACCGGAATCGACCTATTGGTCGATGTGGGTACGGCGGGCGGTGGCTCACCGGGTGAAGCATCCGGACCTCTCCCGACGACCCTGTCGCGACCCCAGCCCTCGACACCCCTTGTCGCCGCGGTCGGCCTGTGGTTGCGTGGGCGGCACCGTCCGCGCCGCTCGGCGAGGCAACCACAATGAGGTGGGATCCATGGGCTCGACGTACGACTACGTGATCGTGGGAGCGGGGTCGGCAGGCGCGGTCGTCGCCGCCCGGCTGACCGAGGACCCGGACGTCAGGGTGTGCCTGCTCGAGGCCGGGGGCGCGCCCCCACCGGCGGAGCTCATGCCCGCTGCGGTGGCCTCGCTGCAGAACGACCCCACCACCGACTGGATGTTCACCGGCGACGCCGGGGGGGTCGGCAAGGGCCTGGTCGGGGGCCGGATGATGGTGCCCCGCGGCAAGATGCTCGGAGGCAGCTCGGGCATCAACTACATGGCCTACGTCCGCGGGCACCCCGGCGACTTCGACGCGTGGGCGGCGGGCGGGGCGCAGGGCTGGTCCTACGAGGAGGTGCTGCCCTACTTCCTCAAGGCCGAGGGCTTCGTGCACAGCACCGAGCTGCACCCTGACCTCGACGCCCACGGTGGCGACGGACCGGTGGGGGTGTCGGTGCGCGAACCGGTGCTCCCGGCATCCACCCAGTTCGTGGAGGCGGCGGGCACCACCGGGCTCAAGCAGGGCGACTACAACGGCCGCGACCGCCGCGAGGCGCAGGGCGTCGCCTCGTTGTTCCAGACGACGACCCGGGCCGGCAAGCGCAGCTCGACCTTCCACGCCTACCTCGAGCCGGCGATGGAGCGCGAGAACCTCACCGTCGTCACGGGCGCGCTCGTCGAGCGGATCGTCCTCGAGGGCGACGGCGACGACCTGCGCGCCACCGGGGTGCGCTACCGCACCGTGGACGGTGCCCCCGCGGAGGTTCACGCCGACACCGAGGTGGTGCTCTGCGCCGGGGCCATCGGGTCGCCGCACCTCCTCATGCTCTCCGGGGTCGGTGCCCGCGACGCATTGGCCGGCGTCGGCATCGACTGCCTCCGAGAGCTGCCGGACGTCGGACAGCACCTCAAGGACCACCTGCACACCCCGCTGATGTTCGCCGCGGACGGCATCGGCGAGACCATGGTGGAGATCGCGATGTCCCTGGGGCCGGACGCGCTACGGGCGCCCGCGGGCCCGCTCCCGGCCGACCCGGCCGACGACGTCGACCTTCCCGAGCCGTTGGCGGCAGCCAAGGCCGAGGCCGAGCGCCGCCTGGGTGAGTGGTTCACGACCGGCCGCGGCCTGGCATCCTCGTCGCTCTACGACGCCGTCGCGTTCTACTCCACCGGCCTGGGTGACGCGCACACCCACGACGCCCAGATCGGCTTCCTGGCCTGCGGCTACACCCCCGCGATCTGGGAGAGCGTCTTCCGCCTCCCGCCCTCGGCCTTCTTCGACGACCCGGAGGCCTTCCTCGACCCCACCCGCGGGCAGGTCGTCCTCCTGCCCAACCCGGTGCAGCCCCACTCGGAGGGTTCGGTCACCTTGGCCAGCGCCGACCCGGCCGTCGCCCCGCGCATCGACCTCAACTACTTCGACGACCCGCACGACGTCCGAGTCATGGTGTCCGTGATGCGCAAGGCGCTCGAGATCGCCGCGGCCTGGCCCGGCGGCGGGCTGGGCGACCCGGTCATCCCGCCGCACCTGGCGCGGGCCCACGGCCTCGAGAGCGGCAGCGAGCCGAGTGACGCGCTGCTCGAGGACCTGGCCCGCCACTACGCGTTGACCGTCTACCACGAGACCTCGACCTGCCGGATGGGTGACGTGGTCGATGCGCAGCTGCACGTGCTCGGGGTCGCGGGTCTGCGGGTGGCCGACGCGAGCGTCATGCCGAACATTGTCAGTGGCAACACCAACGCCACCGCGATCATGATCGGTGAGAAGGCGGCCGAGCTGATCGCGACCGAGCACGGCGTGCGCCTGCACCAGCTGGTGGGCTGAGCGGCCGGCGCCTCTCGACCTCGACCCGGTTGCGCTCAGGGGCGCATCGACGCCGGAATCTCCTGCAGGGCCCACGAGTTGCCGTCGGGGTCAGTGAAGTACGCGTACTTGACCCCGCCCATGTCGTCGACGCCCGAGACGTCGACGCCACGCCCGAGCAGCTCGCTGCGAGCCGCCTCGATGTCGTCGACCACGAGGTGCAGGCCCTTCACCGGCCCGGCGTGCGGGTCGCCCACGCCCAGCACGACCGAGCACGCCGACCCGGGCGGGGTCAGCTGCACGATGCGCATGCCGTTGCCCGGCTCGACGTCGTGGTCGAGCGTGAACCCGACCCGGTCGGCGTAGAAGGCCTTGCTCCGTTCGACATCACTCGACGGCAGCGGCACGAGCTCGAGGCGCATGTCCATGGCGGGCTACTCCTTCGTGACCGGACGGGGGCCTCACCCTAGGTGCAGGTCGACCTCAGCCCACGGACACCCGGACGGTTCCGACCACGGGACGGTGGTCGGAACAGGGGCCGGAGGCGCACGGCGGGATGTCCAACGAGTCGGCCGAGTAGGGCCCGGCGAGGCGGTTGGCGCGGACGAAGACCAGGTCGATCTTGGCCGACTGCCCACACTGGCCCCCACGGGTTCCGGGGGTCGTCGTCTCGCCGTAGCCCGCACAGCGCGGGTCGGTGTCGTCGAGCTCCCGGTAGGCACCGGTGTTCGACGCGTTGGCGGGCGTGGCGACTGCGCGGCAGTACCAGCCGTCGAGGAGCCGGAAGCTCGGCTGCGCGTTGAGGTCGCCCGCGAGCAGCACGGTGTCACCGGCCGCGTTGAACGACTCGAGCCGGCTGCGCACCTCGTTCAGCTGGGTCTGGTTGATCCGCCGGCCGTCGATGACGACGTTGTCCGGCGTGATGTGCGTCGTGCAGAACCGCAGGTGCCCGTGCAGCGCCAGGGGAGCGCACAGGAGGCCGCGCCCCTCCGAGGTGCCGTCCGAGGAGAGGGTGTACCGGTTCGCGTCCCCCAGCGGGGTCCTGCTGAAGATCGCCAGCCCGAACGCCTGACCGCCGCACGCCCTGGCACCCTGCGCCTCGAACCGCGCGAAGTTGGTCGAGTCGTCGGGCCAGCCGCTCGCCACGAGGCTCGCCCGAATCGCCTGGTACTGCTCCAGGCACACCTCGTTGAGCGCCACGAGCTGCGCCCCGGAGTCCTGCACCGAGCGCCTGATGGCGGGCACGAGCTCGTCGGTCGCGGAGCCGGCGTGCATGGCCCAGCCGGCCACGTTCCACGTGAACACGGTGTACGTGGCGGTCATGGTCGCCTGCGCCGGCCAGGCCAACCCCACGGCGACCGTCGCCGCCGCGACGAACCCGACCAGGGCTCGACGTGCCGCTCGTGCTCGGCGCGGCGTCATGCCGAATGATCCCACCCAGCACCGTCGAACACCGGTCGGTGCTGCGGGCCCCGCCCGCCCGTCGGTGGCGTGCCGGCCATGACCCCCGCAGCGGTCAGCCTGCGTCACGCGACGTGGGCCGCCTCCAGCGCCAGGAGGTGCTCCTTGGCGGCCGGCCCACCGGCATACCCACCGACGCCCCCGGACGCCGGCAGCACCCGGTGGCACGGCAGCACGATGCACAGCGGGTTCGCGCCGAGGGCCGTCCCCACCGCCCGGGCCGCACCCGGGTGCTCCACCGCCGAGGCCAGCACGGCATACGTCGTGCGCTCCCCGTAGCCGACCCGAGCGGCCAGCCCGCTGAGCACCTCGCGCTGGAACGCCGAGGCCAGCGACAGGTCGGCCCGCACGTCGACCGACCGGGCCGAGCCCGCGAGGTATGCCGTGAGCGCGCGGCGCGCGGCATCCGTCGGTGCCGGGTGCCGCAGCACCCGTGGGCTGACGGCTGCGGAGATGCGCTGCAGCCAGCGGTCCTCGGATGCCGTGTCGCCGGCATACGCGCACGTCACCACCGCGCCGTCGTCGCGCACGGCCACGAGGAGCCGCCCCACCTCGGTGTCCTCGAGCACGTAGGAGACGTCGGTGGGCCCGAGCACGGGCGGGCCGGCGAGCGGCGGGTCGAAGGTGGTGAAGGGGTTGGTCATGGCAGGTCCTCGAGATCGGAGAGGCCGGGGAGGTCCCGGCGGAGGGTGGCGATCGCGTCGCTCACGAGGCGGCGGCTCATGCCCGGCGAGGTGCCGAGCGCGGCCGCCACCGCGCGGTGGTCGAGGTCGCCGACGAAGCGGAGCACGACGGCATCCCGCTGCCGTTGGGGCAACGCCGCCACCCGCGCCCACAGGTCGCCGTCGGGCGCCTCGGGCGGGGGGAGGGTCGGTGCCTGCGCCAGTTGCGAGGGGTCGTCGTGGGGGAACGTGCGGCGGGCCGAGCGGTGGTGGTCCATGGCGCACCGGTGGGTGATCGTGAGCAGCCACGAGCGCAGGTTGCGGGCGTGGGTGAGCCGGGGGTAGGCCACCAGCGCCTGGGTCCACGCCTGCTGGGCGACGTCGTCACCGGCTCCGGGGGCGAGGGCATGGGCGAGGCGGGCGACGTCGCGCCAGTGCTGGTCGACGAGGTGCTGGAAGGGCGGGAGGCTCACGATGGTCCAACGGTAGGGGGCCTGCGCGTGTGAGTATTCAGGGGTGGACCTCGAGAACCGGACGGTGCTGCCCGGACGGCCGGTGGTGGACCGACCGCTCGTGATCGCCCACCGGGGTGCCAGCGACGAGGAGCCCGAGCACACCCTGCGGGCCTACCGGAAGGCGTTCGCGCACGGTGCCGACGGCGTCGAGTGCGACGTGCGGCTCACCGCCGACCACCACCTCGTGTGCGTGCACGACCGACGGGTCGAGCGCACCTCCGACGGCGCGGGTGTGGTCTCGGCGCTCGAGCTGGCCCGGCTCGAGGAGTTCGACTTTGCGTCGTGGAAGCGCTCGCACCGGCCCGGTGACACCGAGTCGCCCGAGAGCGACCCCGAGCGCGGCCACATCCTCACCCTGCGCCGCCTGCTCGACACCTTGGTGAGCACGCGTCAGGAGGTGGTCACCCTCATCGAGACCAAGCACCCCACCCGGCACGGCAACGACGTCGAGAACACCCTGGTCCAGGTGCTGCGGATGTTCGACCTCGACGGCGGCGACCAGCCGGGGCGTCCGCACGTGCGGATGATGTCGTTCTCGAACCGCGCGCTGCAGCGGGCCCACAAGCTCGCCCCCCTGCTGCCCCTGGTCTACCTCGTCGACGCCACCAAACCGGCGCTCACCTGGGACGGCAGCCTGCCCAAGGGCGTGGGCGCCGTGGGGCTCGACGTGCGGATGCTGCGTCGCCGCAAGGTGGTCAAGGCATTCCAGCGCCGCGGGCACCAGGTCTACGTCTGGACCGTCGACACGAACAAAGACGTCGACCGCTGCCTCGAGCTCGGCGTCGACGTGATCATCACCAACCGTCCTGGGCACGTGCTTCGCCAGGTGGCCCGATCCGGCTAGGTTTGGCGACGTGACCTCGAACTTCGACCACGACGACAGCCAGGACGAGGGCGCCCCCGGCACGGGGCGCGCCGGCGAGACCGGCCTGATCGTCACCGAGACGCCCGGGCCGGGCGTCGACAGCATCATCTGTACCCTGCGCGCCCCCCACGAGCCGGCCTCGGTCGGCAAGGTGCGCCGCGAGGTGGTCAACGACCTGCAGACCCGCGACCTGCCCGAGCAGCTCGTCGACGAGGCCGAGATGGTCGCCTCCGAGCTGCTGACCAACGCGGTGCGCCACGCCCGGCCGCTGTCCGACGGCACGATCCGGGTGCGCTGGAAGATCCGCGGCGACGTCGTCGAGGTCGAGGTGACCGACGGCGGCGGCGAGACGGTGCCCCGGCCGGCACCGCGCACCGTGTGGCTCTCCTCGGGCCGCGGGCTGCGCATCGTGCGCTCGATCGCCCACGAGTGGGGCGTCACCGAAGACCGCACCGGCAACGTCGTGTGGGCCACCCTCGGCGGCCCGAGCCGGCGCCGGGCCACCTGAGCCCACCCGGTTAGGGTGCTCGCATGGGCAAGGCATCTCGACGTCAGCGCGGCACCGACACCACCCCCCGGCATCCGCGGCCGGCACCGGCGCCGTTCGAGCGGCGGCCGTTCCGGGGGCTGGTGGGTGAGACCGACTGGGTCGCGATGCGCGAGATCCTGCCGGCCGCCACGGCCGTGGTCACCGTGGGCCCCGAGCACCTGCCCGAGGGTGCCGCGAGCGAGGTGACCGTCGCCACCGTGCTGCCGATGGCGTGGCCCGGCCTCCACCGCGCCGACGGCTCGGTGCTCATCGGCACCCAGTCGGCCAACGCGAGCGGTGACGCGTCGCGTGACCTCGCCGGTCAGCTGCTCGCGGCGCTCGCCGCCGAGCCGGGCCACCCGGTGGTCACCACCCCCCAGGTCACCGCCGACAGCCCCCGCCTGCAGCACGTGCTGGCCCCCGATGCCGCGTTCGAGGTCACCGTGCACGAGGGCTTCGACTTCTGGGTCGGCGGCGACGACCTCGAGGGCGAGGCCGCCGAGTCGCTCGAGCGCGCCAACGCCACCGTGGTGCCCACCACCGCGATGGCGGCGCTGCCGTCGGCCTACTGGGTGCGCATCGGCGAGCGGGCGCACATCCGCCTGGTGCTGCCCGACGACGAGGACGCCGCCACCGACGCACTGGCCCGCCTGCACGCCGCCGGCGACGACACCCTCGGCGGCGACACCCGGCTGCTCGGCGCCTTCCGTGCCTGCGGCCTGCTGGTGCCGGTGTGGGACCTCGACCCCGAGCTCGAGGCCGCCGACCACGAGGACGAGCTCGCAAGCTGGGGCACGCGGTATGCCGCTGCGCTGGCCTCGGACGCGTCGCTCACCGCCGACGAGCGCCGGGCGCGCTCCGGCCTGCTCAGCCGCCAGGTCACACTCCGCTGATGAGCGCGATGGCCGCGCGCGTGGCCGCCGTCGTCCCGTGCAAGGACGAGGCCGACCGCATCGCGGCCACCGTGGCGGCTGTGGCCGCCCTGCCCCAGGTGGGCCGGGTGGTGGTCGTCGACGACGGGTCGACCGACGGCACGGCTGACGCCGCCCGGGCTGCGGGGGCCGTCGTGGTGCGGCACGAGCGCAACCGCGGCAAGGCTGCCGCGCTCGAGACCGGGGTGCGCCGGCTGCGCGAGCTCGAGCAGGCGGATGCCGCCGCGCCCCTCGACGACGCAGCCGACCCGACCGCTACCTGGCCCGCCGCGCTGCTCTTCGTCGACGGCGACCTGCAGGAGACGGCCACCAACCTCGGGGTGCTCACCGCCGCCGTGCTCGACGGCCGTGCCGACATGACCATCGCGACGCTGCCCGCCCAGATCACCGCCGGTGGGGGCCGAGGGCTGGTCGTGGGGCTGGCCCGACGCGGCATCGCGCACCTCACCGGTTTCGTTGCCGTGCAACCCCTTTCGGGCATGCGCTGCCTCAGCCCGGCAGCGTTCGCGGCCGGCAGCCCACTGGCCCGCGGCTGGGGGGTCGAAACGGCGCTCACCGTCGACGTGCTGCGGGCCGGGCTGACCGTGCTCGAGGTGCCCTGCGAGCTGCAGCACCGGGTCAGCGGCCGTGACTGGCGCGGGCAGGTGCACCGGGCCGAGCAGTACCGCGACGTCTGGTGGGCGCTCGTGCGCCGCGGCTGGCGGCCGTGGCAGCGGGGCTGACCGGCGACCAGCCGGAGCCGGAGCCGGTGGCCGTGGCACCGGGGCTGACCCGCGCGCACCGGGCCTGCGTCGCCGTGGCGCTGGGGCTGCTGCTCCTCGTCGGGGTGTCCGCCCCGAACGCCGCCCAGCCCGACCTCGCCCCGCCCGGCTGGGTGCGCGTGCCCCAGCTGCCACTCGAGCTGGGACCGGGCGCGGTCACGGCGGTGCTGTGGACGGCATACCTGCTGGGCGCGGTGGCGGTCTACCTCGGGCTGCGGGGCCGGGTGCCGGCGCTGCGCACCTGGCTGGCTCCCGGCATCCTCGCGCTGCTCGCGCTGCTGTCGGCGCCGTTCGGCTCGGCCGACCACGTCAACTACCTGGCCTACGGGCGCATCCTCGTCACCGGCGGCAACCCGTGGGTCGACGCTCCGATCACCTGGGCCGGCGGGCTCGACCCGATCACCAGCCGGGTCGAGGAGCCGTGGACCACCGAGCCGAGTGTCTACGGGCCGTTCGGCACGCTGCTGCACGGGCTGTCGGCGTGGGTCGGGGGCGGCTCGCTGCGCCAGGGGGTGTGGGTGTGGCAGGTCGTGGTGGTGCTGTCGTGGCTGGCGGTGCGCGCCCTGCTGCGGGCCGTGCTCGACTCCGAGCTGCACGGTCGGGTCGACGTGCTGTGGACCCTCAACCCGCTCGTCCTCGGGGTCGGGGTGCTCGGGGCGCACATCGACACGGTCGCCACCGCCCTCGCGCTGGCCGCCGTCGTGGTGGCGGCACGCCGGCCGGGGTGGCTGGGGGCGGCGCTCAGCGGCGTGGTGGTGGCGCTCGCGGCGTCGACCAAGTTCACGTATGCCGTCGTCGC
>JBBQNZ010000033.1:0-30270 GCA_038330415.1 Actinomycetales bacterium | reverse complement strand
CTGACACTGTGGCCGTCCCGATCCAGGGCCATGGCCAGCTCGCGTCCGACCCGCCCGCATCCCACCACGATCACGTGCACGCGGGCCATGCAACACCCGCGTCGCCCCGCGCACAAATCACCGGGCCGCTATTCCGGGCCGGTGCCGTCCTCCGGATGCACCAACCGGTAGCCCACGCCCGGCTCGGTGAGGAGGCGGGGCGCGGCCGGATCCTCGACCGGTTTCTTGCGGAGCTGGCTGGCGTAGACCCTCAGGTACTGGGTCTCGGTGCCGAACGCCGGGCCCCACACCTCCTGGAGGATCATCCGGTGGGTGACGACCCGGCCCGGATGCCGGGCCAGTACCAGCAGGAAGCCGAACTCCTTGGGGGTCAGGTCCACCGGTTGCCCCCTGACCGTCACCGAGCGGAGGGCAACGTCGATCCGCAGGTCGCCGACCTCGTGGACCGACTCGTCGAGGCTGGCGCCCGACGGCCGCCGGTGGCGGAGGGCGACCCGTAGCCGGGCCAGGAGCTCGGGCATGGAGAACGGCTTGGTGACGTAGTCGTCGGCGCCCTCGTCGAGCGCAGCCACCTTGCGGGCCTCGGAGCCCTCGGCGGTGAGCACATGATGGGCACGTCGGACCACGCCCGGATCCGCCGGCACACCTCGATCCCGTCGACGTCGGGCAGGCCGAGGTCAAGCACCATGACCGACGGTGTCGAGTGCATGACCCGCTCGAGGGCCTCGTGGCCGGTGGCGGCCGTGACCACGCGGTAGCCCCGGGTGGCGAAGGCGGCGGCGAGGGCCCGGGTGATGGCGGGCTCGTCGTCGACGACGAGGATGGAGATGCGGTCGTCACTATCCACGACGCACCGGCACGGTGATGCTGAACCGCGCCCCACCGCCCGGGTTGGCCCGCACGTCGATGGCCCTGCCGTGGGCGTCGACGATGGCCTTGCAGATGGCCAGGCCGACTCCACTGGACGCGCTGCCCTCGCCCCGCTGGAACGGCTCGAAGATCCGGGTCCGGTCGAACCCGGCCACGCCGACGCCCTCGTCCGCCACCCACAGCTCCACCATCGACTCGCGCCGCCGCGCCCCGATGCGCACGGTCGACCGCTGCGGCGAGTGCCGCGCCGCGTTCTCCAGGAGATTGGTCACCACCTGGTCCAGCTGGCTGTAGTCGGCGTCGACGAGCGGGAGGTCGGCCGGCACGTCGACCTGCACGCGTACCTGGCGGAAGAGCGGCGACAGCCGCCGGACCCTCTCGGCCACTAGCTCGTCGAGGGAGACGGCCTGGCGGTCCGGCTGCAGCGCCCCGGCCTGGATCCGGCTGAGGCTCAGCAGATTCGTGACGATGCGGTCGAGGCGCTCGGCCTCGTCGCCCACCAGGTCGAGCAGGTCGTCGCGGGTCGCGTCGTCGTGGCCCTCAGCCGGTGCCTGGCTCGGAGGCCAGCACCTGGCCCAGCTGGTCGGCCAGGGCGACGGCGATGATCCGGCGTTCCGCCGAGCCACACCTCGGGGCCGGGCCTCGCTAGTCGCCGGCCGACGGCGCGACGGGCGCCGGCGTCGCCCCGCCGTCGTCGTCGACGGCGCGGTCCTGGGGGGACCGCCGCCGGGCGGAGCCGGGCAGCGGCTCGGCCGGACGCGACGGGTGGAACGGCACCGACGTGACGACCGTTTTCGGCCGGTCGATCAGGGCCAGCTTCAGCGCCAGCGCGCTCTGGCCGTGCAGCAGGTTGGCCAGGCTGTGGGTGCCGACGACGAACTCGGGGATGACGATGGTGGTCGTGTCGCTCCTCCACCGCTCGTCGAGCTCGTCGAGGTATGCCTCGACCGGGGCCACCAGGTCGCGGTAGCGGGAGTGGACGATCTCCAGGTTCACGTCGAACCCGAAGCGCCGCCATTCCTCGAGCATGTGCGCCTGCTCGTCGTCGTCGGTGGCGACGTAGAGGGCGAGCAGGTGATCGGGGCGCATGGACCGGGCGTAGTTGAGGGCCACCACCACCCCCTTGTGCACCCGCCCGACCAGGACCACGACGGTGTGGTTCAGGTCGTGGCGCCGAACCTCCTCGGGCGTAAGCGCCAGCGCCACGGACAGCGCCGAATAGTGGCGCTTGATGGCCTTGAACACCAGGATGATGGCCGGGACGACCACGATCGGCACCCACGCCCCGATGGTGAACTTGGTGATGCCGACGATCAGGGTGACGATGCCTGTGGCGACCGCGCCGATGCCGTTGATTACGATCCCGCTCCGCCAGCCCGGCTGGCGGTCCTTGATGTGGTGGCGGACCATGCCGGACTGGCTGAGCGTGAACGAGGTGAACACGCCGATGGCGTACAGGGGGATCAGGGCGGTGGTGACACCGCCGAAGGCCACGATCAGCAATGAGGCGGCGATGGCCAGGAACACCACGCCGTTGGAGAACACCAGGCGGTCACCACGGTTGGAGAACTGCCGGGGGAGGTAGCCGTCGCGGGCGATGATCGAGGAGAGGCGCGGGAAGTCGGCGTAGGCCGTATTGGCGGCCAGCACGAGGATGGCCGCGGTGGCGAACTGCAGGATCCAGTAGTACGGCCCGCCGCCGATCACAACCCGGGCCATCTGCGAGAGCACGGTCTCCTCATGGGTCGGGTACGGCCTGAGGTGGTGGGCCAGGACCGAGATCCCGAAGAACAGCGATCCCAGGATCCCGCCCATCCACAGGAGCGTCGTCGACGCGTTCTTGGGCGCGGGCTTGCGGAACGCGGGGACGCCGTTGGAGATGGCCTCCACGCCGCTCAGGGCCACGGCGCCCGAGGAGAAGCCCCGCAGGAGCAGGAACAGCCCGAGCGACCCGCCCATCTCCCGCACCCCCTCGAAACGCTCGGGGTCGAACGGGACGGGGTCGATGTGGCCGAAGTAGGTGCGGAACAGGCCGATGGCCACCATGCCGCCGAGGGTCACGATGTAGATGTAGGTGGGGAAGGCGAACAGCTTCCCGGATTCCTTGGCCCCCCGCAGGTTCACCACGGTGATGAAGACGATGAGGCCGAGGCAGAGCAGGACCCGCTGTTCGGCCAGCCCATGGAAGGTCGGGATCGAGACGATGGCGGCCACCCCGGCCGAGATGGACACGGCGACGGTCAGCACGTAGTCGACGAGCAGCGACGCCCCCGCCACCAGCGAGGGCGTCTCGCCCAGGTTCTCCCGGCTGACGATGTAGGACCCGCCTCCGCTCGGGTAGGCGAAGATCGTCTGCCGGTACGAGAACACCACGATCGCCAGCAGGATCGCCACCGCGAACGCGATGGGGACGAGGTACGACAGTCCCAGGGCCAGGCTCGACGCGCCGAGGGCGGTGACGAACAGGATTTCCTCGGTGGCGTAGGCCGTGGAGGAGATGGCGTCGGAGGAGAAGACCGGCAGCCCGATCCACTTTGGGATGCGCTGATGGTCCATCTCCTCGGAGGCCAGGGGCCGACCGACCATGACCCGCTTCAACATGCTCAGCACGGAACCCGACGATAGGCCGTAGACGACCTGAGGCGGGCACCGGGAGCACCCGACCCTTGACGTTTCTCCCGTCCGAAAGTTAGTTTCTGCCACGTCGAAACCATGGTCGGACCCCTGTCCAAACTCGAGCGCGAGACGCTGAAGTCCCTGTACCGACTGTCGCGGGACGGCCACGATGCCCACACGGGTGCCCTGGCCGAGGCGCTCGGGGTCTCCCCGGCCACGGCCACGGCCACGGTGAAGCGCCTGGCCGAGCGCGACCTGCTCGACCACAAGCCGTACCGCGGGGTGGAGCTCACCCCCACCGGCCGCGGGGCGGCGGTCGCGGCGATCCGGCGCCACCGCATCGTCGAGCGCTTCCTGGCCGACATGCTGGGCTACGCCTGGAACGAGGCCGACCGGCTGGCCACCTCGTTCGAGCACGAGCTGCCCCAGGAGGTCGAGGACAGGCTCTATGTCGCCCTCGACCGTCCCGGCTCGTGCCCCCACGGCTTTCCGATCCCGGCTCCCGAGGTGGGCGAGATTCCCACCATGCCCGCCCTGTACGACCTGGAGCCGGGCGACGTCGCCGTGGTGGCCGTGCCCGGGTCCACCGATCCCGAGATCGTGAAGTTCCTCGACACCCTCGGCCTGCGCCCCGGCGTTCGGGTCGAGGTCAGGGAGAAGCACCCCTTCGACGGCCCGCTCGTGCTCCGGGTGGACGGCAAGGACCGCACCCTGGGCGAAAAGGTCGCCCACCACCTCTACGTCAAGGCGGTGCCTTCACAGGAAGGCCCATCGAGCAAGGAGCTGTCTGCATGATGAGGATATTCGCCGCTGAGGGCGGCTACCAGGTCTTCACCCTCAAGGGCGGGGAGAAGGCCTGGCTCTTCTTCGCAGTGGCCACCGCCCTGCTGGCCCTGGGGGTGGGCTTCTCGCTCATGCGCGGGGTGCTGGCGGCCGACCAGGGCACGCCGAAGATGCAGGAGATCGCCCTGGCCATCCAGGAGGGGGCCATGGCCTACCTCAAGCGCCAGTTCCGCACGATCGCCTTCATCCTCATCCCGCTGGTGGTCGTGGTCTTCATCACCTCCACCGCGGTGCTCAAGCCCGACGGCTCCGACGCCCTGTCCTTCGCCCAGTCCGGCATCTTCCGCACCCTGGCCTTCCTCGCCGGCTGCACGATGTCGGGGCTGACCGGCTTCATCGGCATGAGCCTGGCCGTGCGGGGCAACGTCCGCACCGCGGCGGCGGCCAAGTCCGGCTCGCTGCCCGCCGCCCTCAAGGTGGCGTTCCGCACCGGCGGCGTGGCCGGCATGTTCACCGTCGGCCTGGGCCTGCTCGGCGCCACGATCATCATTCTCGTCTTCCAGAACACCAGCTCCGCCATCCTGGTCGGGTTCGGCTTCGGTGGCTCGCTACTGGCCCTGTTCCTGCGGGTGGGCGGCGGCATCTTCACCAAGGCGGCCGACGTCGGCGCCGACCTGGTCGGCAAGGTCGAGGCCGGCATCCCCGAGGACGACCCGCGCAACGCCGCAACCATCGCCGACAACGTCGGCGACAACGTGGGCGACTGCGCCGGCATGGCCGCCGACCTGTTCGAGTCGTATGCCGTGACGCTGGTCGCCGCCCTCATCCTCGGCTCGGTCGCGTTCGGCGAGTACGGCCTGGTCTTCCCGCTGATCATCCCGGCCATCGGGGCGGTCACCGCGCTGCTGGGCGTCTTCATCACCAAGGCCCGGCCCGGCGAGAACGCGCTGAGCGCGATCAACCGCGGCTTCTACATCGCGGCCGTGGTGTCCGCGGTGCTGTCGGCCGTCGCCGCCTTCACCTACCTACCGTCGAAGTACTCCGAGCTGTTCGGCAGCAATGCCACCCTCACCCAGCGCCAGCAGGAGGTCGCGGCCCTGACCGGCAATCCCCGGCTCGCCGCGTTCCTCGCCGTCGTCATCGGCATCGTCCTCGCCGGCATCATCCTGTGGCTCACCGGTCACTTCACCGGCACCGACAAACGCCCCACCATGGACGTCGCCCGCACCTCGCTCACCGGCCCCGCCACCGTCGTGCTCTCGGGCATCGGCGTCGGCTTGGAGTCGGCGGTCTACACGGCGGCGATCATCGCGGGGGCGGTCTACCTCGCCTTCCTGCTGGGCGCAGGCTCCACGGCCCTGGCGCTGTTCCTCGTCTCGCTCGCCGGCTGCGGCCTGCTCACCACGGTGGGCGTCATCGTGGCCATGGACACCTTCGGCCCGGTCTCCGACAACGCCCAGGGCATCGCCGAGATGTCGGGCGACGTCGACGAGGAGGGCGCACAGATCCTCACCGAGCTCGACGCTGTCGGCAACACGACCAAGGCCATCACCAAGGGCATCGCCATCGCGACGGCCGTGCTCGCCGCGACCGCGCTCTTCGGCTCCTACAGCGACGCCTGGCAGGTGCAGCTGCAGGCGATCATCGACGCCGGCGAGGTCAAGACGCAGCCGAGCAAGTACATCGTGTCGACCTTCGACCTGCAGGTCGTCACCCCGAGCGTGCTGGTCGGCGTGCTCATCGGCGCTGCGGTCGTCTTCCTCTTCTCGGGCCTGGCCATCAACGCGGTGACCCGCGCGGCCGGTGCCATCGTGTTCGAGGTGCGCCGTCAGTTCCGCGAGCACCCCGGCATCATGGACTACACCGAGAAGCCCGAGTACGGCCGCGTGGTCGACATCTGCACCCGCGACTCGCTGCGTGAGCTCGCGACCCCGGGGCTGCTCGCCGCGCTGATGCCGGTCGCGGTCGGCTTCGGCCTGGGCATCGGCCCGCTGGCCGGCTTCCTCGCCGGCGCGATCGGGTCCGGAGCGCTGATGGCCGTGTTCCTCGCCAACTCCGGTGGCGCGTGGGACAACGCGAAGAAGATCGTCGAGGACGGCGCCCACGGCGGCAAGGGCTCGCAGGCGCACGAGGCGACGATCATCGGAGACACCGTCGGTGACCCGTTCAAGGACACCGCCGGCCCGGCCATCAACCCGCTGCTCAAGGTGATGAACCTGGTCTCGGTGCTCATCGCGCCGGCCATCGTCTCGCTGACCGTCGGCGCCGGGGCCTCGCCCGCGATCCGCTACGGCATCGCGGCGGTCGCCCTCGTCATCGTCGTCGCGGCGGTCGCCTACTCCAAGAGCAAGGACATCGCGATCGGCAACGACACCGACCCCGACTCGGCGTCGGCGGAGCAGCAGCACCCGGTGTCGATCTAGCACCAGCTCGGATGCCGAGGGGCCGGGTTCGCGAGAACCCGGCCCCTCCGGCGTGCCCAGCCCCGGACGCGCCGGGAGGTCACTGGTCAGAGCAGGTCGGCCAGGAGGCGCGCCGCCCGGGCCGCCCCGTCGGTCTCGACCGGTGCGGAGGTGACCGGGCGGGCCAGCGTCGCGAGCAGCTCGGCGCACAGGGCGTCGGGGTCGACGAGCTGCTCATAGGGGAGGTGGGTGCCCGCGCCGTAGCGCTCCAGCCGGTGCCGCACGTGCCGGTTCTGCTCGAAGTGGTTGCGCAGCGGCACATAGAGGAACGGCCGCCGCGACGCGGTGAGCTCCATGCAGGTGGTGAGCCCACCCTGCACCACGGCCACGTCGCAGGCGGCCAGGTGGCGCCAGAGGTCGGGCACGTAGCCCAGCACCGTCGCACCGCGTCGCCGGGGCAGTGACCTCGGGTCGATCCGCGGCCCCGCCACCACGACGAACCGCAGGTCCGGCCGCGCGCGGCGGGCCGCCGGCACGGCGTCGAGCACCCGCCGCAGCAGGGTGCCGCCGACGGCCGTTCCCCCGACCGCCACCACGCACACGGTCTCGTGCTCGCGCCAGCCCAGCTCCTCCCGCAGCCGTCCCCGCTCCTCATCGGTGGGCGGCACGAACCCGCTCACGTAGCCGGTGAAGTCGAACTGGCCTTGCGTCCACTCCCGGATCGCCGGCAGCCCGGGCCCGAACGCGTCGGGCACGACGTCGTCAGGGGTTCCCACGAAGACCGACCGGTCGCGCACCCAGGGGAAGCGCTCGCGGTGCTCGAGCATCTCGGCGTTGTAGTCGGCGGTCAGGGCCGCCTGCCGTTCGCCGCCGGCCGGCATCGGCAGCCACCCGACGAAGTCGGTGAGCCAGGCGAACGCGCCCCGCTTGAGCTCGGGGTTCTCGTGCAGGAAGTGGTCGGTCTCCCACGCCTCGTCCCCGACGACGAGGTCGACGTGCTCGGTCTCCAGCACCTCGTCGAGCACCATGAAGTTGTTCACCAGGATGTCGTCCATCCGCCGGATCGCCTCGAACGCGTCGAGGTCGTGCTCGCCGCACTCGGCCTCGACGTGCGCCGACTCCGACGCCAGCCAGCGCGAGGCGGGGTGCACCAGCTCGCCGGCCGACTCCAGCACCCGGGTCACCGGGTCCTGGGCCAGCCAGCGCACCCGCACGTCGGGGTGCTCCTCGCGGAGCGCCTCGACGATCGCCATGTCGCGCCGGGTGTGGCCCAGCCCGATCGGGGACGAGAGCACGAGCACCTCGCGCTGCCGGCGCAACGCCCGCGACCAGCGCCGCGGCGACGTCTCGCGGATGCCGGGTGCCTCCGCCACCCGCTCGACGAACCGGTCGACCTCGCGGTTGACGACCACCGGGTCGCGCATCGCCGGCCCGTGACCGGCACCCTCGAGCACGACCAGAGAGCCCCCGGAGCGGTCTGCGAACCGCACGCCGTCGTCGACCGCGCGCACCCGGTCCTCGCTGCCGTGGAGCACGAGCACCGGGCACTTCACGGCATCCAGCAGCGGACCCAGCTCGGTGGTCTCGGCCCCGTCCAGCCCGAGCCGCCCGGAGGTGCAGTCGACCAATGTCTGCGGAGCGAGCTCGTGCGCCCAGGCCGCGGCCTCCTCGCGCTGGCGGGTCGAGTGCGGCTCGTGGAACATCTGCGCGAAGAAGAACTCGACGAAGTCGTCGTAGCCGCCCTCGAGCCAGTGGTGCCGGTTGTACTTCGCCCACCCCTCGCTGCCCTGCTGCGGGTCGGTGTAGGTGGCCAGCTCCCCCTGCCCCCGGGGCTGGAACGAGCCGCACACCGGCCCGATCGCCACCAGCCCCTGCACGCGCTGGGGGTGCTCCGCCGCCACCTGCGCCGCCCAGGCGGCGCCGCTCGAGAGGCCCACGAGCACCGCCCGGTCCACGCCCGCGGCATCCATGACCGCGACGGTGTCGGCGGCGTACTCCGCGTTGGCGTAGGCGGCCGCGCCCGTCGGGCGGTCCGACCCACCACTGCCCCGACCGTCGAAGGTGACCACGCGGTGGTGCCGCGCCAGGTGCGGCACCTGCGCCTTCCACATCCGCGACCGCACGATCGACCAGGCGGGCAGCAGCACCACAGTGGCCGGCCCGGACCCGTGCACGGCATACGAGATGCGGACGCCGCCCTGCACCGCCACGTCCTCTCGCACCGGTCGGGTCCAGGCCGGCCACGTCACGGCCGCACCTCGAACACGTTGTTGAACGGGGTGGATGCCGCGAGCCGGAAGCTGCGGAAGCCGGCGGCCACGGTGACGTCGCGGATGCGCGCCGGGCCGGCCTGGGTGCCGAGTGCCGCCCCGACCGGCTGCGAGAGCGAGGCGGGTGTGCACAGCAGCGTCGAGAAGCCGTAGTAAGCCCGCCCGAGCGGGTTGAGGTTGTCCTCGACACGGTCGCCCGCGGCCGGTTCGACGAGCATCCAGACGCCGTCCGGGGCGAGGGCGTCGTGCACGCGCCTGGCGGCTCCCACCGGGTCGCCCATGTCGTGCAGGGCGTCGAAGGTGGTCACCAGGTCGTAGCCCGAGCCGCTGAACGAGGATGCCGGGGCCACCTCGAACTCGGTCCGGTCGGCCACCCCGGTTTCGGCGGCCCGCTCCATGGCAGTGCCGATCGAGGCCGCGTGGTAGTCGGAGCCCACGAACCGCGAGGCCGGGTAGGCCTGCGCCATCAGCACGGTCGACGCGCCGTGGCCGCAGCCGATGTCGGCGACGGTCGCACCCGCGGTGAGCTTGTCGACCAGGCCGTCGACGGCGGGCAGCCACTCGGCCACCAGGTGCGCGTTGTACCCGGGCCGGAAGAAGCGCTCGCAGCCGTCGTGCACGTCGGTGTTGTGGTCGTGCCAGCCCACCCCGTCACCGTCGGGTGCCGCGGCCAGGACGCGGTCGGCATCCCGGATAGTGCCCAGGGCGATCTGGAAGAAGCCGGGCAGGAAGGCCGGGCTGCTCTCGTCGGTGAGGGCGACGACGTGCTCGGGCGGGAGCGCGTAGGTGCCGTCGGCGGGCTCATAGGTGACGAACGCGCCGGCGGCCTGGGCGTTGAGCCACTCGCGGGCGTAGGGCTCGGCGGTGCCGGTCGCCGCCGCGAGGGCGTCCGCGGTCATCGGGCCGCCGTCGGCCAGCGCCTTGTAGTAGCCGAGCCGGTCGCCCATGACGACGAGGGCGCAGTTGAGTGCGGCGCCCACCTCGTCGACGGCGCGGAAGACGAACGACATCAAGGTGTCGGTGTCGATGGTGGTGGTCTGCTGGTGAGCCATGGGGTGTCCTCCCGGATCCATGATCCCGGCTGCGGACGCCGGGGTCGATGCCCTCGACGATCCGGCGCCGGCCACCCTCGCCGCATCAGGGTCATACCCCAGTGGTTCCTACACTGCAGGGATGGTCGTGGGGCGCGAGACCGAGCTCCGGCGGGTGGCGGGGCTGCTTGCCGGCGCCCGGTTGCGCCGTGGGGGGGCACTGCTGGTCACCGGTGAGGCGGGGGTCGGCAAGTCGACGCTGCTCGACGAGGTGGCCGCGATGTCGGCCGGCGCGCTCGTGCTGCGGATGGTGGGGACCCCGGCCGAGCAGGACGTGCCGTATGCCGCGCTCGGCCTCGTGCTCGGCGACGTCACCGGCGAGCTGGCGGCGCTGCCGGCACCCCAGGCGCGGGCGCTCGCGGTGGCCCTGGCGCTGCGCGACGGCGACCCGCCGCCGGCTTTCGCGGTCGGAGCCGCGACGCTTGCCGTGCTGACCCACCGGGCCGAGCGGGCGCCGCTGGTCGTGCTGCTCGACGACGCCCACCTGCTCGACCAGCCGTCGGCCCGGGCCCTCGCCTTCGCGGCGCGCCGGCTGGGCGCCGACCCCGTCCTCGTCGTCGCCGCACAGCGCACCGGCGAGGGCGGGCCGCTCGCCGAGGCCGGGCTGCCCGAGCTGCTCGTCGACGGGCTCGACGCCGCGCAGGTCGGTTCACTGATGGCCGAGCTGGGGCTGCCCGCGACGCCGGAGGCCGCGGCCCGGGCGCGCGCCGTCACGGCGGGCAACCCGCTGGCCGTCACCGAGCTCGTCCGGCGGCCCGACGCCCTGGCGCGGTTGGCGCTCGACGACCCGATTCCGTTGTCCGGCAGGCTCGTCGACGTGTTCGCCGAGCGGGCTCGAGATCTCGGCCCCGACGTGCAGGTGGTCGTCGCACTGTCAGCGCTGGCAGGTGGGTCGGCCGCGCTCGTCGTCGCCGCGTCCGTCGCGCTGGGGGTCGGAGGCCCGGCGCTGGAGCGCGCCGAGCGGGCCGGGCTGGTCGACCTCGACGGCGACCGTTTGTCGCCGCGGCATCCGCTGGTGGGGTCGGCGGTCTACTCGAGCCTGCCGCCCGAGCAGCGCCGGCGGCTGCATGCCGCCGTGGCCGACGCACTGCCACCCGGGCGCACCGACGAGCGGGTCCGGCACCTCGCCGCCGCCGCTGCCGGACCGGACGAGGACCTCGCCGCCGCCCTGGAGGAGGTCGCCGCCGCGGCTGCCCGGCGCGGCGCCCCGGCCGTGGCCGCCGCCGGGCTGGAACGGGCCGCGGGCATCACCCCGGTGGCGAGCCGGCGCGCCGACCGGCTGTTCGCCGCCGCGGAGGCGGCCTGGGCAGCGGGTGACGCCTCCTGGGCCACCCGGCTGTGCGACGAGGTGGTGCGCGACTCGCCAGGGCCGGCGCCCCCGTGGCGGGCGGCTGCGCTGGCCGGGAGCATCGCCGCCCGGGCCGGTTCGCTCGACAGCGCGCGCCGTGGCCTCCTGGGCGCTGCCGACCCGGCGATGAGCCAGGACCCGGAGGCAGCCAGTCGGATCGTGGCCGAGGTGGTGTCGCTGGCGTTCTACCTGGTGGATGCCGAGGCGGGTGCGGCCGCGGCCCGGCACGCGGCGGGCCTGCTCACCCGAGCGCTGAGCGGCGCGGCGCGGGGCCGGTGCCTGATGACCATCGGCATGGCGGCCGTCCTCGCGGGCCACTCCGGGGAGGACGAGCTCGGGGCGGCGCTGCGTCAGCTGCGGGCGCCACGACAGGTCGGGGCGGGGGGCCCCACCCGCGACCTGCACGATGACGAGGACGCAGTGTGGGCGCTCGTCACGATGCTCTGGCTGCGCGGGTCGGAGGCTGCCGACGAGCTCACCCGTGAGATCGAGGAGCGGCGTGCGGCGTGGGCGGTCGGGGCTCTCCCGCGTCTGCTGTTCCTGCTGGCTCGCGCGGGGGCGACGCGCGACCAGTGGGGGCCGGCGCGCTCGGCCTACGCCGAGTCGACCGAGCTGGCCCAGGAGCTCGGGCAGGTCACCGAGGAGGCGATGTCGTTGGCCGGGCTGGCGTGGCTCGAGGCCCGCAGCGGGGCCGCCGACGAGTGTGTGCGACATGCCGGCCGGGCCCTCGAGCTCGCCGTCCCGAGGTCGAATGTCTTCGCCCAGGTGTGGGCGGGCTTCGCCCTCGGCGAGTCCGCCCTGGCGGCCGGGGCGGTGGAGGAGGCCGCAGAACACTTCGCCGACCTCGACGCCCTGCTCGGCCGCACTGGGTTCGCGGACATCGACATGCACCCCGGGCCCGAGCTGGCCGAGTGCCTGGTGCTCGCGGGGCGGGGCGAAGAGGCGGCCGTCGTCGTCGAGGAGTACGCGGCCCGAGCCCTGGCCAAGGGCCGGCCCTGGGCCCTGGCGCGGGCCGCTCGGGCGCAGGCCCTGCTCGTCGAGCCGGCCGGCATCGACGCAGCGTTCGGCGAGGCCGCGCGCCAGCATGCCCTCACCGCCGACGTGTTCGAGGCCGCCCGCTCGCGGCTGCTGCACGGGCAGCGGTTGCGCCGGGCCCGCCGCCGGGCCGACGCCCGCGAGCCGTTGCGCGATGCCCTCGAGGCGTTCGAGCGGCTCGGGGCGGTGCCCTGGGCCGACCGGGCCGCCGAAGAGCTCGACGCCACCGGGGCGACGGTGGTGCGGCGAGGGACTCGTGCCCTCGACGCGCTCAGCCCGCGCGAGCGCCAGATCGTCACGCTGGTGACCGAGGGGCTCACCACCCGTGAGACCGCCCTGCGGCTCTTCCTCAGCCCCAAGACGGTCGAGTACCACCTGCGCAACGTCTACGCCCGCCTGGGCATCTCCTCCCGGCCCGAGCTGACGGCCCTGGTGCAGCGCGAGCGCTGAGCTGGGGCGCTGAGCCGGAGCGTGGGGAAACGTCGACGACCGGTGATGACCCGGCGCGGTGAGGGGGTGAGCCCAGCGGCCGCACGGCATACGCTCGTCCTCGATGACCCCGAACCCGCCCCGCGTCGACCCCGACCTCGTCCGCGCCCTGCGCGCCGACCTCGTCGCCGCCCACTACACCGTTGCGGGAGTCACCGAGCTGCTCGGCCCGATGGCCACCGCCGCCCTCGATCGCGACCATGCGCTGCCCGCCCAGCGGGTCACCGGCGCCTCGAGCGCGCCGGGCGCGATCCTGGTGCGGCTGTTCGCTCTCGGCGACCCCGTCGACGTCGCCGAGGCGTCGGCCGCGCTGCCGACCGTCGGGGTCGAGGGTGCCGTTGCGCTGGGCCTGGTCGACCCCGAGGGCGATGCCGTCGTCGCGCTCTGCGACCTGCGCCCGCACTCCGCTGACGGTGTCGACTGGTGGGTTGCCTCCGACCTGGGCGAGGTCGCCACCCGGCGGCCGCTGCGCGAGAACCACGTGCTCGGCATCGGGGGTGCGTCCACGACCCTGGCGTCGTGGACCCCGCGGCCGCACGTCGAGCGCGCCCTCGATCTGGGCACCGGGTCCGGCGTGCAGGCCCTGCACCTCGAGGGGCACGCCGACGAGGTCGTGGTCACAGACCTGTCCGAGCGGGCGCTGGCCTTCGCCCGGTTCAACGCCGCGCTCGACGAGGCCGACTGGGACGTGCGGGCCGGCTCGATGCTCGACCCGGTGGCGGGGGAGCGCTTCGGGCTCGTGGTGAGCAACCCGCCGTTCGTCATCACGCCGCGGTCGGGGGCGGTGCCGCTGTTCGAGTACCGCGACGGTGGCGCCGCCGGGGATGCCGTGGTGCGCGACCTCGTGCGCGGGGTCGGCGACCACCTCGAGCCGGGGGGTATCGCGCAGTTCCTCGGCAACTGGGAGGTGCCGCGCGGGTCGACGTGGACCGAGCGGGTCGGGGCCTGGCTCGACGGCACCGGGCTGGACGCGTGGGTGGTGCAGCGTGAGGTGCAGGACCCCGCGGAGTACGCCGAGACCTGGGCCCGCGACGGCGGTCACCACCCCGGCACGGTCGACTTCAACGCCATGTATGCCGCGTGGCTCGACGACTTCGAGGCGCGCGAGGTGGAGGCGATCGGGTTCGGTGTGGTGACCCTGCACCGGCCGCGTTCTGACCGGGAGCCTTTCGTCGACCTGATGGACGTGCCGTGGCCGGTCGAGGCGCCGATGGGCCCGACCGTGCTGGCGGGGCTGGACGCCCGCACCTGGCTGGCCGAGCACGACGACGACGCGGTGCTCGACGTCGCCTGGCGGTGCGCCCCCGACGTGCACGAGGAGCGGCACACCATGCCCGGTGCCCTCGACCCCACGGCCATCGTGCTGCGCCAGGGCGGCGGGCTGCGCCGGCACCTCACCCTCACCACCGTGACCGCGGCGTTCGCGTCGGTGTGCGACGGCGACCTGACCGCCCGGGCCGCGGCGGCCGCGATCGCCGGCCTGCTCGACCTCGACGGCGGCGAGGTGCGGGCCGAGGTGGTGGCCTTCCTGCGCGACGCCGTCAAGGACGGCCTCCTCCGCTGACCTCCTCCGTCCCGAGATCGACCAATAGGTCGCGTCAGGGACGGCAGTCCTGTCCCGAGATCGACCAATAGGTCACGTCAGGGACACCTGTGGATGACGCCGGCGGCCGTCTCGCCATCGGTGCCACCCTTGCTGGATGCCGGACGACATCGCCCCCATTCCAGGCCCGTTCCTGCGTAGCGAGGCCAAGGTCCTCGGTGTGTCTGAGCGGCGACTGAAGAGCCGCGACTTCCGCACCGTGTTCAGCGGGGTGGTCGTGGATGCCCGTATCCCAGACACCGTGGTGGTGCGGGCCCGCGCGGCCCTGCTCGTCTGCCCCGAGGGGGGCGTGGTCAGCCATTGGACTGCGGCCCGCCTGTGGGGCGGAGTGGTCCCGGACAGTGACTGGGTGCACATCTCGTTCATGAGGGACGTGAGGTTTCGACTCCGTGGAGTCAAACCGCATCGGTTCCGTCATCGTCTGGACATCAAGCGTCGCCACGGCCTTCCGGTGACGTCGCCCGGTCAGACCTTCTGTCATCTGGCCAAGTACCTCGGACTGGTCGACCTCGTGGCGCTCGGCGACCGACTCGTCAAGAAGGGTCGATCGACACCCAGCGAGCTCATCCACTACGCGGATGCGTGGCCGGGTCAGTGTCGCAACGAAGCACTGCTCGGTGCACGCTTGGTCCGAGAGCGCGTCGACTCCGTGCCCGAGACCGCGCTGCGCCTGCTGATGGTGCTGGCCGGGCTCCCCGAACCTCAGGTCGACATTCGCATCTACGACGCTGACGGAGAGCTCCGGTACCGCATCGACCTCGGCTTCGAGGAGGTGCGGCTGGCCATCGAGTACGACGGGCGGTGGCACGACACGGACGAGCAGCGAGAACACGACGAGGCGCGGCGCACCGAGCTCAGCACCGACGACGGCTGGACGTTCGTGGTCGTCCATGCTGACGAGCTGTACGAGCAGACCGAGACCCTCCTCGAGCGGCTCGTGAGCGAGTTGCGGGCCAAAGGAATCCCGGTCCCGGCAGTCCTGTCGGACGACTGGCGCCGCCACTTCCGGGTCCTGACGGCGGCTGCCTGAAACCAGCAGAGGGGCAGCAACCTACTCGGGGGCGTCCCTTGTGTGACCTATTGGTCGATTCGGGGACGGTGCCCTGTGGTTGAGGTGTCCCTTGTGTGACCTATTGGTCGATTCGGGGACGGTCGGCTCGGCGGCCACCGGTGACACAATGCACTTGTGAGTGAGTGCTCACTCACTTACAGTGGTGCGGTGACCCCACGTGCCCCTGCCCTCAGCGTCGCGGACCGCCGCGCCTCGCTCGTCGAGGTGACCATCCCGCTGCTGCGCGAGCACGGCGTGGCCGTGACGACCAAGCAGGTGGCCGAGGCGGCCGGCATCGCCGAGGGTACCGTCTTTCGAGCCTTCGGCACCAAGGATGAGCTCGTGCAGGCCTGCGCGACAGCGGTGTTCGACACCACCGGTGTGGTGGCGTCACTGCGGGGGATCGACACCGACCTGCCGCTCGACGACCGGCTCGAGGCGGCGGTGGCCGTGATGCAGGGCTGGGTCGAGCGGATCATCGGCGTGATCGGCGCCCTGCACCAGGCGGGCGGCGAGCCCATCACGCACGAGGGCCCGGGGCGCGACCGCCGCAAGCCGATGAGCGACCCCGCCGTCGACGCCGCGTTCCTCGACCTCATCGGCCCGGACGCGACGGCGCTGCGCCTCCCGCCGCAGGACGTCGTCAACATCCTGGCCCACCTCACGCTCGCGAGCGCCCACCCGATGCTCCCGGTCCGGTCGATGACGCCGGCCGAGATCGTCTCCGTCGTCCTCGACGGCACCCGGAGGTCCACCTGATGTTGTACCGACTGATCCGCACCTACCTCACCCCGTACGCCGCGGTGCTGGGCGTGCTCCTCGTGCTCCAGCTCGTCGCCACGCTGGCGTCCCTCTACCTGCCGAGCCTCAACGGCCGGATCATCGACGAGGGCGTCGCGGTGGGGAACACCGGCTTCATCCTGCGCACCGGCCTGCTCATGCTGGCTGTCTCGTTCGTGCAGATCATCGCCACGATCGGCGCCACCCGGATCGGCGCGCAGACCTCGGCCTCGCTCGGCCGCGAGGTTCGCTCGTCGGTGTTCCACCGGGTTGGCCAGTTCTCGGCCCAGGAGCTCTCCCGCTTCGGCGCCCCGACCCTGATCAGCCGCAGCACCAACGACGTGACCCAGGTGCAGACGGTCACCTACATGTTCCTCGCGATCATGGTCTCCGCGCCGATCATGATGGTGGGCGGCATCTTCATGGCTCTGCGCGAGGACGTCGGCCTCGCCTGGCTGGTCGCCGTCGCGGTGCCGGCCCTGGGCCTGGCCATCGGCCTGATCATCTCGCGGATGGTGCCCCACTTCCGCTCGATGCAGACCGCCGTCGACTCGGTCAACCGAATCCTGCGCGAGCAGATCACCGGCCTGCGCGTGGTGCGCGCGTTCGTGCGCGAGGATGTCGAGCGCGAGCGCTTCGCGGTGGCCAACCGCACCTACACCGGCACGGCGCTGGCCGTCGGCAAGCTGATGGCGCTCGCGTTCCCCGTCGTCATGGTCATCTTCAACGCCTCGACGGTGGCGGTGCTGTGGTTCGGCGCCCACCGCATCGACAGCGGGCAGATGGAGATCGGCTCGCTCACCGCGTTCATGTCCTACCTGATCCAGATCCTGATGTCGGTGATGATGGCGACCTTCATGGCGATGATGATCCCGCGCGCCACCGTCTCGGCCGGGCGCATCCAGGAGGTGCTCGACACCGAGAGCTCGGTGCACGCCCCCGCCGACCCGCTCGTCATCCCGCCCGGCCCGGTGACCGTCGAGCTGCGCGGCGCCACGTTCTCCTACCCCGGGGCCGAGTCGCCGGTGCTGCGCGAGGTGTCGATGCGCGCCGAGCCCGGCACGACGACGGCGATCGTAGGCTCCACCGGCTCGGGCAAGACCACCCTGGTGGGCCTGATCCCGCGGCTGCACGACGTCACCGAGGGCCAGGTCCTCGTCGGTGGTGTCGATGTGCGTGAAGCCGACCCCGAGGCCCTCTGGTCGCACATCGGCCTGGTGCCACAGCGGCCCTACCTGTTCACCGGCACCGTGGCGTCCAACCTGCGCTACGGCGACCCCGACGCCGCCGATGACGAGCTCTGGCAGGCCCTCACCGTGGCCCAGGCCGACGACTTCGTGCGCGCCATGCCCGACGGCCTGGAGTCGCCGATCGCCCAGGGCGGCACCAACGTCAGCGGCGGCCAGCGCCAGCGGCTGGCCATCGCGCGGGCCCTGGTGAGCAAGGCCGGCATCTACCTGTTCGACGACGCGTTCTCGGCGCTCGACGTCGCCACCGACGCGCGGCTACGGGCCGCGATGCGGCCGGTGACCAGGGATGCCGTCGTCATCGTGGTCGCCCAACGGGTGTCGAGCATCGTCCACGCCGACCGGATCGTCGTGCTCGACGACGGGCAGGTCGTGGGGAACGGCACGCACGCCGAGCTGCTCGAGAGCTGCCCGACCTACGTCGAGATCGTCGAGAGCCAGCAGGCGATGGAGGAGGCGGCATGAGCGAGCTCAAGACCGAGGAGGAGAAGGCCGCCGAGCAGCGCCGTGGCCCGGCTGCCGCCCGCCGGGGCGGCCCGCCCCACATGCAGATCGGGGTGCCCACCGAGAAGTCCCAGGACTTCGTCCCGTCCGCGAAGCGGGTGCTCGCGTTGCTGCACCCGGAGCGGTTCATCGTGTGGACGGTCGTGGCGTTCGCGGTGGCGAGCGTCGTGCTCAGCGCGATCGGCCCCAAGATCCTCGGCGGGGCCACCGACCTGATCTTCGCCGGCGTCTTCGGGGCGCAGATCCCCGCCGGGGTCACCCAGGCCCAGGCTGCCGACGCGCTGCGCGCCCAGGGCCAGGACAACCTCGCCGACATGCTCGCGGCGATGCAGCACGTGGTGCCCGGCCAGGGCATCGACTTCACGGCCCTGGCCCGCATCCTGCTGTTCGTGCTCGCCCTCTACGTCGTGGCCGCGCTGCTGCAGTGGATGCAGGGTCGGATGCTCACGATCGCGGTCAACCGCACGATCTACCGGCTGCGGCGCGACGTCGAGGACAAGCTGAACCGCCTCGCCCTGCCCTACTTCGACCAGCAGCCGCGCGGTGAGCTGCTCAGCCGGGTCACCAACGACATCGACAACGTCGCGCAGAGCCTGCAGCAGACCCTGAGCCAACTGCTCACCTCGCTGCTCACCGTCGTGGCGATGATCGCGATGATGATCTGGATCTCGCCGCTGCTCGCGCTGCTCGCGCTGGTGACGATCCCCATCACCATCGTCGTCACGGCGATGATCGGCAAGCGCAGCCAGAAGCACTTCGTGCAGCAGTGGAAGAGCACCGGCGAGGTCAACGGCGTGGTGGAGGAGACCTACACCGGGCACGAGCTGGTCAAGGTGTTCGGCCGCCAGCAGGAGGCCGACGCCTTGTTCGCCGAGCGCAACGACGCGCTGTACCACTCGAGCTTCCGAGCCCAGTTCATCAGCGGCATCATCATGCCGACGATGATGTTCATCGGGAACCTCAACTACGTCGTCATCGCGGTGGTCGGCGGGCTGCGGGTCGCCTCAGGCACGATGAGCCTGGGCGACGTGCAGGCCTTCATCCAGTACTCGCGCCAGTTCACCCAGCCGCTCACCCAGGTGGCCTCGATGGCGAACCTGATGCAGAGCGGGGTCGCCTCCGCCGAGCGGGTGTTCGCGGTGCTCGACGCGCCCGAGCAGGAGCCTGACACCGAGCACCCCGCCACCATCGCCGACCCGCGCGGCCGGGTCGCCTTCGAGGACGTCACGTTCTCCTACCGCGACGACACCCCGCTCATCGAGCACCTCGACCTCATGGTCGAGCCCGGCCAGACCGTCGCCATCGTCGGGCCCACCGGCGCCGGAAAGACCACCCTGGTCAACCTGGTGCTGCGGTTCTACGAGCTCAAGGGTGGGCGGATCACCCTCGACGACGTCGACATCACCAAGCTCACCCGGCACGGCCTGCGCTCGCGCATCGGAATGGTGCTGCAGGACACCTGGCTGTTCGGCGGCACCATCCGCGAGAACATCGCCTACGGCCGGCCGGGAGCCACCGACAAGGAGGTCATCGAGGCAGCCCGGGCGACCTACGTCGACCGCTTCGTGCACTCGCTGCCCGACGGCTACGACACCGTGCTCAACGCCGAGGCCGACAACATCAGCGCGGGCGAGCGCCAGCTCATCACCATCGCCCGGGCCTTCCTCGCCGCGCCGAGCCTGCTCATCCTCGACGAGGCGACGAGCTCGGTCGACACCCGCACCGAGCTGCTCGTGCAGCACGCGATGTCTGCGCTGCGCTCCGACCGCACCAGCTTCGTCATCGCGCACCGGCTCTCCACGATCCGCGATGCCGACCTCATCCTCGTCATGGAGGAGGGACGCATCGTCGAGCGCGGCTCGCACGCCGAGCTGCTCGCTGCCGGAGGCGCTTTCGCCAAGCTCTACGCCGCGCAGTTCCAGGGCGCGGTGACAGACCTCGACGAAACGCCGGATGCCGTGGGAGGCCCCCCAGAACTCGTGCGTCCGCTCGGGAGGTGAGGCGGCACCACCTCCACTAGCGTGACCAACGTTGCCGCCGTGGGGGTGGTGACTGCCTCGGCGTAGAGGACGGGTGGTCGCAGTGGTGGGACTGGCGCAGACCGTGACGGAGGGCCTGCCGGCGGCGGTGGTGAGTGCGGACACGCTCATCGACGCCTCGCCGGTCGACTACCTGATCCTCGCGGTCTACTTCGTGTTCGTGCTCGGCATCGGCCTGATCGCCCGGCGCTCGGTGTCCGACTCGCTCGACTTCTTCCTGTCGGGCCGCTCGCTGCCCGCCTGGGTGACCGGCCTGGCGTTCATCTCGGCCAACCTCGGGGCCGTCGAGATCATGGGCATGTCGGCCAACGGCGCCCAGATCGGCATCGCGACGGTGCACTACTTCTGGATCGGCGCCATCCCCGCGATGCTGTTCCTCGGCGTCGTGATGATGCCGTTCTACTACGGCTCCAAGGTGCGCTCGGTCCCGGAGTTCATGTTCCGTCGTTTCGGCACCAAGGCACACCTGGTCAACGCGACGTCGTTCGCCGTGGCGCAGCTGCTGATCGCCGGCGTCAACCTCTACCTGCTCGGCTCGATCGTGCACGCGCTGCTCGGCTGGCCGCTGTGGTCGGCGCTCATCGTCGCCGCGATCATCGTGCTCTCCTACATCACCCTCGGCGGGCTCTCGGCCGCGATCTACAACGAGGTGCTGCAGTTCTTCGTGATCGTCGCCTCGCTGCTGCCACTGGTCATCATCGGGCTGAACCGGGTCGGTGGCTGGAGCGGCCTCGAGGAGAAGATCACCGTCGCGGCGAACAACGCCCCGCCAGCGGCGGGGGTGCCGTCGGCGGCCGACCAGCTGAACTCGTGGCCGGGCCAGGCGCTCACCGGGTTCAGCTCAGGGTTCCTGTCGGTCGTCGGCATCGTGTTCGGCCTCGGGTTCGTGCTGTCCTTCGGCTACTGGACGACCAACTTCGTCGAGGTGCAGCGCGCGATGGCGTCCGACTCGATCGCCTCGGCTCGCAAGACGCCGGTGATCGGCTCGTTCCCGAAGATGTTCGTGCCGTTCCTGACCATCATCCCCGGCATGATCGCCGCCGTCCTGGTGCCCGAGATCATGCAGCTGAAGAACGGCGAGGCGGTGCCGGGAGGCGCCTCGGGCAAGGGGGTCGCGTACAACGACTCGATGCTCTACCTGATGCGCGACCTGCTGCCCAACGGCCTGCTGGGGCTGGCGATCACCGGCCTCCTCGCGGCGTTCATGGCCGGCATGGCCGCGAACATCTCGGCGTTCAACACCGTCTTCAGCTACGACCTGTGGCAGCGCTACATCCGCAAGGACCGCTCCGACGACTACTACCTGCGGATCGGCCGGCTCGCGACCGTCGGGGCGACGGTCATCGCGATCTTCACGGCGCTGCTGGCCAGCTCGTTCTCGAACATCATGGACTACCTCCAGACCCTGTTCGGGTTCTTCAACGCGCCGCTGTTCGCGACGTTCATCCTCGGTATGTTCTGGAAGCGGATGACGGGCACGGCCGCCTGGATCGGCCTGATCGCCGGCACGCTCTCGGCGGTGACGGTCGCCTTCCTCACCGAGGACGCCTTCGGGTCGGCGAGCCTGGGCGTCATCCCGCTGAGCGGTCAGGGGGCGGCCTTCGTCGCCGCCTCCGCGGCGTTCATCGTCGACCTCATCCTCTCGGTCGGGATCTCGTTGTTCACCAAGCCCACCCCGGCGGAGGACCTCGTCGGTCTGGTGTACTCGGAGACACCGAAGGAGGCCCGCCAGGACCCCCTCGAGCACACCTACCCGTGGTACCGGCGCACGCTGCCGCTCGCGGGGCTGTCGCTCGTCATGGTCACCGTCCTCAACATCCTCTTCTGAGCAGGAGCAGCCATGGCACAGCAAGAGAAGAAGACGGCCGGCATCTTCGACATCCGCAACATCATCGGGGCCCTGCTCACGATCTACGGCGTCATCCTCACCCTGATGGGCCTGTTCGCCGACCCCGAGACCGACAAGACCGGCGGCTCCAACGCCAACCTGGTGGCCGGCATCGTGATGCTGGTCATCGGCATCGGCTTCATGGTCTGGGCTCAGCTGCGGCCGGTGAAGGTGCCCGAGCACGTGGAGCCGGTGCTCGACGACCCGACCCGACCCGCGCCGAAGAAGAAGCCGCGACCCTCGCACTGACCTCCCGGCGGCGCCGCCCGCGGTCATCCGCCGGGCGGGCAGTAGGGTCCGGCCATGGGTGAGATGACGACGGTCGGCGACCTCCCGGCATACCGGGCGGCGCCGGCCGGTGACGGGCCGTGGCCCGCTCTGGTGCTCGTGCACGAGATCTTCGGGCTCGACGACGAGATGAAGCGGCACGCCGACCGGCTCGCGGCGATGGGCTACGTGGTGCTCGCCCCAGACCTGGTCTCCCGCGGTCGCCGCATCGTGTGCCTGGCGCAGACGATGACCGCTCTGCGCACGGGACGCGGCCAGGCGTTCGACGACCTCGAGTCGGCGCGCTCATCGCTGCTGGCCGACCCGGCCTGCACGGGGTCGGTCGGGGTGATCGGGTTCTGCCTGGGCGGGGGCTTCGCCCTGCTGCTCGCCGGCCGCCCCGGCTGGGATGCCGTGGCCGCCAACTACGGTGCGCTGCCGCAGGACCTCGCCGCCCTCGACGGCGCCTGCCCGGTGGTCGCGAGCTACGGCGGGCGCGACCGCTACCTGCGCGGCGCCGCTGCGACCCTGGCGGCCGCGCTGACGCAGCGGGGCGTCGAGCACGACGTCAAGGAGTACCCCGACGCCGGGCACGCGTTCCTCAACGAGGCCGACCACTCGCCCTGGTACCTGGCCCCGATGACCCGCCTGGTCATGCACGTCGGCCCGGAGCCGAAGTCGGCGACGGACGCCTGGGCGCGGATCGAGGAGTTCCTCGGTCGCCACCTCACCAGCTGATCGCGCCGCGGTCCCGCCACGCCTCGAGCAGCCCGGTCGGGTCGTCGACCGTTCCACCCCGGTTCCACAGCGCCAGATAGAGGTCGCGTGCCGACCCGCGCACGGCCCGCACACCGGCCGGGATGCCGGCACCCGGCTCCCGCCGCCGGGTCACCGGGCTCTGGTCGCTGATCTCGAGCATCCACACGGGGGCGTCGGCCACGACGACGGCTGCAGCGTACGGGGATTCGCTGCGCGGCCCCTTGGTACGTCGCTGCCAGAACCCGACGAGCAGCTCGTCGACCCCGTCGACCGCCAGGGCGTCGGTGAGCCAGACGTCGTCGGCACCGAGAGGACGTTGCTCCAGGGCCGACAGTGCGTCGAGGGCGTGCACCGTGGTCTCGTGGCACTGCCTGCGGGCCCAGAACGCCCGAGCCGGTGGCGCCTCCTTGAGGAAGGTCAGCACGACGAGGTCGTCGGGAGCGGAGTGCAGGGCGTCGACCAGGGGTGCGGTGCCGTCGAGCAGCCAGCCGACCGGGTCTGCGGCAGCCCGGCCCTCCGCCTCGAGGGCGGCGTCGTCGACGCCGGCGGGGTCCTGGCCGCACACCACGGCGGTCGCCCAGCGGTGCACCATCCCCTGGTGGGCCAGCAGGTCGCGCACGACCCACCCCGGACAGGTCGGCACCGGGGCGTCCGGGCCGGCGGACCGGGCCCACACGGCCAACCGGTCGACGGCGGCGTCGAGGCCCGCCAGGTGCTCCTCGACGGTGGGGGCGACGAGCGTCATGACCGAAGTGTGCACGAACGGTCAGGCGGCGCAAACCGCCTGTTCACGCGGTGGAAGACCAGCGTGAACGCAGGCTGCCGCGGAGCGCGCAGCAGCGCCGCGAGGTTGGAGCAGTGCTCCAACCTCCGGTACGGTGGTGATCTCGGCCCGCCGTCCACGTGTGACGGTCGGGCCGAATGACGTCTGTCGCACGAGCGACGACCACTGGCAAAGATGCCGCACCCGGGGGGGCGCGATACCGCGATGCCCGCATGTCCATCAACCGTAGAGGTTACCTATGTCCTTTGACCCATCCCACGATCTCGCAAGCGGTGACGAACGCCTCGCCCTCGAGCGGCGCGCCCGCACGGAGAAGGTCTACTCACCCATCGTCATCCTCCTCACTGTGCTGGCCGCCGCGGGGATCCTGCTCTACTCCTGGTTCCTCCTCGCCCCCAGCAACCGGGGCGACCTGCTGCCGTGGTCGATGGTGATCATCGCCGAGACGGTGCTGATCAGCCAGGCCCTCGTCTCGATGTGGACCATCCTGGCCGGTGCGGCCAGCCCGCGTGACTACGCCTTCCACGCGGCCCGAGACGCGTTGCTCGGCCCGGCGCCCCGGGGCGGCGACGCCACGGACCGGCCGATCCGGGTCCACGGCAAGGAGGCGCTCGTCGACGTCTTCATCACCGTCTACGGCGAGCCCGTGGCCACCATCCGGCGCACGGCAGTCGCGGCCCGCGCCATGAAGGGCCGGCACCGCACCTGGATCCTCGACGACGGGCGCTCCGACGAGGTGCGCCGGCTCGCGGCCGAGCTGGGCTGCTACTACGTGCGTCGGCTGTCGAACAACGGCGCCAAGGCGGGCAACGTCAACCACGCGCTGTCCCTCGCGAAGGGCGAGTACTTCGCGATCTTCGACGCCGACTTCGTGCCCAAGGAGGACTTCCTCCTCGAGACGGTGCCGTTCTTCGTCAGCAAGGACGTCGCCTTCGTGCAGACCCCGCAGACCTATGGCAACCTCACCTCGGTCATCTCCCGCGGAGCCGGATACATGCAGACCGTGTTCTACCGGTTCATCCAGCCCGGAAGGAACCACTTCAACGGGGCGTTCTGTGTCGGCACCAACGTCGTCTTCCGCCGGGCGGCCGTCGACGACATCGGTGGCATGTACACCGACTCCAAGTCCGAGGACGTGTGGACCTCGCTGATGCTGCACGAGCGCGGCTGGCGCAGCGTCTACATCCCCGACGTGCTCGCTGTCGGCGACGCGCCGGAGACCATCGAGGGCTTCACGAAGCAGCAGCAGCGTTGGGCCACTGGCGGGTTCGAGATCCTGATGACGCACAACCCGCTCAGCCGCAAGCGCCGGCTCACTGCCGACCAGCGGATCATGTACCTCGTCACGGCCACCCACTACCTCACCGGAATCACCCCGGTACTGCTGCTCCTGGTGCCTCCGCTGGAGATCTTCTTCGACCTTCGCCCGGTGTCGGTGGGCATGGGGCTGTCGACCTGGCTGCTGTTCTACCTCGGGTTCTACGGCATGCAGATCGTGCTGGCCTTCTTCACCCTCGGCTCTTTCCGGTGGGAGTGCCTGATGCTCGCCACCGTGTCGTTCCCGATCTACACGCGGGCCCTGTTCAACGTGCTGGTCGGCCGCGAGCAGAAGTGGCACGTCACCGGTCGTCGTGGCCGGCCGAGCTCGCCGTTCAACTTCATGGTGGCGCAGGTTCTCATGTTCACCTTCCTGCTGCTCAGCTCCGGGGTCGCGGTGTGGCGCGACATCGGCCACAGCCAGCTCACCCTGGCCACCGTCTGGAACATCACCAACACGCTGATCCTCGGGGGCTTCGTGTACGCCGGGCTGCGCGAGCACCAGCGCCTGCTGCACCCTCGCAGCGCCACGGCCCCGTCCGATCGCGCGGCCACGACCCGAGCCCGCGCCCACCTCGCCCGGCCGATGGCGCCGGCTCCCCAGCCTGCGCCGTCCGAGCCCGCTCTGGCGCCGGTGCTGTCCGCGCCGGCTCCCCAGCCGGTGCCGTCGGCCTCGCTTCCCTCGCTCACCTCGAACTCTGGAGTCCGCTCATGACCTGGTCCAACCGCTTCCGCCTCTACGGGGGCCTCGTCCTCGTCATCGCCCTCGTCGCGGCGCTGACCCTGGTGTTCAACCAGCGGCGCTCGCAGGCCCTGAGCCTCACCGCCCACGTGGTGGCCGACCAGGTCACCGTCGGCGCCCAGTTCGGTGGCGTGGTCGTCGACCAGAAGGCCACCGCGGGCGACACCGTCGACAAGGGTGACAGCCTGTACACGGTCGTCGTCCCCCGGACGGTCGGCAACGCCGGCGAGACCGTCTCCGCGGTTGCGGCCGTGAAGAACGCCGCATACGCCGTCGACCCGAAGAAGTCGACCGTGACCTACCGCGCCCTCACCACGGGCGTGCTCACCGACGTGCAGAGCACCGAGGGCGGCTTCGTCCAGAGCGGCGCCGCGCTCGCCACCATCACCGCCGTGGGGTCGGAGTACGCGGTCGCCGAGTTCCGGCTCTCGCCGCGCGACTACGGGCGGGTCGAGACCGGTGCCCACGTCGACCTCCTCCTGCCGGACAACCGGACCGTGCCCGGTGAGGTGCGCTCGGTCTCGGTCGCCACCGAGGGCGGGGTGGCCCTCACCAAGGTGACCATCTCGAGCGACGCGCTGCGCGATTCGGCGAACAGCAAGCTCACCGCGCCCGGCACTCCGCTGTCCGCAACCCTGGCGCTGCGCGACGACGGGCCGCTGGCTGGGCCGACCGACGCGATGTTCGACTTCCTGCGAAAGATCGGGCTGCGCTGATGGCGGGCCTCCCCTTCCGCCTGCCCCCGTCGCGGGGTCCGGCGCTCATGGCGCTCGTCGTGGTGCCGGTGCTCGTCATCGTGGCGGCCGTGGCTGTCACGATGGCCCGCTCCGGTGGGAGCGAGCCTGACACCTCCGCTGCGGGCGGGCGGCCCGTGACCCGCTCCGAGGTGCCGGTGCTCGACCCCGCCATGGTGAAGAAGGATGCCGCGGCCCTCGTGCAGCGCACGCCCAAGGAGCTGCCGACGCAGCGCCTGGCCAAGGACGTGGTTCCCCCCACCAACCGCTGGTACTCCGGTCTCGTGTTCGGGCCGAAGGCCCAGCCCGTGTTCCCCCTGCCGCTCGGGTTCGCGCTGCGCGACAACGGGTTCGCGTTCGGGGTGCCGCGCATCGAGAGCAACGAGAAGGGGGTCGTGGGGTCCGCCCCCACTGACGTCTCGGTCTCCGTCGAGGGCGTGAAGACCGGTGTGGTGACCCGCACCGACGACCTCAGCGTCACGGTCGAGCTGCGCGATGCCTCCGGCACGGCACTGGCTCGCGTGACGATCGCGCAGGGGACCCCGTCGGTCACCCTCGAGGCCGTGGCAGCGACCCGGCTCGCGATGACGCCGGCACCCAGTGGCGCCGACCTCGCGGTATCGGTCGAGAACCGGTCCTACGCCGCGGTCACGAAGGGCGCGAGTGTCGACGGCGCGAGCGTGTCGGTGAAGTCCGGTGGCCAGGTCACCTGGTTCGCCGTGCCCGACGGCGGCGACGCTAAGACGATGGCCGGTCTCGTCACCCCGGTGACCTCCGGACGGGTGGCCCACGGGGTCGACGCGACAACGGCGACCACCACGCTCACCTGGTCGGGGCCTTCCGGGCCGGCTCGTGTGTTCGTGGCGATGCCGCACCAGGTCGCCGGCCTGCCCGAGGGTGTCGTCTGCGACCTGGGCACCTTCCCCTCGGTGCACGGCACGCTGAAGGTCTGCCGCGGCGAGTCGCTGACCTGGTCGGCGCCCGTGCGGCCGGTCACCGCCGACCTCGACCTGTCGGGCCTGAGCGACCAGGAGCGCAAGGAGCTGAGCGCCCAGGTGCGCAAGGACATCGCGGACCTGCCGCCCTTCCCCGCCGACACCTACTTCGGTGGCAAGACCCTCCAGCGCGCGACGCAGCTCTACCGGCTCGCGGACCAGCTGGGCCTGAAGGACGCGGCTGCGACGGTGCGCGAGGTCGTCGTCACCGAGCTCGACCGCTGGACCGAGCCACGCGGCTGTGACACGCGCCCGGCATCCTGCTTCGTCTATGACGCGAAGAACAAGGGCGTCGTCGGGCTCACCCCGTCGTTCGGCTCGGACGAGTTCAACGACCACCACTTCCACTACGGCTACTTCCTCTACGCCGCCGGTGTGGTCGCCGCCGACGACCCGAAGCTGGCCGCGAAATGGCGGCCGGTCATCGACCTGCTCGCCGCCGACATCGCCGGCCAGGGCTCGTCACCGGTGATGCCGGACCGTCGCGTCTTCGACGCCTATGCCGCCCACTCGTGGGCCAGCGGCACCTCGCCGTTCGCCGACGGCAACAACCAGGAGAGCACCAGCGAGGCGGTCAACGCCTGGGTGGGGCTCACCTTCTGGGCCGACGCCACGAAGAACGCACCCCTGCGGGCGCAGGCCACCTGGATGCTGGCCGGCGAGCAGGACTCCGCGCTTCGCTACGGGCTCCGCCCTGATCGCGCCGACCCGGCCCTGGCGAAGTTCGACCACGAGGTCGTGTCGCTCACCTGGGGTGCCAAGCGCGACTACGCGACGTGGTTCTCACCCGCGCCCGCGGCCATGCTCGGCATCCTGTTGCTGCCACTCACGCCCAGCTCACCGGCCTACCTCGCGGGAGACCCTGACCGCATCCGGGCGGCGGTCCGCGAGGGGACGGCGGGGAAGGGTTATGACCAGCAGTTCGGCGACTACCTGTTGATGTACGGCGCGCTGGCCGGCAAGGACGACGCACGCGCCGCCCTCGACCTCGCCCGCACGCACGACGACAAGTGGGTCGACGACGGCAACAGCAGGTCCTACCTGCTGGCGTGGCTGATGGCCCTGGAGCGGTGACGACGGGTGCGGCTCAGCCGAGCTGGCTGAGCCGCACCGCCGTCAGGCGAACTGCCAGGAGCGCTTGCTCAGGCCGAACCAGAAACCGTCGATGACGCTCGTCGCGTCGACCCCGCCGGCCGAGGCGGCCCCGAGGGCGACGTAGAGGGGCGCCCAATGCTCGGTGCGCGGGTGCGCCTCCCGGGCGGCAGGCGCCTTGGCGAGGAAGTCGAGCACCGAGTCGACGTCGCCCCGGCCGACGGTCTCGGCGGCCCAGTGGTCGAACTCGGCCGACGGGGTGGGAGGCGCGGCATCCGAAGGAGCGCTCGGGTTGAACCAGCCGAGGTTGTGCGTGGTGAACCCCGAACCCATGATCAGCACGTTCTCGTCGCGCAGCGGGGCGAGCCGCTCGCCGAGCGCGAACAGCGTGTGCGGGTCGAGGGTCGGCATCGAGAGCTGCACCACGGGCACGTCGGCCTCGGGGAACATCTCCTTCAGCGGCACGTAGGCGCCGTGGTCGAGCCCGCGGTGGGGGTCCTGGTGCAGGGTCTCGCCGGCACCGGACAGCAGCCCGGCCACCGAGCTGGCCAGCTCGGGCGCCCCGGGCGCGTCGTAGGTGACCTCGTAGTAGCGCTGCGGGAAGCCCCAGAAGTCGTAGAGCAGCGGCACGTCACCGGTGGTGGCGGAGACCGCCATCGGGGCGAGCTCCCAGTGCGCCGACACGATGAGGATGGCGCTCGGCCGCGGCAGGTCGTCGGACCATGCCGCGAGCTCGGCCGTCCAGGTGGCGTCGTCGGCGAGCGGCGGTGCTCCGTGGCTGAGGTAGACGACGGGCTGGCGGGACTCGGTGCGCGGCGTTGCGGTGGTCATCCTGCTCACTCCTGCGTTAGTTGTCGGTTCAACTATATCGCATCCGACCGCAATCCCCCTCGACCGGGGACCCCGGTCGATGGTGTCCTGTGCGCATGGCCCACGTCACCCTTCGCGAGATCAGCCCCGACATCGAGGACGCCGTGCTGGCGCTGCGGGTGTCGCCTGCACAAGAGCAGTTCGTGTCGGGGGTCGCCCGGTCCCTCATCGACGCCGCCACCGAGCCCGAGGGTCACCCGTGGATTCGCGCCGTGGTGGCCGACGACGTGCCCGTCGGCTTCACGATGGTCAGCTGGGACGTCGTCCCCGTGCCCGACCAGCGCTGGGGCCCGTTCTACCTCTGGCGGCTGCTCATCGACGAGCGCCACCAGCGCCGTGGGCACGGCAGCGCCGCGGTCGCCCTCGTGGCGGATGCCGTGCGCGCCGGTGGTGCCGAGGTGCTGTTCACGAGCTGCGGCCAGGGCGACGGTTCGCCACAGCCGTTCTACGAGCGGCTCGGGTTCGTCGCGACCGGCGAGGTCGACTCGCACGGCGAGGTGCACCTCGCGCTCGACCTCACGCAGGGAGTGACGGCATGAGCGACCCCACGTTCCTCGGCATCCACACCGGCTCGTTCTCCACACCGGCCGCCGGCAACCCCACCGTCGTCATGGTGGAGGCGGCCTACCGCCACCACGGGATCGACGCCCGCTACCTCAACTGCGAGGTCGCCCCGGGCGGGCTCGCGGATGCC
>JBBQNZ010000032.1:0-31150 GCA_038330415.1 Actinomycetales bacterium | reverse complement strand
AAGTGGACGAGTCGGGCTGTAGGCCGGGTTCTGTCCCGTGCCGCCGTTGCCGGCGACGCGGTGACGGTCATCCATCTCGGGTGGCCGTTGCCGACCACCTCCAGCGCCCTACCCGCGTGCTCGGGCGGGCCGCCCTCGATCGCACGCTGTCTGGGCTTGCTCCGGATGGGGTTTACCGAGCCGACCTGGTCACCCAGGTCGCTGGTGGTCTCTTACACCACCGTTTCACCCTTGCTCCTGCCGCTCGCGCGGCAGGGGCGGTCTGTTCTCTGTGGCACTGTCCCGCGGGTCGCCCCGGGTGGTTGTTGGCCACCATCCTGCCCTTCGGAGCCCGGACCTTCCTCGGCGGTGGTTGCCCACCGACGCGACCGTCCGCCCGACTCGTCCGCCGCCAGTGTAGGGGGCGCGCTCACTCGTAGCTGAAGGCGACCTCGCCGGTGCGCACGTCGGCGAGGTCGAGCCGCACCGACAGGTGGACGCCCAGCGCCGCACGGCGGCCGCTGACCCGGGCGATGACCGGCAGACCGACGAGCTGCACCTCCATGCCCTTGTCGGTGTGGTCGATCACCACGGCGCCGAACGACTCGCCCTCGCGGCCGCGCAGCACCGCCGCCTCGGTGGCGTCGGCACACGCGCGCTCGGCGGTGCGGGCCCGGCGGTCGGAGTCGCGCATCAGCCCGGCCAGCTCGGGCAGGGCGGCGCGCACGGCATCCGGCACCTCGGCGCCGCGGCACACGGCCTCGCACACGGCCAAGCCGAAGCGGTCGACGAGCCGGCGCAGCGGTGCGGTGACGTGGGCGTAGGGGGCGGCGACCGCCGCGTGGTCCCGCTGGGCCGGCGGCTCGCCGTCGAATGCCGTGTAGCCGGCACCCCGGAAGAGCGCGGTGGCCTCGTGGATCAGGGCCAGGTGCCCCGGGTTGCTGCGGTCCAGGCCGCGGATGAAGTCGCCGTAGGGCTGCTCGAGCGGCCACTCGGCGCCCAGGCCGCGCACCACCCGCCGGAACCACTTCACCGCCTCGGGCGTGGGGGCCGGCATGGTGCGCAGCACGCCGACGCCCGCCTCCAGCATCATCGCGGCCGCGGCCATGCCGGTGAGCAGGGAGACCTGCGCGTTCCACTCCTCGGCGGCGACCGGCGGCCGGAACTCGAGGGTGAAGCCGCCGCCGTCGCGAGCGGTCACCTGCTGCTCCGGCATCGGCAGGCTCGCACCGCCACGGGCCCGCTCCTGCGCGATGCGGCGCTCGCCGATCTCCTTGAGCAGCACGAAGCGCTCGTCGTCCGTGCCGGCGTCGATGGCCGCCTGCACGTCCGCGTAGTCGAGCCGCTCGACGCTGCGCACCATCGCCCGGTGCACCTCCGCCGCCGAGAGCAGCCCGGCGCCGTCGAGGCGCAGGTCCCAGACGAAGGCGGGGCGCACGGCATCCGGGAGCAGGCTCGCGGCCCCCTCGGAGAGCACCTCGGGGTGCAGCGGCACCCGCACGTCGGGGCAGTAGACGGTCTGGCCGCGCTCACGGGTGGCCCGGTCGAGCGCCCCACCGAGCCGCACGAAGGTCGGCACGTCGGCGATGGCGTAGCGGATGCGGTGCCCGTCGCCGGCGCGCTCGAGGTGCATGGCCTGGTCGAGGTCCAGCGAGCCGGGCGGGTCGATGGTGAAGAACGGCAGCGCGGTCTCGTCGCGCTCGGGCAGCCCGGCCGGCGCGGCCGCCACTTGCACGGCCTCGGCCACGGCGTCGGGCGGGTAGTCGAGCGACAGCCCGAGATCGTCGCGCACCGCCGCGAACCTCGCCTCGAGGTCGTGCAGCACCTCGCCCGGGACGTCGGCGCCGGTCGGGGCCAGGCGCACGTGGGGGTGAGGCATGCCGACCAACCTAACGGCCGTAGGCTGCCCCCCGGCGGCGCCGCAACCGGCTCACGACCCGCCCCGCGTGAAGTCGTACCCAACGGCGGCGGCTGACGACCTCGAGCCGGGCCCAGCCCTCCGTCCCCACGGGCACCAGCCGCGCCAGCCGACCGCGAGGCGTCCGGGTGCCCGGCTCGAGGCGCACCCGGGCGGTCACCTCGCTCGAGGGATGCCGGCTGGCGAGGTGCAGCGACCACCGGCCCGCGGTCAGCAGCCGGTCGGGCACGAACGATCCCCGCAGGACCGCGTCGGACAGGACCAGGGGCACCCGGCGGGTCTGCTCACCGGATCTCAGCACCAGCACGGCGTCACCCCTGGCCTGCGTCGCGTCGAGCGCCAGCTCGAGACGACCGCGTCGCCAGCGGACCCCGGTCGTCGACAGCACCGGTCGCCGCGGCAGGTCGTCGCGGACGACCAGCAGCAGCGCCCCGCGAGGGGAGCGCTGCAGCGACGCGCCAACGAGCTCATCGCAGTTGGCGGCGACCTCGCAGCTCGCGCCCCGAACCCCGACGGCGTGCCGCAGCTCCTCGGCCACGGACCGCGCGGCCAGGACTACGGCCCACGGACCCGGGGCCGGGGCCGGGTCGATCACCACCAGGTCGACACGGGCCACGCCCCCTACGACCGGGACGCGGTGCTCGTCGACACCTCGTCGCAGACACACCTCCCAGTCGACCGCGGCGTCGCGACCGGCCGGAGTCGCGGGTCGGACGTGGACGCCGATGCGCCACCTGCCATCGGTCTCGACGGACACCGCGGCCAGCTCTGGTACCAGCGCGTCGGTGACGTCGTAGTAGGCGTCGGGAACCGCCCACCGCGGGTCACGCAGCCCGGGCCACGGGGCCAGGACCCGGTCGCCGGCCTCCACGGGTACGCCGATCGGTCCTTGCGTGTCGAAGGCACCGAGCTCGTGGACCAGGTCCGGCGCCCCCCGCCGGACTGCGGCGACCCGCAGGCGCTTGACCAGCGGCAGCAGGAGATCAACGCGCTCAGGTACGAGCTCGTCGAGGATCTCGCGTGCACCGTCGAGCAGCGCGCTCTGCGTGGCCGGCGACTGCCCGGCGAAGCGCGGGCTGAACTTGCCGGCGATCTCCACGCCGACCCAGCGTCTGACCAGGGCGTCGCGCACCGGGCCGTCGTCGACGTGGGCCCTGACCGTCTCCAGCGAGGACCGCACGATGGGCCAGAACGTCGTCGGGTCCGCCGTCTGCTGGGTGAGGTGCTCGACGCCCTCCCTGCTGACCAGGTAGTAGCAGTCGTAGTCGGCCACCACCGAGATCGACGAGGCGAGGAAGAGCGCCGGGACCACGAGGGTCTGCTCCTCCGCAAGGCGCGCCCCCTCGGCGAAGCGCAGCCCGTGGTGCACCAGCAGGTCACGGGAGAAGAGCTTGTGGGCCGTCAGCGTCCACACCGCATCGGTGGACACGACGTCCCCCCGGCCCACCGAGCGAAGGAAGGGCCGGGTCGGGGCCCGACGCCCCACCCCGCAGATCCGCCCGAGGACGACCTCACTGCCATTCTGCTCCGCCGCGCGGTGCATCCGCTCGAGCGCCTCGCGGCCGAGGTAGTCGTCGGGATCGGCGAAGAAGACGTACTCCCCCCGGCTGAGGTCGATCCCGTGGTTGCGGGGGGCGCCCGGCGCTCCGGTTCGCGGACCTCGGACGACGAGCAGCTCGGGGTGGGTGGCGGCCCAGGCGTCGAGCAGGTCCAGGCTCGCGTCGGTCGAGCCGTCGTCGACCGCGATCACCTCCAGGTGCTCGACGCCGATCGACTGGTCCCAGATCGAGTGCAGGCACGCCTGCAGGTGCTCGGCCATGTTGTACACGGCGATCACGACCGACACCACGGGTACTGGCACGCGTCATCCTCACGTCGTCGTTCGGGACGGGAGCCATGGTCGTCGACCCGAGGACCGGCGTCGGGGACCGACGCGCCGACCACCGTAGGCTGCCTGCGTGCTGATCCTGCTCCCTCCCTCGGAGTCCAAGGCGAACCGGCGCCGGGGCAGGCCGGCCGACCCGTCGACGTGGTCGTTCCCCGAGCTCGCCAGCACCCGGGCCCGGGTCGCCGCGGCGCTCGCCGAGGTGAGCCGCTCCCCCGAGGCCACGGCCCTGCTGGGGGTCTCTGCGGGCCTGCTCGACGAGGTCGCCCGCAACCTGGTGCTCGACACCGCGCCCGCGACCCCCGCCGCCGAGGTGTACACCGGGGTCCTCTACGACGCACTCGCGCTGGCAACACTCGACACGGCCGCGCGCCGCCGCGCGAACCGCTGGCTCGTCGTCGTCTCGGCCCTGCACGGGGCGGTGCGGCCCGGCGACCGGATCACCGCCTATCGGCTCTCGATGACCTCGACCCTGCCCGGGCTCGGCCCGCTCGCGTCGCTGTGGCGACCCGAGCTCGACCGGGTGCTGCCGGGCGTCGCCGCACGCGGGGTCGTCGTCGACTGCCGGTCGGCGCCGTATGCCGCCGCGTGGCGCCCGGGTGCCGACCTCGCCCCCCGCTGGGTGCAGGTTCGCGTGCCCGGCGCGAGCCATCTGGCCAAGCACACCCGCGGCCTCGTGGCCCGCCACCTGTGCGTCGCCGGTGTGACGCCACGGTCGGTGCCGGCGCTGGCCGACGTGGTGGCCGGCGCCTTTGACGTGCAGCTGCACGAGCCCGTGAATGCTCGCGCGCCGTGGGTCATGGACGTGGTGCCTGCGTGACGACGGCGGATGCCGTGGCGCTGCTCGAGCGCCTGCTGCCGGTCGTCGTGTTCCTCCTCGCGATCACCGTGGTGGCCGAGGTCGCCGAACGGGCGGGGGTGTTCGACGTCGCCGGGCACTGGGTGGCGCACGCCGGACGGCACCGGGCGTGGGCGCTGTGGCTGCTCTTCGCCCTGCTGGCCGTCGGCTGCACGGTCGTGCTGTCGCTCGACACCACCGCGGTGCTGCTCACCCCGGTGGGGCTCGCCGTGGCCCGGCAGGTCGGGCTCGACGCCCGGGTCTTCGCGGTGACCACGCTGTGGATCGCCAACACCGGGTCGTTGCTACTCCCGGTGTCGAACCTGACCAACCTGCTGGCGCTCAACACGTTCGAGCGGCAGGGGCTCGGGCACGCCGACTACGTGCGGCTCACCTGGGCTCCCGCGCTGGCGTGCGTCGTGGTGACGCTGGTGCTGCTCGCCGTGCTGCACCGGCGCACCCTGCGCCAGTCGTATGCCGTCGACCCCCCGCCCGAGCCGCACGACGTGGTGCTGCTGCGCTGGGCGGCCGCCGTGTGCGTCGCCCTCGGGCCGCTCTTCGCGCTCGGGGCACCGCCATGGGCGGTGTCGCTCGTGGCCGCGGCCGTGCTGCTCGTCGTGGGCCGGTGGCGCGCCCCGCAACTGCTAGCCGGCCTGCCGGTCCCATGGCTGATGGCCGCGGGGTTCGTGGCGGTGTCGGTGGCCGTCGAGGTGCTGCACCAGCGCGGCCTGGGCGGCCTCATCGCCTCGGTCGTGCCCGGAGGCACGGGCAGCACCGCCCTGATGACGCTCGCGGGCACCGGGGCGGTGCTTGCCAACGTCGCCAACAACCTGCCCGCCTACCTGGTGCTCGAGCCGGTGGCGGCCGACGCGGCACCCCGGCTGATGGCGCTGCTCGTCGGCGTCAACGCAGGCCCGCTCATCACCCCCTGGGCCTCGCTGGCCACGCTGCTGTGGCTCCAGCGCTGCCGCACGGCCGGCATCGTCGTGCCGTGGCGGTGGCTGGTGCCCGCCGGCACGGCCTGCGCGGTGCTCGCGGTGGCGGCCGGCGCGGGCGCCCTGGCCCTGACCGCCTGAGGCGACCCCGCGGCATGAGGGACGGCGGCTTCGGGTCGCTGATCCCGCGTCGGGGCAACCCGGCGCTGCGTGTGACGCAGGTCACGAGGGATAACCTTCGACAAACCTTCAGCACCTGGCAGCCGTGGCGTTGGACTCCGCACACCCCCACTGACAGGAGCCCTTCGCCGTGCCCCTCCTCACCGACCTCGCCCGCCAGTCACAGCTGCGGCTGGGCGCCGCCTTGCGCGCCAAGGTGGCCGGTGACGACGCCGCCGAGCGGGCCCAGGTCATCTGGGGCCGCGAGGGGGAGCGCTGGTTCAGCCCGGACGACCCGGTGTGGCGGGTGCACGCCGACGCCTCGATGTTCCCCGGCGGGGTGGCCGCGCTGCTGCTGCAGTCGCTGCACCCGCTGGCCATGGCCGGCGTCGCGGGTCACAGCGGCTACAAGGGAGACCCCTGGGGCCGCCTGCAGCGCACGTCCCACTTCCTGGCAACGACCACGTTCGGCACGGTCGGCGACGCCGAGGCGGCGATCGCCCGCGTGCGCGGCGTCCACGAGCGGGTCCGCGGCCGCGACCCGAAGGGCCGCCCCTACCAAGCCAGCGACCCACGGCTGCTGCGCTGGGTGCACGTGGCCGAGGCGCACAGCTTCCTCACGGCCTACCAGCGGTATGCCGTCGAGCCCCTGACGGCCGACGAGGCCGACGGCTACGTCGAGCAGTCCGCGCTCGTGGCGGGGCGGCTCGGGGCCACCGACCTGCCCCTGACGGTGGCCGAGCTGGCCGCCGCGCTCGCCGCCTACCGCCCCGAGCTCGAGGCCACCCGCGAGGCGCGGGCCGCCGCCCGCTTCCTGCTGCTCGACCCGCCCCTGCCGTGGGCGGCCCGCCCCGGCTACGGCCTGATCGCCTCCGGTGGGGTGGCCCTGCTCCCCCACTGGGGACGCCGGGCGCTGCGGATCCCGGTCGGCGGGCCCGGCGCGGCGCTGGCCGGTGGCGCCGGGAAGGTCGGCACGCTGGCCGTGCGGTGGGCGATGGCGGGCGTCGCCGAGGAGCGTCAGCTGGCCGCGGGGTCCTGAGCCGCGGTCACGAGCTCCTCGAGGCGCGCCAGGGTGCGCTCCATGTTGTGGCGGGTCGAGGCGGTCATGGTCACCTTGATGACCGCCTTGCTCGTCCACTTCTCCTGGCTGAGGTCCCAGGTCTCGGTCACCAGCGTGCCCCCGTCGACCGGCACGAGCTCGTAACGCCAGATCCGGCCGCCGAGCACGCTGCCGAGCGGCCCGCTGGCGGTGGTCTGCCACGCGATGCGGCGGTTCTCGTCGAGCTCGATGACGGTGTTGCGGGTGGAGTAGGCGACCCCGAGGTGCATGTCCATGCCGAAGCGGTCACCCAGCGCGAGCCGCCGGCCGCCGCTGCGGGCGCCGCGCACGGTGCCCCCGCCGTCGATGTCCGCGTGCCCGGCGGGGTCGACGAGAAGGTCGAAGATCGGCTCGGGCGCAGCCGGGACCAGTCGCTGCACGGAGAGGACGTCGCTCATGATGGCGACGGTAACAGCCGCCTCAGCGCCCGACAGCGGCGGCCCGCGCCACCGCGGCGTCGAGGTCGGCCACCAGGTCGCGCACGTCCTCGAGCCCGACCGACACCCGGATCGTCCCGTCGGTGATGCCGACCGCGGCCCGCGCCTCGGGGTCCAGCCGGCGGTGCGTGGTGGTCGCCGGGTGGGTCGTGAGCGACTTGGCGTCGCCGAGGTTGTTCGAGATGTCGACCAGCGTCAGGGCGTTCATCAGCGCGAACGCCGCCGCCTTGCCGCCCTCCACCTCGAAGGTGACCACCGTGCCGCCACCGCCGTCCATCTGGCGCAGGGCGAGGTCGTGCTGGGGGTGGCTCTCCAGGAGCGGGTGCACCACCCGCCCGATGCCCCGCCCGGTGTGCTGCCACTCCTCGAGCGTGCGGGCGACGGTGAGGCACGAGTCGGCCATCCGGCGCACCCGCAGGTCGAGGGTCTCCAGGCCCTTGGTCATCACCCAGGCGTTGAACGGCGACAGCGACGGCCCGGTGTGCCGCATCAGGTTCTTCACCGGGCCCCCGATGAACTCCGCCGCGCCGAGCACCGCACCGCCGAGCGCCCGGCCCTGCCCGTCGATGTGCTTGGTCGCCGAGTAGACGACGACGTCGGCGCCGAAGTCGAGCGGGTGCGAGAACACCGGTGTGCCGAAGACGTTGTCGACCACCACGGTGGCCCCAGCCGCGTGGGCCAGCTCGCTGACGGCGGCGATGTCGACGAGCTCCTGCATCGGGTTGCTCGGCGTCTCGAAGAACACCGCGGTCGTCGGCACCGACAGCGCCTCGCGCCACTGGTCGAGGTCGGTGCCGTCGACGAAGACCGTCTCGACGCCCCAGCGCGGCAGGATCTCGTCGAGGATCACGAAGCACGACCCGAACAGCGCCCGCGACGACACGACCCGGTCGCCCGCGCCGCACAGCGCGGCCATCGCGGTGAACACGGCCGCCATGCCGGATGCCGTGGCGAAGCACGCCTCCGCGCCCTCGAGCAGGCGCATCCGCTCCTCGAAGGTGGTCACCGTGGGGTTGCCGTAACGGCTGTAGATGTAGTGCTCGACCTCGTCCTTGAAGGCGGCCTCCGCCTGCTCGGCCGACTCGTAGACGAAGCCCGAGGTCAGGTAGAGCGCCTCGGCCGTCTCGTCGAAACCGCTGCGCGCCAACCCTCCCCGAACGGCACGGGTCTGAGAGTGCCAGTGCTGCGGGTCCATGCTCAGCCCTGCCGCCAGGGCAGGCCGGCGACCTTCCACCCCGCGACGGTGCGGTGGCCGGAGTCGTCGTGCGGGCCCTCGAACCCCTCGAGCACGTTGAACGCCGGCCCCAGCCCGGCGGCCGTCAGCGCGTCGGCGGCGGCCTTCGATCGCACACCGGAACGGCACAGCAGGTAGACGGGGCGTCCGGGCTCGAGCCCCGCGGCCCGCGCCTCGTCGACGAACCGCTCGTTGACCCACCCCTCGGGGAAGGTCGACCACTCCACGAACGCCACGTCGCGGTGGGTGCCCTCGAGCACGGGCACACCGACGTAGGTCCACTCGGACCTGGTGCGCACGTCGACGAGGAGGGCGCCGTCGGGGCCGGTCACGGCGGCATACGCCTCGGTGGGGGTGACGTCACCTGCATAGGTCATGCGACGAGCGTAGGTCGCGACCGGATGCCGTCGCCGCCCCGTCTCAGGTGCGCCGCGCCGCCTCACGTGCGGTTGGTGAAGGCGACCGAGACCTCGCCGTCGTCCCAGACCTCGACGGCGGTCAGCGAGCCGGGCGCCGCGGCCAGGCGCCAGGCCCGGTCGTGCGGCAGGCCGAGCAGGTGCGCGAGCACCACGAGGATCGGCTTGCGGTGGCAGACCACGACGCTGGTGCCACCCTGCGCCACGACCCCCTCCCATGCGGGCACGACGCGGGCGACCAGGTCCTCGTGCGACTCCCCGCCCGGCGGCCGGTAGGTGGCGTCGTCGCGCAGCGCGCGCATGGCGTCGCGCTCGCCCTCGACGAGCTCCGGGATCGAGCGCCCGTCCCACTCGCCGAAGGACTGCTCGTCCCACTCGGCGTCGACGACGGGGTCGACGCCGACGGCGGCCGCCACGGCCGCACCGGTCTCCATGGCCCGCGAGAGCGACGAGGTGACGACGCGGGTCGGGTGGCCCTGCACGAGTCCGGCCACGGCGCGGCCAGCGGCCACCGCCTGGGCCCGGCCGGTGGAGTTCAGCCGGGGGTCGGGGCCGCCGCGCCCGTCGAGCCGGCCCTGCGCGGTGAAGTCGGTGACGCCGTGCCGCACGAGCACCACGCGGGTGGGGGTGCCGCGCCGGTCGAAGCCGGTGCGGCGCGGCTGGTCGTCGGCCGCGGGCTCACCCGGCACCTCATCGACCTGCGACGGGCCGCCGAAGGTGCGGTCGACCGTCTCGCCGTCCATCGCGACGTTCGACAGGGCGTCGGCCGCCTTGTTCTCGGCCCGCGGGATCCACTCGAAGCGCACCGAGCCACCGGCCGAGGTGAAGCCCGACACGAGGTCGCGGGCCTGCAGCGCCAGGCGCCGCATGTCCTCGTGCTTGATCTTCCAGCGACCGGACATCTGCTCGACCACGAGCTTGGAGTCCATCCGCACGTGCACCTCGGCGGTGGGGTCGATGGCGAACGCGGCCTCCAGCCCAGCGATCAGCCCCTCGTACTCGGCGACGTTGTTCGACTGCTTCCCGAGCGGCTTGGCCCGCTCGGCGAGCAGCGCGGCGGTGTCGGTGTCGCGGACCAGGGCGCCGTAGCCGGCGACCCCCGGGTTGCCGCGCGACCCGCCGTCGGCCTCGACGGTGAGCCGGCGGCTCACAGGCCGGACTCGGCGGTGCGCACCAGGATGCGGCGGCACTCCTCGCAGCGCAGCACCTCGTCCTCCGGTGCGGAGCGGATGCGCTGGATCTCGACCGGGTTCAGCTCGAGCTGGCACCCGCCGCAGCGGCGCTGGCGCAGCGCCGCGGCGCCGGTGCCGCCGTTGGCGGTGCGGATCTTCTCGTAGAGGGTGACCAGGTCGGCCCCCACCTCGTCGACGACGGTGGGGCGGGGGGCGCCGATGTCGCCCGCCTCACCGTCGAGGCGGGCGAAGGCCTCGTCGCGGGCGGCCTCGAGGGCCTCGATGCGGGTGGCCAGCTCGCCGCGGCCCCGCTCGAGCTCGGCGACGTCGCTCTCGGCGGCCTCGGCGCGCTCCATCACCTCGAGCTCGATGTCCTCGAGCTCGCCCTGCCGGCGGGCGAGCGAGGTGAGCTCGTGCGAGATGGCCTGCAGGTCCTTGGCCGAGCCGGTGCCGGCGTCGAGGCGGGCCTGGTCGCGGGCCGCCCGGTCGCGCACCAGCTGCACGTCGGACTCGGCCTTGGCCACCTCGCGCTGCACGTCGCCGAACTCGGTGCGCGAGCGCACCAGCTGGTCGTCGATGAGCCGGGCCTTGCCGAGCAGGTCGGCGAGCTGGGCGAGCTGGGGCAGGTGGGAGCGCGCGTGGGCGATCTGGTCGAGCCGGGTGTCGATGGCCTGGAGGTCGAGCAGCCGCAGCTGGCGGGCGGACTCGGCGTTCACGGGCTACCTCCGGGGTCGGCACCGACCACGAAGGTCCACGGGTCGGTGCGCACTGTGCTGATGTGGGTCTCCACCCTAGTCGCGCGCTCGCCGAGGGCGGCGAGCAGCGCCCGCTCGGCCCGCGCGAGCCAGACCTGCTCGCTGGCCCAGTGCCCGGCGTCGACCAGGTAGGGGATGCCGCCGCGGGCCTCCTCGCGTGCCTCAAGAGCAGGGTGGTGGCGCAGGTCGGCGGTGACGTAGACCTCGGCGCCGCTGGCCCGCACGGCGTCGAAGAGGTCGTCACCGGCGCCGCCGAGCACGGCGACGCGGTGCACCACGGCATCCGGTGGGCCGGCGACGCGGATGCCGCCCGCGGCCTCGGGCAGCCGGGTCGCCAGCCGCTCGACGAAGGCGCGCAGGGCCAGCGGTGCCTCGAGGTCGCCGACCCGCCCCATCGGCTGGCCCTCGGACTCGGTCATGGGCACCGTCGCCGCGAGCCCGCAGGCCTCGGCCAGCGCCTCGCACACCCCGTCGGCTGCGACGTCGGCGTTGGTGTGCGCCACGTAGAGGGCGACGTCACCGACGACGAGGTGGGTGACGCTGGCGCCCTTGGCGCTCGTCGTCGCCACGCTGTGCACCCCACGCAGCAGCAGCGGGTGGTGGGTGAGCAGCAGGTCGGCGCCGAGCGCTCGCGCCTCCTCGATGACCGCCAGGGTGGGGTCGACGGCGAGGTGGATGCGCCGTACCGGCTGTCGTAGGTCGCCCGTGACCAGCCCGACGCGGTCCCAGGACTGGGCGGTGCCCGGCGGGTAGAGGCGCTCGACGACCTCGAGCACCTCACCCAGGGTCAGGTCGTCGACGTCGCTCATGTGGGCCCGGCCGGGATCGAACCGACGACCTTCGCGGTGTAAACGCGGCGCTCTACCAGCTGAGCTACAGGCCCCGAACGGCCGGCGACCCTCGTCGAGGTCGGGCGACCGCGCACAGTGTGGCAGCCCTCACCGCAGGGCGTCGACCTCGGCCGGCAGCCCGCCGAAGTCGCGGCGCTCCCCCGGCCCGTTGACGAGGGTCCAGTGCACGAGGCCGTCACGACCGATGAGGAACGTGCCGCGGATGGGGGCGCCGCTGGCCTCGTTGAGCACGCCGAAGGCCCGGGTGACCTCGCCGTGCGGCCAGTGGTCGGACAGCAGCGGGAAGAAGTAGCCCTGGGCGTCGGCCCAGGCTCGCAGCGAGAACATCGGGTCGCACGAGATGCACACGACCTGCAGGTCGTCGGAGACGAAGCGCTCGAGGTGGTCGCGGATCTCGTCGAGCTCACCGGTGCAGATGCCCGAGAAGGCGAAGGGGTAGAACACGACGACGACGTTCTTGGTGGCGGTCAGCTCGGACAGCGAGACCTCGACGGCGTTCTGGTCGCGCAGGGTGAAGTCGGGCGCGACCTGCCCGACGGCGAGCGGTGCCAGGGTGGACGTCATCATGGCGCCATCCTGCCAGCCGCCCGGGGTCACCGGCGGACGCGGGTCTTGGGTGCGACAAGCTTGTGGGCGCGCCACTGCGGGGCGGCGTTGAAGGTTCCGGCGGAGTGCATGCCGGCGGTGACCGCCGCCTCGTCGATGTCGCTGGGGTCGACCTCGTCACCGGCGACCTTCGGGGTCAGCAGCACCACGAAGCCCCCCTCGTCGAGCACCCCCACCATGTCGACCAGCGCGTCGCCCAGGTCTCCGTCGCCGTCTCGCCACCAGAGCAGCACCGCGTCGGCGCCCCCGGTGTAGTCCTCGTCCTCGATCTCGGCCCCGCAGTGGTCCTCGACGGCGAAGCGGAACTCGTCGTCGGTGTCGGCGTCGTAGCCGAACTCCTGGACCACCTGGTCACGGTTGAACCCGAGGCGCTCGACGACGCCGGAGCCACTGGTGCCCGGGTCGGTCGGCGGTGGGGCGGGGGTGTTCACGGTCTCACGGCCTTTCTGGTTCTGAGGAGCCCGGCGGGTGCCGGGTCCAGTCCACCAACCCCGAAGGGTCGCGTGCAAGGGGAACGGTCGAGGGTTCTGACCTCCGGCGGGCCCACCGGGCCCGTTCGGACACCTCGGCCAGGAACAGCTCGGCCTCCGCCACCTCGAGGTGCGCCACCACGGGCGACACCGGTCCGGGCGCGGGGACGACGTGCGCCGTGGCCAGTCCGAGCCGGCTCTCGAGCCAGCCCTGGTTCAAGGTGAGCGACTGGATCCGAGCGTGCGGCACCGCGACCGCCCGGCGGGTGAGCCGGCCGCTGCGCAGCAGCACGGCCGTGCTCACGTCGGACCAGCCCTTGCGCCGCCACGAGAGCGGGTCGAACCAGCGGGCCCTGCGGGTCTGGCCGCGCCACGGCGCGTCGCCGCCCTCGCCGAGTGCGGCGCCGTCCCAGGCGGCTGCCGGAACGCCGGGCGCCACGAGGGCGAGCACCGTGAGGGCGTCACCGAGGGTGCCGACGGGGAGCAGGGTCGTCTCCCGCTGTCCCTCGCCCTCGCCCTGACTGCCGGAGCCGGCCACGTTGACCCGGATGCGCCACCAGCCGAGCGGCCGCCACCACAGCGGCTGCACCAGCTCGAGGGCCTGGATGCGGTGGATCGGGATCGTGGTCGCCCGCAGGTCGGTGAGCCCCTCCTGCACGCGCACCCCGGTGCCGGCGTCAGCGAGGTGGAAGTTGCCGTGGGTCAGCAGCTCCTTGAGCCGCCCCCAGGCGATGCCGATGGCGACCGGGAGCAGGGCCGGGATGCCGGCCAGCGCCAGCGGTCCGATGCTGCGGACGCCGGCACCCAGCAGCCCGAACGCGATGAGCACCCCCAGCGCGATGGTCGACCCGTGCAGGATCGTAGCGACGAAGAGCCGGCCGTTGGGCACGTCGAGCACCGGGCGGGGCGCCGCGTGCGGCAGCGGCGCGCCCACGGCATCCGGGCCGAGGTCGACGCCCGCCGGTGCACCCGTCGCGTCGGTCGGCCCGTCGCGCAGCAGGGAGACCTCGTCGGTGCGGCCCGCGAGGTCGAGGAGGTGCTCGCGCAGCGCCTCCGCGCGGCCGAGGTCGAGGAAGGACAGGGTGAGCGTGGAGTCGGACCCGCCGGCGGACTGCACGACGACTCGGGCCAGGCCGAGGGCGCGGGCGACCAGCGGGCGCGACAGCTCGACCGCCTGCACCCGCTCGAGGCGCACCTGACGGTGCTGGCGGAACAGCGCACCCTGCCGCAGCTCGACCTGGCCGCCGCCGACCCGGAAGCGGGAGAACCGCCAGCTGAGCCAGTTGACCAGGGCGATGACCCCGAGGAAGACCGCCAGCGCGACCAGTGCGAGCAGCGGGTGGGCGACCGCCTGCTCGAACGGGTCACCCCCGCCGCCCGGCTCGTCCGCACCATCGACCCCGACCACGAGGTCACCGAACCCGAAGGAGGACAGGAAGTTGTCGAACAGCTGCGAGCCGGCATACCCGAGGATCGCCAGCAGCACGACGCCGCCGCGGAGCAGCGGTGAGAGCGGGTGGAGCCGCTGCCACTCCCCCGAGGGCTCCAGAACCGGATCGGTCACAGGCCGGCTCGCTGCGCCTCGCCACGGGCCGCGAGGCGGCTGCGCAGCGCCTCGGCCTCGGCCACGGGAAGCCCCGGCAGGGAGCCGCCGCTCTCGGGCGAGGCGGTGTGGATCTCGCAGGAGGCGATGCCGAAGGCGCGCGCCAGCGGCCCGGACTGGATGTCGACGTACTGGAGCCGCCCGTAGGGCACGCTGACCAGGCTGCGGAACATCCGGCCCTTGCGAATGACGATCTCCTCGTCGAGCTCGACCCACGAGACCGCGCTCACCTGGCGGCCGATCAGCCAGGCGATCCACGCCCCGAGGAGCACCAGGGCGAGCGTGCCGAGCAGCACCCAGCGGGTGACGAGCAGCCCGACGACGACCGTGGCGATGACCAGCGGCACCAGGACGATGCCGAGGGTGATGAGGCGGACCCGGGCGAGCATCGGAGAGACCGGCCGCCAGGGCAGGGCTCCCCCGCGCAGGGTGACCGCGTCCGGGAGTGCCGGCGTCACGAAGGTGGGGTCGGCCATGACCCCAGTGTGCCTCAGCCCAGGAAGTCGGCGACCAGCGCGTTGAACTCCTGCGCGTGTTCGATCTGGGTCCAGTGCCCACAACGCCCGAAGACGTGCAGCTGGGAGTCGTCGATGAGCTCGAGCAGCCGGAAGGCGTTGGAGAGCGGGATGATCCGGTCATCGCGGCCGTGCACGACCAGGGTGCGGTGCGGCAGGTCGGCGATGATGGACTCCGGGGTGGCGAGCCCGTCGACCCAGCGCTGCCGGGGCGCGGGGAACATCGCCGAGAACGACTCCTGGAAACCGGGCCGCACCGAGGCGGCGTAGCGCAGCTCGGCGAGCTCGTCGGTGGCGTAGGCCGGGTCGAAGGCGAAGATGTCGAGCAGCCCGCGCATGGTCGCGAGCGAGGGCTCGTAGCCCCACACCCGGCCGAGGCCGTCGGTGATGGGGAACGACACCCCGCAGGCCCCCATGAGCACCAGGCGCTCGACCCGGTCCGGGGCGTGCGCCGCCATCGAGATCGCCAGGCCGCCGCCGAAGCTGTTCCCGACGATCGAGAAGGTGTCCAGCCCCAGCGCGTCCGCGAACCCGAGCAGGTGGGCCCGCCAGGACTCGAGCGAGTAGTCGAAGCCCTCCGGCCGGTCGGTGAAGCCGAACCCGACGATGTCCGGCGCGATGACGTCGAAGTGCTCGGCCAGGGCCGGCATCGTGAGCCGCCAGTTGGCGAAGGCGGAGACGCCGGGGCCTGATCCGTGCACGAGCAGGACGACCGGGCCGGAGCCGGAACGGTGGTAGTTCGTCGTGATGCCGTCGGCGTCGACGGACAGGCCGATCTCGGGGTTGTCGCTCATGACCGGACCGTATGCCGGGAGGCCGCCGCGGCGCCCCGCGCGTTCCGCTCCCCGCAACGCCCGTCCTGGCGAGGGGCGTGTGTTTGGATGACCGCATGGGCCGGGTCACGACGCGGGTGCGCCGCACGCGGCTCGACGTCGACACGGGCGACCGGGTCGACCGCACCGACACGGTCGCGGTCGAGGAGCCGCTCGAGATCCGGGTCGGCGACGAGCCGGTGACGACGACCATGCGCACGCCCGGCGACGACTTCGACCTGGCCATCGGGCACCTGCTCACCGAGGCGATGCTGCACTCGGCCACCGAGCTCGGCACCTTGATGCACTGCACCGACCTCGACGAGGACGGCTCCCCCACCTTCAACGTCGTCGACGTGACCCTGGCACCGGGCGCCGTGCTGCACCGCCCGGCCCGGGCCCGCACCGAGACGATCTCGAGCGCGTGCGGTGTCTGCGGGTCGGCGACCATCGACGCCGTGCGCACCAACAGCCGGTATGCCGTCGCCGACGACGCGGTAGCCGTCGCCCCCCGGGTGGTCGCCGGGCTGCCCGGGGCGCTGCGCTCCCGGCAGGCGGTCTTCGACCGCACCGGCGGGGTGCACGCGGCCGGCCTGGCGACCCCTGACGGCGAGCTGCTCGCGGTGCGTGAGGACGTTGGGCGGCACAACGCCGTCGACAAGGTGGTGGGGGCCGTGGCCCGCGACCGCGAGCTGCCCTTCACCGCAACGGTGCTCGTCGTCAGCGCCCGAGCGAGCTTCGAGATCGTGCAGAAGGCGAGCGTCGTCGGCATCCCCGTGGTCGTCGCCGTGGGGGCCGCGAGCTCGTTGGCGGTCGAGCTGGCGACGCAGGCCGGCATCACCCTCGTCGCGTTCGCGCGCCCTCCGCACCTGTCGGTCTACAGCCGGCCCGACCGGCTGCTCGGGCCCACGTAACGGACGTACCCGTCAGTAGCGTCGACGCAATTGCGCGAGTGGCGCCGATGGGGTGAAAGATGGGTGGAACGCGCTCTTCCCGTGCGCGACCCCGTCATCGGCGAAAGGACGAGCGCGTGGCCTCCCGCGACGACGTCGGCCCCATCCTCAACGGCATCCCGACTCACCTGCCCGACATCGACCCCGCCGAGACCCAGGAGTGGCTCGACAGCCTCGATGCGGTCATCGACGGCCCCGGTCGGATGCGGGCGCGCTACCTGATGCTGCGCATGCTCGAGCGGGCGCGTGCCGAGCAGGTGGGCGTGCCGTCCCTGACGACCACCGACTACGTCAACACGATCAGCCCGGAGCAGGAGCCGTGGTTCCCCGGCGACGAGGAGGCCGAGCGCCGCTTCCGCGCCTACCTGCGCTGGAACGCCGCGATGATCGTGCATCGCGCGCAGAGGCCCGGCATCGGTGTGGGTGGCCACATCTCCACCTACGCCTCGGCCGCCACGCTCTACGAGGTGGGCTTCAACCACTTCTTCCGCGGCAAGGACCACTCCGGCGGCGGCGACCAGATCTTCTTCCAGGGGCACGCCTCCCCCGGCATGTACGCCCGCGCGTTCCTCGAGGGCCGGCTCTCCGAGGACCGCCTCGACGGCTTCCGCCAGGAGAAGTCGCACGTCGTCGACGGCTCCCCGCTCGCCCTGCCCTCCTACCCGCATCCGCGCCTGATGCCCGACTTCTGGGAGTTCCCGACGGTGTCGATGGGCATCGGGCCGATGAACTCGATCTACCAGGCGCAGTTCAACAAGTACCTGCACAACCGGGGCATCAAGGACACCAGCGACCAGCACGTGTGGGCGTTCCTCGGCGACGGCGAGATGGACGAGCCCGAGTCGCGCGGCCTGCTGCAGCTGGCGGCCGGCGAGGAGCTCGACAACCTCACCTTCGTCGTCAACTGCAACCTGCAGCGCCTCGACGGCCCGGTGCGCGGCAACGGCAAGATCATCCAGGAGCTCGAGGCGTTCTTCCGCGGCGCCGGCTGGAACGTCATCAAGGTCGTCTGGGGTCGGGGCTGGGACCCCCTGCTCGCCGCCGACGGCGACGGTGCGCTGACGCACCTGATGAACTCCACGTCCGACGGCGACTACCAGACCTTCCGGGCCAACGACGGCAAGCACGTGCGCGAGAAGTTCTTCGACCGCGACCCGCGCACCCGCAAGATGGTGGCCAACTGGTCCGACGATGACATCTGGTGGAAGCTCAAGCGCGGTGGCCACGACTACCGCAAGGTGTATGCCGCCTACAAGGCCGCCACGGAGCACACCGGCCAGCCCACCGTCATCCTCGCGAAGACCATCAAGGGCTACGGGCTGGGCACCACCTTCGCCGGACGCAACTCGACCCACCAGATGAAGAAGTTCACCCTCGAGGACCTCAAGACCTTCCGCGACAGCCTCCAGCTGCCGATCAGCGACGCCGTGCTCGAGAAGGACCCCTACAACGCGCCGTACTACAACCCGGGCCCCGACGACGAGGCCATCGCCTACGCGCTCGAGCGCCGGCAGAAGCTGGGCGGCGGTGTGCCGCAGCGTCGCACCAAGCACGCGCTGGTGCACCTGCCCGACGACTCGTCGTACTCGCAGGTCAAGAAGGGCTCGGGCAAGCAGCAGGTCGCCACGACCATGGCGTTCGTGCGGCTGCTCAAGGACCTGATGCGCGACAAGGAGTTCGGCCAGCGGATCGTGCCGATCATCCCCGACGAGGCGCGCACCTTCGGCATGGACAGCTTCTTCTCGACGATCAAGATCTACAACCCGCACGGCCAGAACTACACGCCGGTCGACGCCGACCTGATGCTGGCCTACCGCGAGGCCAAGGACGGCCAGATCCTGCACCTCGGCATCAACGAGGCCGGGTCGATGGCCGCCTTCACCGCGGTCGGGTCCAGTTACGCCACCCACGGCCAGCCGATGATCCCGATCTACGTCTTCTACTCGATGTTCGGGTTCCAGCGCACCGGCGACTCGATCTGGGCCGCCGCCGACCAGATGACGCGTGGCTTCCTCATCGGCGCCACCGCCGGCCGCACCACGCTCACCGGTGAGGGCCTCCAGCACGCCGACGGTCACTCGCCGCTGCTGGCGTCCTCGAACCCCGCTGTCGTGCACTACGACCCGGCGTTCTCCTACGAGATCGCGCACATCATGCAGGACGGCCTGCACCGGATGTACGGCACCGACGACTCGCTGACCGACACCGACCGCAACGTCATCTACTACCTCACCGTCTACAACGAGCCGATGCTGCAGCCGGCCGAGCCCGAGAACGTCGACCGCGAGGGCATCCTGCGCGGGCTCTACCTCTACGCCGAGGGTTCCACCGAGGGGCTGCCCGACGATGCGCCGCGGGTGCAGCTGCTCGCGTCCGGCGTCGGCATGGCGTGGGCGCTCGAGGCCCAGGAGCTGCTGCGCAACGACTGGAACGTCGTGGCGAACGTGTGGTCGGTGACCTCGTGGAACGAGCTGCGTCGTGACGGGCTGCGGTGCGACGAGGCCGCGTTCCTGCACCCCGAGACCGAGGCGCCGGTGCCGTGGGTGACCCGGCAGCTGTCCGGCCGCCCGGGCCCGGTCGTCGCCGTGTCCGACTACATGCGGGCCGTGCAGGACCAGATCCGCCAGTGGGTGCCAGGGCGCTTCTCCTCGTTGGGTGCGGACGGCTTCGGCTTCTCCGACACCCGCCCCGCGGCGCGGCGGTTCTTCCACATCGACGGCCCGTCGATGGCCGTGCGGGCGCTGCAGTCGCTGGCCGAGGGTGGCGAGGTCGACCGCTCGCTGGCGCTCGAGGCCGCCCGCCGCTACCGGCTGTCCGACGTCACCGCCGGCGCCTCGGGCAACGAGGGCGGCGACAGCTGACCACCGCCCGTCGACAGTAGAGAACACGCCGCCCGGCCCTCGTGCCGGGCGGCGTGTTGTCTACGCTCGACCCATGATCGTCGCCTTCAGCATCGCCCCGGCCGGGCCCGACGACACCGGGTCGTACTCCGCAGCCGTCGCCGAGGCGGTGCGCATCGTGCGGGCCAGCGGGCTGCCGCACGAGACCAACGCGATGTTCACCAACATCGAGGGCGAGTGGGACGAGGTGATGGCCGTGCTCAAGCAGTGTGTCGACGCCATGACCGCGTCCCACCCGCGGGTCTCACTGGTGGTCAAGGCCGACATCCGGCCGGGCCACACCGGCCAGCTGGAGTCCAAGGTGGCCCGGGTCGAGCAGCTCCTCGCCGACGACTGACCGGGCCCACGCCGCGTTTGTGCATATGCACGGCTCTGTATAGTCTTGCATCGTGTCCAAGGTCCTGACTTCCCTGCCCGTCGGCGAGCGCGTCGGCATCGCCTTCTCCGGGGGTCTCGACACCTCCGTGGCCGTCGCCTGGATGCGCGAGAAGGGGGCGATCCCCTGCACGTACACGGCGAACCTGGGCCAGTACGACGAGCCCGAGATCGACACCGTGCCCGAGCGTGCCGGCCAGTACGGCGCCGAGCTGGCCCGGCTGGTCGACTGCCGGCACGCCCTGGTCGAGGAGGGCCTGTCGGCGATCGCCTGCGGGGCGTTCCACATCCGCAGCGGCGGCAAGACCTACTTCAACACCACTCCCCTGGGGCGCGCGGTCACCGGCACGCTCCTCGTGCGGGCGATGCACTCCGACTCCGTCGAGATCTGGGGCGACGGCTCGACCTTCAAGGGCAACGACATCGAGCGGTTCTACCGCTACGGCCTGCTCGCCAACCCCAACCTGCGCATCTACAAGCCGTGGCTGGATGCCGACTTCGTCGCCGAGCTGGGCGGCCGCCACGAGATGAGCGCCTGGCTCACCGAGCGCGACCTGCCCTACCGTTCCAGCCAGGAGAAGGCCTACTCCACCGACGCCAACATCTGGGGAGCGACCCACGAGGCCAAGACGCTCGAGCGCCTCGACGAGTCGATGGAGGTCGTCGAGCCGATCATGGGGGTGAAGTTCTGGGACCCCTCGGTCGCCATCGAGACCGAGGACGTCACGATCACGTTCGTGCAGGGCCGCCCGGTGGCGGTCAACGGGCACCGCCTCGACCCGCTCGCGCTCGTCGACGAGGTGAACACGATCGGCGGCCGCCACGGCATCGGCATGTCCGACCAGATCGAGAACCGCATCATCGAGGCCAAGTCGCGCGGCATCTACGAGGCGCCGGGCATGGCCCTGCTGCACATCGCCTACGAGCGCCTGCTCAACGCCGTGCACAACGAGGACACCCTGGCCAACTACCACGCGCAGGGCCGCCAGCTCGGCCGGCTGCTCTACGAGGGGCGCTGGCTCGACCCGCAGAGCCTGATGATGCGCGAGGCCATCCAGCGCTGGATCGCCTCGCTGGTCACCGGTCAGGTCACGCTGCGGCTGCGCCGCGGCGAGGACTACTCCATCCTCGACACCCGGGGCGAGAACTTCAGCTACCACCCCGACAAGCTGTCGATGGAGCGGGTCGAGAACGCCGCCTTCGGCCCGCTGGACCGGATCGGCCAGCTGACCATGCGCAACCTCGACATCGCCGACAGCCGCGCCAAGCTCGAGGTCTACGCAGGCCAGCCGGTCGAGCAGGGCCAGCTGCTCGTCGAGCACGGCACCCTCTTCGGCGAGCTTCCCGCGGGCGGTTACGACCAGATCACCGACAACCCGCTGGCCCAGGCGGCCGACGACGACGCCCTCGACCGGGCCGCCATGGAGTCGGGCACCGACTGAGCGCGGTCGGGCGCACCGGCTTGTGAACGGCATACAAATACACTCGCCGCATGCCGTCCGCCCGCCCGACGCCGTCGAAGGCCACCCGCGCCCGGGTCGCCCGCGCGGCCGGTGACCTCGGCGCCGCCGCGGTGCAGCAGATGGAGACCGACCACGAGTGGTACCGGTCGCTGTCGGCCGAGGACCGCTCCTGGGTGGGGCTGGTCGCGCAGGCGGGCATCACCTCCTTCCTCGACTGGTTCGGCGGCGACCAGGCCCAGCCCGCCGTCACCGCCGACGTCTTCGGCACCGCCCCGCGCGAGCTCACCCGCTCGATCTCACTCGCCCAGACCCTGGGCCTGATCCGCACCGTCATCAACGTCGTCGAGCGCGAGATCGCCGGCCTCGCGGCGCCCGGCGAGGGCGACCTGGCCCGCGAGGCGGTGCTGCGCTACAGCCGCGAGGTGGCCTTCTCGGCCGCCGAGGTCTACGCCCAGGCCGCTGAGGCCCGGGGTGCGTGGGACGCGCGGCTGGAGTCGCTCGTGGTCGACGCCGTGCTGCGTGGCGAGGCCGACGAGTCGATGCAGTCGCGGGCGGCCGCGCTCGGCTGGGGCGCGGTCACCCAGGTCGTGGTGGTGGTGGGCTCCACCCCACCCGGGGCCACCGCCCCGGTGCTCACCCACCTGCACCGCGCGGCCCGACGCACCGGCGTCGAGCTGCTCGTCGCCATCCACGGGCCGCGGATCATCTGCATCGGCGGCAGCGTCACCGACCCGATGGCCCTCGCGTCGGCGCTCGACCCGCACCTGGGCGAGGGGCCGCTCGTGGTGGGTCCGGTCGTGCCGCACCTGTTCGCCGCCGGCCGCAGCGCCCGGGCCGCCATCTCCGGGCACGGCGCGGCACCGGCGTGGCCGGCGGCGCCCCGGCCGGTGCACGCCGAAGACCTGCTGGCCGAGCGGGCGCTGCTGGGCGACCTGCCCGCGCGCGGGGCGCTGGTCGCGCGCATCGTGCGGCCCCTCGCCGAGAGCCCCGGCGGCACGCTGCTCGAGACCGCGGCAGCGTTCCTCGACGGCGCCCACGGGGTCGAAGGCACCGCCCGGGCGCTGATCGTGCACCCCAACACCGTGCGCTACCGACTGGCCGGCATCACCAAGACCATCGGCTACGACCTCACCGACGCCCACGAGGCGCAGACCGTGCGCATCGCCCTCGCGTTCTCCCGGCTGGGACCCGTCCCGCGGTCGAGCACGCGACCCTGACCGGCATCCCGGCCCGTGCTCGGTTTGGAGGAAACCTACAGAACCGGCCGGAAAGGTTCGTCCCCGTTCGTCACGAGAAGGTCACGACCGGCAGGACAGGGTGGAACACGTGATCGTCATCGTCTGCCCCGGCCAGGGCTCCCAGACCCCGGGCTTCCTCGCCCCGTGGCTCGAGCTGCCCGGCCTGCGTGACCAGCTGACCGCGCTCTCCGACGCCGCCGAGGTCGACCTCGTCACCCACGGCACCACGTCCGACGAGCACACGATCAAGGACACCGCGGTGGCCCAGCCGCTGCTCGTCGGCGCCGGGCTGCTCGCCCTGCGCGCGCTGTCCGGCAGCGCCGCCGAGAGCGCGGATGCCGGGCCACCGGCCGGCACCGGCGCGCTCGCCGGCCACTCGGTCGGCGAGATCACCGCCGCTGCGGCGGCCGGCGTGCTGACCGAGACCGACGCGATGCACTTCGTCGCCCAGCGCGGCCGGGCGATGGCCGCCGCGAGCGCCGCCACCCCCACCGGCATGAGCGCGGTGCTCGGCGGTGACCCCGACGAGGTGCTCGCCGCCCTCGAGCGGCACGACCTCACCCCGGCCAACGTCAACGGCGCCGGGCAGGTCGTCGCCGCCGGGGCGCTCGACGCCCTCGCGGCCCTGGCCGCCGACCCGCCGAGCCGGGCCCGCGTCATCCCGCTCAAGGTCGCCGGCGCGTTCCACACCCACTTCATGCAGCCCGCCGTCGGCGAGCTGCGCGACTCGTGGAGCGACCACGACGTCTCCGACCCGGGGGTCACCCTGGTCTCCAACCGCGACGGCGCAGTGGTCACCGACGGGCGTGAGGTGCTCGACCGCCTGGTGGCCCAGGTGTCGAACCCGGTGCGCTGGGACCTGTGCATGGAGCGGTTCACCGACCTCGGCGTCACCGCCATCCTCGAGCTCCCACCGGCCGGCACCCTCGTCGGTCTGGCCAAGCGGGCGCTGAAGGGCGTCGAGCTGCTCGCCCTGAAGACTCCCGACGACCTCGACGCCGCCCGCAGCCTCATCAAGGAGCACTCGGCATGACCGTCCTCTCCAAGGGCCACTCCTCCGCCCTGCGCTCCGCCACCCCCACCGCTCACGCGCGCATCTCGGGGATCGGTGGCTACCGGCCGCGCCGGATCGTCCCCAACTCCGAGATCGTCGAGCGCATCGAATCCTCCGACGAGTGGATCCGCGAGCGCTCGGGCATCATCGAGCGGCGCTGGGCCGGTGAGGGCGAGTCGGTGATCGACATGTCCGTCCTCGCCGCCGAGCCGGCGCTCGAGATGGCGGGGCTGGGGGGCAGCGACCTCGACGCCATCCTCGTCGCCACGGTGAGCTGGCCCTACCAGACCCCCGCCGCCGCCCCACTCGTCGCCGAGCGGTTCGGCAGCAAGGCCATGGCGCTCGACATCTCCGCCGCCTGCGCGGGGTACTGCCACGGCATCGCGCTCGCCAACGACATGGTCCGCGGGGGTTCCGCCGAGAACGTCCTCGTCGTCGGTGTCGAGCGGCTGTCCGACTTCACCAGTCGTGACGACCGCGGCACCGCCTTCATCTTCGGTGACGGCGCCGGGGCGGCCGTCGTGAGCCGCTCCGAGACGCCCGGCATCGGCCCGACCATCTGGGGCTCCGACGGCGAGAAGTGGGAGGCCATCTCCCAGACCGAGAGCTGGATCGACGTCCACGAGCAGAAGCTCGACTGGCCGCACATCGGCATGCAGGGCCAGACCGTCTTCCGCTGGGCGGTGTGGGGCATGGCCCCGGTGGCGCAGCGCGCCCTCGACGCCGCCGGCGTCACGGTCGACCAGCTCGACGCCTTCGTCCCGCACCAGGCCAACGTGCGCATCGTCGACGCGATGGCCAAGCAGCTCAAGCTGCCCGACGACGTCGCGATCGCCCGAGACATCGCCTACACCGGCAACACGTCCGCGGCATCCGTGCCCCTCGCCATGGAGCGGATGGTGCGCCAGGGCGAGGTCCCGCGGGGCGGCCTCGCCCTGCAGATCGGCTTCGGCGCCGGGTTGTCCTACGCCGCACAGGTCGTCGTCATCCCCTGACGCACAGCTCCCGTGGGCCCACGGGTCACCCGGGCCACCCGCACAAGCACACCCACCCCAGAGAAGAAGATCGAAGGAGCACCGCAATGGCACAGAGTGAGCAGGAGATCCTCGCCGGACTGGCCGAGATCGTCAACGAGGAGACCGGGCTCGAACCGGCCGAGGTCCAGTCGGACAAGTCGTTCACCGACGACCTCGACATCGACTCGCTGTCGATGATGACGATCGTGGTCAACGCCGAGGAGAAGTTCGGCGTGCGCATCCCCGACGACGAGGTCAAGAACCTCACCACCGTCGGTGACGCCGTCAGCTTCATCGCCAAGAACCAGGCCTGAGCCCAGCTCGTCCGCCCCGCCCCCCTCGCCTCGAGGGCGGCGGGGGCGGACACTGGACCACACGTCATCCCACGTCCCTTCCCACAAGGAGCTGCAGGACCCATGAGCGAGCGACGCGTCGTCGTCACCGGACTCGGTGCCACCACCCCGCTCGGCGGGACCATCGCGGAGACCTGGGAGGGCATCCTCGCTGGGCGCTCCGGCGCCAAGCCGCTGCCCCAGGAGATGCTCGACCGCTTCGAGCTGCCGGTGCACTTCGCGTGCACGATCGCGCAGGACCCGCTGGAGGTGCTCACCAAGGTGCAGGTGCGCCGGATGGACCCCAGCGCCCAGTACGCCGTCATCGCGTCCTTGGCCGCCATGGAGGACGCCGGCTCCCCCGAGGTCGACCCCGAACGCCTGGGGGTCGCGATCGGCACCGGCATCGGCGGGGTCTGGACCCTGCTCGACCAGTGGGACAACCTGCGGGAGAAGGGCGTGCGCCGGGTCTTCCCGCTGTCGGTCCCGATGCTCATGCCGAACACCTCGGCGGGCAACGTGTCCCTGCTACTCGGCGCGCGGGCGGGGGCCCACACCACGGTGTCGGCCTGCGCCTCGGGCGCGGAGTCGATGGGCACCGGCTACGACATGATCCGCGGCGGCCGCGCCGACATGGTCGTCGCCGGCGGCACCGAGTGCGCGACCCACCCGATCTGCTTCGCCGGCTTCGCCCAGATGCAGGCCCTGTCGACCCGCAACGACGACATCGCCGCGGCCTCGCGCCCCTACGACACCGGCCGCGACGGCTTCGTCATGGGTGAGGGTGCTGGAGTGATGGTGCTCGAGGAGTACGAGCACGCGAAGGCCCGGGGTGCGCGCATCTACGCCGAGTTCGCCTCGATCGGCATGTCGGCCGACGCGCACCACATCACCGCTCCCGAGCCCGAGGGCGCCGGTGCGAGCCGGGCCATGCGCGAGGCTGTCGAGCGCGCCGGACTCACCGACGCCGATATCGTGCACATCAACGCCCACGCGACCTCGACCCCGGTCGGTGACGTCGCCGAGGCCAACGCCATCCGCCGCGCCTTCGGCTCCGCCGCCGACGGGATGCCGGTCAGCGCCACCAAGTCGATGACCGGCCACCTGCTCGGTGCGGCAGGTGCCCTCGAGGGTCTGCTCACCGTGCTCGCGGTGCACCACCGCGTTGCCCCGGCGGCCATCAACATCGACGACTTCGACCCCAAGATCGACCTCGACGTCGTGCGCGGCGAGCACCGCACGCTGCCCGACGGCGACATCGCCGCGCTCAACAACTCCTTCGGGTTCGGCGGCCACACCGTCGCGCTCGTCGTGAAGAGCGTCTGAGGCCCGCACCGGCCCGCCACGAAGCTGCGCGCGACCCGCGCACACGACGACGCCCCCGCTTCCTCCTCGGGGGCGTCGTCGTGTGCGTGCGGGTGCGTGGCGCGCTGGTCAGCCGACCTTGTGCAGCCAGCGCACCGGCGCACCGTCACCGGCGTACCGGAACGGCTCGAGCTCGTCGTCCCTGTCGGTGCCGAGCAGCTCCTCGATCATCTCGTGCACCGCCTCGGGGCTGCCCTGGGCGAGCATGACGACCTCGCGCAGCCGGTCCTCGTTGATGACGGCATCTCCGCTCGCCGAGACCCAGGTGTGGTGGATGCCCAGGCGCGGGGTGTGCGACCAACGCGAGCCGTCGCAGCCGGGGCTGGGCTCCTCGGTGACCTCATAGCGCAGGTGGTCCCAGCCGCGCAGGGCCGAGGCGATCCGGGCGCCGACGCCGGCCTCGCCGGCCCAGCTGAGCTCGGTGCGCACCAGGCCGGGGGCGGCGGGCTGGTCGGTCCAGTCGACGGCCACCCGCGTGCCGAGCACCCCCTCGATGGCCCACACGATGTGCGGGCACAGCGCCTTCGGGGTCGAGTGGACGTAGACCACTCCCCGCGTGTTGGTACGCGGCATCGCGACAGACATCCTGGCCTCCTTCGCGTGCGAGGGACGTCTTCCCCAACGCCGGTGCGCGCGATGTCTGGCCTGCGGGTCTGCCGGTGGTCGGGCTCACGCCCGGTCCGGATGCCGTGTGGCGGTGCTCTGTGGGCACGTGCGAGTGCCGTTGTGGGTCACATCATGCCCCAACCGCCCCAGCGGCACCAGCAAACCCAGTAATCCCGTCCGCCTCGGGCGGCGCTGCTGGGCCTGCCTGAGCCGCGCCCGGCCCTCACCCGTAGGGGCGGCCGGATGCTGTGGACCCGCCCCGGTAGGCTCGCGGCGCCCGGAGCCGGTGGTCACGGCATCCGACGCACGGGGCGTTAGCTCAGTCGGTCAGAGCAGCGGACTCATAATCCGTCGGTCGTCGGTTCAAGCCCGACACGCCCCACTCGGCATCGTCGCAGGTCAGGCATGGTTTTCGGTCGGAATCGAGAGGTCTGATGCCTGGTCCGCACCCCGAAACGGTGCAGTTTGTGGTGCAGTTGGGCGGCTCAGCCGGTCCCAGACACGCTCACCGACTGACCGACCCTCAGGTCGTCTCCACCGGTCTCTGGCGCTCGCACAACTCACCCAGGGGTGACTCCCGGGCCCGCGGTTCGTGCTTTCGGAAGGCATGACCGAGATGACCTCCGCCGACATCCGCTTTATCACCGAGCGCATCGAACAGCGGCTGCGATCGATGGCCGAACACGAGGCCGCGATCCGCGCCGACCTACACGCCCTGGCAACACTCACCGTCCCCGCCGCCGACGACCACCTCCTGGACGTCTCCACCGCCGCCAACTGGCTGGGGATCTCACGAGCCACGATGTTCCGCCTGATCCGCAACGACCCCCTCCTCCGACACGTCAAGGTCGGCAAACGCACCCTCTTCCGCCCCGAGGACCTGCGCGCCTACGCCGCCCGCCAGGTCGCCTCATGAGCTCCACCCGCGCCGCGAATGGGCGTTCCTCCATCTACCGCGACGCCCGCGGCACCTGGCACGGATGGGTCACCATGGGCCGCGACGAACACGGGCGCGCAGTACGCCGCCACGTCCGCGCCCGCACCAAGGCAGAGGTGACCCAACGGGTCAGCGACCTGGAAACCCAACGACGCGGCACCGCGCACCTCGCCGCGACCAACGCCCGCCAAACCCTCGGCCAATGGCTCGACGAGTGGCTCCTACAGATCCAGCGCAGCCGCAAACCAAGAACCTTCACCACCTACGAGTCCCTCGTCCGCACGCACTGCGGCCCGCTGCGAGAGACCAAACTGGTCGCTGTCACGGTCCGTCAGATCGACGACCTCCTCGAGCACGTCCGGACCACGTCCAGTCCCACCACCGCAGGAAACCTTCACCGCACCTTGCGCGCCGCATTCTCCACCGCGGTCCGCCGCGGACTGGTCCCCACCAACCCTTGCCGGTACGCCACGGTCCCCCGCGTGCGCCACGTCGAAGTGGTACCGCTCGAACTCACCGAGGTCCATCGCATCCTACAGATCGCCCAAACCGAACGAAACGGCGCACGATGGTCCGTCGCCCTCGCGCTCGGATTGCGCCAAGGCGAAGCCCTCGCACTGACGTGGAGCGACCTCGACCTCGACACCGGCACCCTCGCCGTCCGCCGCCAGCTCCAACGCCTCCCTTGGCAACACGGCTGCGACGATGCCACCCCCGCGCACACCCCCGCGCGATGCCCCCGCCGACACAGCGGCGGCCTCCGCTTCGACGACACCAAGAGCGGCGCCGGCCGACGAACACTCGCGCTACCCCCACAAATGCTCCCCCACCTCCACAACCACCGCCGGGCCCAAACCCACGAACGCCTTCGAGCCGGCAGCACCTGGCATCACCACGACTTGGTGTTCACCCAACCTGACGGCTCCCCTTTAGACCCCCGCGCCGACCACAACGCATGGAAGATGCTCCTGACCAAAGCCGGCGTACGCCCAGCCCGCCTCCACGACGCCAGACACACCGCAGCCACGCTTCTCCTCGCTCAAGGCGTCGACGGCCGCGTCGTCATGAGCCTCATGGGCTGGAGCCAGTCCGTCCTCCTCACTCGCTACCAACACGTCCTGGACTCCATGCGAACTGACGCCGCCGCCAAGGTCGGCACTGCGATCTGGGGCGACGCCCCCGGCTGACGGCAACCCGAAAGCCCCTGCCTGGCGCGTTGCGCGAGGGTAGGACTCAGTTTCGGCGTCGGCACTCTCCAGGCTCGTCGTGGAGAGACCAGGATGGAGCGGTACCCACGACGGCTCATAGGTCAACGTTCACACCCGTACCCCGAGCCGGGGCCGGTGAACGATGGTGGAGTTCGGTCCCGGTGTCGGCGCCCGTCGAGGGGGCGAGGTTCGCTCGATCCTGCCAAGGCCTTCGCTTCCTGCACCGCGCCGGCCGCTGAGTCCGCGACCCGGGCGGCGGCAACGACTCGTTCGGCGTGGCTGACCAGGACGGTACGCACCGGCTGGGGGAGCGCTACCTCACGCCGGGTCGCGACATCCGTGGGGTCGACCCAGGGCGCGGCCTTGGGCGCCCCCAGGTGTTCGGTGGCCACGGCGTGTGCGCCGCGGGCTGAGACCGTGAGCTGGGGGTCCTGTAGGGCTTCGTTCACCGCCTGCGCCAGGTCGGGGGAGGCCGCGACCGACCGATGTAGAACGCGCACCGTGGCCTCCAGGTCGACGCGGGCGGCCATCGCGGCGGGGGCGTCCAGGCCGGTGGCGTCGTGGGTGATCTCCCGCATTGCAGCCCGAACCTCGTTGCCGGCCAGCAGCAGCCCGCCGCCGGGGCGTACGTGCATGGGCCTGAGCCGGGTCAGGTCTTCGCGGACCTGGCCCCATGACTCGTCGAGGTCGGTGAGCGCCGCAGCCACGCGGGCCTGGTCGAGGGTGAGCTGACGTCCGGTCTGCGTCTGCTGGGCGGCACCGACGATGGCGGCAGTCCGGGTGAGGTCGCGTTGCGTCGCAGCGACGAGCAGGAGTGACGCCGTGCTCGCCTCACCCGCCAGGGACCGATGGGCCTGCACCTCCCAGCGAACAATCGCCTGCTGAAGACGGGCCACCGTGGGGGGGTCGCGCTGCTCGCCGGTGAGGGCTACCGGCCAGCGGCTGTCGAGATAGGTGCCGGCCAGTCGTTCGATGCTGGTGGCCAAGTCTCGCGCCGCCCGGGCGTGGACGGTGGAGTCCCCGGCGGGGATCCGCCGGCGGGCATCCACGCGGTGTTGGAGCTCGCGGATGTGCAGGTCCAGGGAGAGGGCAACGGCGTGAGAGGCGACGTAGACGGTGTGCATCATGCGGGTGCGGGCGGCCTGGGCGTCAAGGTGCCCCAGCTCGGACAACGGGGCCGTGGGGTGACGTCGGGCGCTGACGAGCTCGCCGGCCCGGCTCAAGGACGCCGCGGCCGCCTCGAGGAGGGGATCCCCGTCCCCACCTCCTGGCCATCCTGCGCGTTGCTGACGGACGAAACCGGCTCGAGCCCGTGCGTGGATCCGCTCCATGGTCGGGTCCTGCTCCCGATCGGGGATCGTCGACCACGACTGGGCCGCGGCGTCGACGACCTCGTTCCAGGCGCGCACACTCGCCTTGGCCTGGTCGGGGTCGGGATCCCACAGCGCCGAGCGGGCGCGCAGATCGGCATCCAAGAGCAGCTCCCCGACACTACGGGCGTCACGAGCTGGGTCCAGCGGGCCGTTCTCGCTCACCGGGTGATCTCACCGGCCAGCTTGTTTAGCTCAACGATCACCCCGGAGGCGCCCGGGGGGAAGTCCTCAATCGGGTGGCGTCGGGTGATCTGCTCCGCGTCCAGCACGTGCTCGGCGAACCCGAGGCCGCTGTCGTCGAGGGCGACCAGGTCGAAGAGTCCGTCCTGCCCCTGGGGTAGCAGCTCGAGCGCGAAAGCGGCGATGTACATCGCCCACAGCGCGTTCGAGTGCATGGCCAGGTCGGTCCTGGCCGCATCGAAGCCGCGATCGGCGGCCTCGTTGAGCCGCACGATCACCTCCCGCCACGCATCCAGCGCAGGCGTGGTCATCGTCTCGGTGGTCATCGGTGGTGCTCCTTTCGGTTCGGGTCCTTCCCATCGGGCCATACCGGCCGGGCGGCGCACACCCGGCTTGGAGCGATCTGTGGACAGCCCGTGATGTCAGAGCCCCTGTGGACAGTGGCCTCACACAGCCGTAAGCAGCG
>JBBQNZ010000031.1:0-31936 GCA_038330415.1 Actinomycetales bacterium | reverse complement strand
GAGGCTCCAGCAGTGGTTGATGACCTCCTGGGCTCGCCGCTCGATCTCGGGGTTGCCGCGCTGCACCGAGTCGAAGTCGAGCTCGGCGGCGTTGGCACCGGCCGCCATCGACGACGCCGCCCCGCCCCCCATCCCGATCCGCATCCCCGGCCCGCCGATCTGCACGAGCAGGGTGCCCGCCGGGAAGACGATCTTCTCGGTCATGTCGGCGCCGATCGTGCCGAGGCCGCCGGCGCTCATGATCGGCTTGTGGAAGCCGCGGCGCACGCCGTCGACGGTCTGCTCGTAGACCCGGAAGAACCCGCCCAGCCCCGGTCGGCCGAACTCGTTGTTGAACGCCGCTGCACCGATCGGCCCGTCGAGCATAATCTCGAGCGGGGTCGCGATGTGCCCGGGCGCGCCGTACGGCGAACTCTCCCAGGGCTCCTCGAGCCCGGGGAGGTGGAGGTTCGACACCGCGAAGCCGGTCAGCCCGGCCTTGGGCTGCGACCCGCGACCGGTCGCCCCCTCGTCGCGGATCTCGCCGCCGGCACCGGTCGCCGCCCCCGGGAACGGCGAGATCGCCGTCGGGTGGTTGTGCGTCTCGACCTTCATCAGCACGTGCACGTCGTCGTCGCGTCCCGCATAGCGGCTGGGCCCGTCTGCCGACTCGGGCAGCCAGCGCACCCGCCGACCCCCGACCATCACCGAGGCGTTGTCGACGTAGGCGACCACGGTGCCCTCGCCCGCGACCTCCTCGGTGTAGCGGATCATCCCGAACAGCGAGCGCGGCTGCACGACACCGTCGACGACGAAGTCGGCGTTGAAGATCTTGTGCCGGCAGTGCTCGCTGTTCGCCTGCGCGAACATCATCAGCTCGACGTCGGTGGGGTTGCGCCGCAACCCGGTGAACGCCTCGACGAGGTACTCGACCTCGTCGTCCGACAGCGCCAGCCCGTAGGCGGTGTTCGCCTCCTCGACGGCGGCGCACCCGCGCCCGAGCACGTCGACGTGCTCCATCGGCTCGGCCTCGCGCTCGTCGAAGAGGGCCGCGGCGTCGGCGCGCGTCGGCAGCGCGGCCTCGGTCATCCGGTCGTGCAGCAGGTCTGCGGCGACAGCCCACCGGGCCTCGGTGAGTGGCTCGTCAGTGGCCAGGTGGTACTCCGTGACCCGCTCGACCCGACGCACGTCGACCCCGCAGTTGTGCGCGATGTCGGTGGCCTTGCTGGCCCACGGCGACAGCGTGCCCAGGCGTGGGGCCACGACGACCACGGCGACGTGCGCACCCGCGGCGTCACCGGCATCCGGCGGGCCGTAGGTGAGCAGCCGCTCGACCGTCGCAGTGGTGGCCTCGTCGAGCGACTCCTCGCTCGCCACCCAGTGCACGTGCCGGGCCGAGACGGCGGTGAGGCCGGGCACGACCCGCTGCAGCCGGGCCACCAGCGCGGCGGCGCGGAACGGTGAGAGGGCGTTTCCGCCCGGGACGGTGGTCAGCACGAGGTCGTGCGACGAGGCCATGGGTGCGGTCTCCCGGTCGGTGGAGCGGGGCGGATGCCGTGCCCAAGGCTACCGGGGGCCCCGGCACGCCCCCGACGTCGTAGGGGAGCGGCCGGGCAACACGCGGCGCCGGCCCCGGCGGACGCGGCTTCTCGCCTACAAGGTCGGGGGGTTGGGGGCGGGCCTTGCCAGCCCACCGCACTCGAATGTACCGTTTGGAACATGATCGACGTGACCCTGCAGAGCACCGCACCCCCCGACCGCCTGTGGGCGCTCCTGTCCGACGTGCGCCGCTGGCCGCAGTGGCTGCCGACGGTGGATGCCGTGACGCCCCACGAGCCCGACCGTCCCGACGAGGTCGGCGCGTCCTACACCGTCGAGCAGCCGGGGACGCCCCGCGCCGTCTGGACGATGACCGACATCGACCCCGGCCGCTCGTTCACCTGGGAGTCGGTGCGACCCGGCATCCGTTCCGTAGGCACCCACACCCTCACGCCCGGGCCGGACGGCAGCACCACCATCGCGCTCGGCATCCAGTGGTCCGGGCTCCTGGCACCGCTGGTCCGCCTCACCCTGGGGCGCAGGAGCCTGGGCTACGTCACCCGCGAGGCCGCGGCCCTCGACAGCACCGCGAAGGCCGCTGAGCCGGCGACCGGTGCCTGAGGCGCCCGCCGCGCCGGCCACCGCCCCCGCCACCGCCACCGCCCCCGCCACCCCCTCCGGCAGCGCACCCAGGGCGTCGACGGCCCGCAACGAGCTGCTCAGCCGAGTGGTGGCCTGGTTCGCCGAGCACGGCGTCGGTGACACCAGCCTGCGCACCCTCGCGGCCGGCATCGGCACGAGCCACCGGATGCTCAACTACCACTTCGGTTCTCGCGAAGGGCTGCTCGGCGCTGTCGTCGAGGCGGTCGAGCAGGCCGAGCACGCAGCGCTGCTCGAGCTGGCCGCCACCTACGACGACCCGTTCGAGGCCGGCGCCGCGTTCTGGACCCGCGTCGCCGACCGGGCGGAGGTCTTCGCACCACTGTTCTTCGAGCTCTCCACCCACGCGATGCGCGGGCAGCCGCACGCCGAGGGGCTGCGTACGTGGCTGCGCACCGGCTGGACCGAGGCGGTCCGCGACGGCTACCTCGCGCTCGAGGTGCCGGCCGAGCGAGCCGGCACCCTGGCACTGCAGTCACTCGCGATGGCCCGCGGCCTGCTCTTCGAGGTGGCCGTCACGGGCGACCGGGCCGCCGCCGACCTCGCCATGGCCCGCTGGACCGACATGGTGCGCACCGAGGTCGAGGCTCAGAAGGCCTCGCCGGTGAGCCGCTCGTAGGCCTCGACATACTTCGCCCGGGTCTGCACCACCACGTCGTCGGGCAACGGCGGCGGCGCCTCCCCCGACGACTTCGACCAGCCGGATGCCGGCGAGGTGAGCCAGTCGCGCACGTACTGCTTGTCGAAGCTCGGCTGGGCGTGCCCGGGCTCCCACTGGTCGGCCGGCCAGAACCGCGAGGAGTCGGGGGTGAGCACCTCGTCGGCGAGCACCACCTCGTCACCGCGCAGCCCGAACTCGACCTTGGTATCGGCCAACAGGATGCCGCGCTCGGCTGCGATCTCGTTGCCCCGCTGCAGGATCGACACGGTGAGGTCACGCACCCGCGCCGCGAGCGCCGCCCCCAGCTGAGCCTCGACGACCGAGTAGGGGATCGGCTCGTCGTGCTCGCCCATCGGCGCCTTGGTCGACGGGGTGAAGATCGGCTCGGGCAGCCGGTCACCGTCGACCAGCCCGGCGGGCAGCCGGATGCCGCTCACGGCGCCGGTCGCCGTGTACTCGCCCAGGCCGCCGCCCGTGAGGTACGCACGGGCGACGCACTCGACGGGAAGCATCTCGAGACGCTCGACGAGCACGGCACGGCCGCGCACGGCATCCGGCACCTCGGCTGTGACCACGTGGTTGGGCACGAGGTCATCGAGCTGTGCGAACCACCACAGCGACAGGCGGGTGAGCACCTCGCCCTTGTCGGGGATGGGGGTGTCGAGCACGAAGTCGTAGGCCGAGATGCGGTCGGAGGCGACGAGCAGCAGCCGGTCGGGGCGCGGCTCGCCGCTCTCGGGGTCGACCGGGGCGTAGAGGTCGCGGACCTTGCCCGAGTAGACGTGGGCGTAGCCGGGCAGTGCGAGCGGGGCGTCGGGCATGGGCTGATTGTTCCAGCACCGACGCGCGACCGTCCGGCGCATCAGCGGTCACCAGGCGCACCGGCTCAGTAGCGACCGGCGGCGGTGCGCTTGCTGAACTGGGTCTCCCAGGTGCGCACCGCGGCCGCACCCGGCGATGGTGCCGCGGAACGGGCCCCGAGCGTCGTGAGCGTGGGCTTGGACCCGGTGAAGAGCCAGGTGTCGAACAGGTCGTCGAGCTGCTGCCCGGACACCCGCTCGGCCAGCGCGATGAACTGGGCCGTCGTGCCGGTGCCGCCCCCGCGCTCCTGCACCCACTGCCGGGCGATCTGGAAGAAGGCGTCGTCGCCCACCCGGTTGCGCAGCACCTGCAGCGTCATCCCGCCCCGGATGTAGACCGGGTCGCCGAACAGGTCGTCCTGCGGCGGCTGGCCGACGACGAACTGCCAGAAGGGGTCGTCGGCCGGGATGTCGTTGTACAAGGAGTCGAACGCGTCCTGGGGGGTGAAGAAGCCCTCGTGCTCGGCCCAGACCCACTCGGCGTAGGTCGCCCAGCCCTCGTTGAGCCAGATGTCCTGCCACTGCTTGAGGGCGACGTCGTCGCCGTACCACTGGTGGGCGAGCTCGTGCGCGATGACGCTGTCACCGCCGTCGGGCCAGAAGTACTTCGAGTACACCGGTCGGGTCTGCGTCTCGAGGGCGAAGAAGAGGTCGTCCTGGTCGTCGATGATGGCGCCGACCGTGCGGAACGGGTACTTCCCGAAGGCCGACGCCAGCACGCCGAGGATCTCGCCCTGCCGCGCCAGCGAGGCGTTGATCGACGGACCGTAGACCGGGTCGGCGAGAAGGTCGGGGTCGACCGCGTCGTAGACCGGGATGCCGGACGCCGTGCGACTCTGGCGCACGTCCCACTGCCCGATGTCGATCGTGGCCAGGTAGCTCGACATCGGCTCGGGGGCGTGCCAGTCGAAGCGGGTGGTGTTGCCACGGGTGCGCTGGCCGGCGAGGAAGCCGTTCGCCACGACGCCGACCCCGCGCGGAACCGTCACGTGGAAGTCGTACGCCGCCTTGTCCCGCGGGTGGTCGTTGACCGGGAACCACCCGGCGGCGACGTCGGGCTGCCCCGCCACGGTCGCGCCGTCGTCGGTGGCCATGAAGCCGGTGCGCAGAACGAAACCGTCGAGCGGCAGGATGAACTCCTTGGGCACCCCGGAGTAGACGGCCCGCACCCGGATCTGGCTGCCCGCCCGGATCTTGTGCTTCGGCGTGACCACGAGCTCGGCGCCGTCGCGGACCCAGGTGGCACGGGAGCCGTTGACCTCGAGGCTGCGGATCGTCATCCCGTCGAAGTCGAGGTTGAACCGATCGAGGTTCTGGGTCGCCTTCGCCGAGATGACCGTGGTCGCCGACCAGACGTTGGATGCCGGGTCGTAGGTGCCGGTGATGTCGTAGTGCCGGACGTCGTAGCCCCCGTTGCCGGCGAGGGGGTAGGAGCGGTCCCCGACGCCCGGGGCTCCCGCCGTGAAGGCTGCGCCCCCGCGCTTTCCACCGCTGCGGTGGCACCCCCGTCGCCGGCCGGCTCGAAGGCTTCGACGGCCAGCACGGTGGGCAGGTGCCGGGCGACCTCGGCCCAGGTCTCGCCCTCGTCGGGGCTGGCGCACACCGAGCCGGTGTTCGTGCCGAAGTAGACCCCGGCGGGCTCGCGCCGGTCGCCGCTCATGCCTTGGCGGAGCACCGTGAAGAAGCACGCCTCCTGCGGCAGGCCGGCCCGCTGGGCCTCCCAGGACGCGCCGGCGTCGCGTGAGCGCCAGGTCGACGGCAGGCCCGCGGTGATGGCGTGCCAGCTGAGCCCTCCGTCGGGGGAGCGCCAGACCCCGTGGTGGTTCTGCTGGTAGAGCGTGTCGCCGTCGCCGGCAGCCCGTTCGATGTGGTGCACGCAGAACCCGGTGTGTCCGTCGGATGCCGCTGCGGGGTGCGCGTGACCCTCGCCGTCGCGGGGGTCGGCGAGGTCGTTGCGCCGCTCCCAGGTCACGCCACCGTCCGGCGAGGCGAAGACGCCCGCGGCGGAGATGCCCACCCACAGCTTCTCCGGGTCGGCGGGGTCGGCGACGATCGTGTGCAGCACGAGCCCGGCGGCGCCGGGACCCCACTCGACGGCCGACGGGTGGTCGGTCAGCCCCTTGACGGTCTCCCAGGTGGCGCCGTTGTCGTCGCTGACGAGCAGGGTCGCCGGCTTGGTACCGGCGTAGAGCCGGGTGCCGACCCGCGCCAGGGACCACACCTGGGAGAAGCGATCGCCGAACGGGGCCGGCGACTCGGTCCAGCCGATCGACGCCGCGAAGGCCGGGTCGTCCGCGGCCCAGGCGTCCATCTGGCCCGACGTCAGCCTGCTGAGCTGCCAGGTGCGGCCGCCGTCGTCCGAGCGCCAGACACCGGCCCCGAACCAGTCACCGCCGCCCCCGGCCCAGATCGTGCCGCTGGACGGGTCACCGATGACGTGGTTGATCGGCCACCCGTCGCAGTACGGCCCGCGGACCGTCCAGCGGCTGCGACCGGCATCGCCGTCGAGCACGAAGGCCCCCTTGGTCGTGCCCACCAGCAGGTGGATGGCTCCGTCGGACATCGGGTCCCCTCCCCGAGACTTGTCCGCCCTCCCTGGCGCAGGGCGGTCCGACCCAGTTTTCCGACACCTGAGCCGCACGGCAAGACCCCGGGCCACGGTCGGAGTCACGGTCGGGGTCGGGGTCGGCTCAGCCCGCCCGGTCCTGCGTGAGCCGCGTCCCCGGTGTCGCGGTCCAGCCGCGGATGCTCAGCGCGCCGGTGTCGACCACCTCGACCGCGAGGTCGGCAAGCTTGCGGTTGGAGTCCTGGCTCGCCGCCCGCAGGACGTCGAGCGCCTGGGTCTGGCTGAGCCGGTGTCCGTGCATGAGCACCCCGATGGCGACCCCGATCTCGCGGTTGCTCTCGAGGGCACGCTGCAGGTTCCGCACCCGGTCGTTGGCGAGCATGGTGTTCAGCAGCAGTCCGCCGTGCGTGGCCAGGACCAGGCCGATGGCCCGGGCGTGCTCGTCGAAGGCGTCGGCGGCGTCGGAGTAGATGTTCAGCCCGGCGATGACACCTACGTCACCGCGGAGGCGCAGCCGCTGCGACAGGACGCTGCGCACCCCTAGGTCACCATGGACCCGCACCCCCCACTCGAGCCACCGCTCGTCACGCGTGACGTCGCCGCTGACGTAGACGGAGTCGTCGCGCACGGCCTCGACGCAGGGACCGAAACCCATCTCGTACTGGAGGAGGTCGGCCAGTGTCGCGCGCTCATCGGTAGCGGCCTCGGTGCCGAACCCGTGCTTGCGCAACGCCGTCAGGCTCGCCCATCGGGCCTGCGGGATGCGCTCGACGGTGAGCCGCACCAGGTCGTCCAGGGCAGGGCCACCCTCGGCCGTGGTGGCCCGTTCCGCCAGGTCGTGCATCGCCTCGGCGAGGTCGAGCAGCTCACCCCACGGCGGGCGGGCGGCTGTGGGTATCGCGTCAGAAGGGTGCCGCATGGGTTCGCTCCTTGACCAAGCACTCAAGGCTGGAAGGGCGGCCCACTTGCGAGTATGCGCCCCATCAGGCCCGATGGCGAAGGCGCAACGGCAGGTCGGGGCCGGCGGCCAGGGCAGCGAACGTATGGTGACGGGCCGGCGACCGGAGTGGCTGGCGGTCCCCCGGACCCCGTCACGGCATCCGGCCCGGACTCCTCAGCGGTGCGGCCGTGGGGCGCGCGGCACGTTCACGGTCGGGATGCCGGACCCGGAGCGGGCGATGACGGCCAGCGACGCTTCCCGGCCCGGGTTCGACTCCCGGTGCACCGTGAAGGCCGGCACCCGCACGAAGTCGCCCGCGACGGCGTCGACCCAGCCCTCGACGCCCTCGCACTCCAGGCGGAGCACGCCGCGCACCACGTAGAGCATGGAAGAGTTGGAGTCGTGGTGGTGCCACCCCGAGAAGGCACCCGGCTCGGTCACCACCTGGCCCGCCCACAGCCCGGGGACCTCGAAGGCGCGCCGACGCAGCATCCCTGACGTCGGGTCGGCCTCGAGCAGCTCCTCGTCGCGGATGACGCGTACCGGCTCAGGGAGCTCCATCCGGCCACGCTAGCCCCCACGCCATGGCCGGTCCACGGGTCGCCACCCCGGGCCGACCGGGCCGCCATCAGGAGCGGCGGTCGGGCGCGGACCGAAGTCCGGTGAACGGGCGGTCGAAAAGTCGGTGGCCCAGTCGTCATGGTGGTGTCCGAACCGTCACCGAGAGGATGTCCCGTGCCCCAGTACGTCATCATGTTCCCCGCCGACAACGAGGCCGAATGGGAGGCCGGCACCCCGGCCGACCAGCAGGCCACCTTCGACACCGACGCCGAGTTCGCCGAACGGCTCAGGGCACGCGGCGGTGCCATCACCGGGGGTGCCGCGCTCGCCCACAGCCGGGCGGCGACGACCCTCCGGCGCGGACCCGAGTCCCGGCCCCTGGTCACCGACGGCCCCTTCGCAGAGACGGCCGAGCAGCTCTCCGGCTTCTACCTCGTCACCTGCGACGCACACGACGCGCTGGTCGACGTGGCACAGGTGCTCCTGCGCGCTCATCCCGTGGTCGAGATCCGGCCCGTCGACGAGACCTGACCCGGCGGGGCGGAAACCGCTCAGCCCGCGTGCTGGGTCCGGACGTCGTAGGCGAAGTGGACGCCGGCATCCAGTGCGCCGTCGGGTCGCTGCGGCTTGTACTCCAGGTCGACCTTCGCGAACGACAGTGCGACCTCCTCGACGCCGGCGTCCCCGTCGACACCGACGCTCGTGGCGACGCCGGTGACGAGGACGTCGGTCATCGTCACGACCAGGTGGTCCTGCTGCTGGTCGCCCAGTCGGCGCACCGTGATCGTCGCGTCGGTGAGCCGCTCACCCGTGGCGCACGCCTTCATCAGCAGCGGTGTCGCCCGGTCGACGTGGTGGGTGAAGGTCAGGTCGCGAAAGCTCGCCTTGCCTGCACCGGCACCGGCCCCCGGGCCCGTGGCGCTGGAGTGGGTCACCCCCCATGACCACGCCAGCACATCGACCTGGTCCTTGTGCCTGGCATCGCGCGACTCGCCCTTGATCGCCCCGATACGGGCGAAGATCGACATGGCCATGACGCCCTCCTGGTGCTCGACCGGCTCGGGCCGGCTGTGTCCCCAAGGTGGTCGCGTGGGTGGCCGCTGTCAACCTCGCGTGGGTCGTCAACGGACGGACAACCCGGCGCACCCGAGGCCGCCGGTCGCGCCGGCCGTGAACAGCCCCAATGTGATCGGGAGGCGCGCGGGGTGGTCACCACGACCGAGATCCGGGTCGAGTCACCCGTCCGACGGCACCGCCGGCGCGCCCTCCTCCGGCAGCAGCGACCTCTGGTCGAGCACGTAGAGCAGCCCGAACGCCGGCATGAGCACGACGGCCGCGAGCGCCGTCGCCACGAGCACCGCGGTGATCGTTCCGGTCGGCGCCGCCCCTGCCGAGACGGTGAGCGTCTCGGGCAACAGGTAGTCCCACTGGGCGACAGCCCACGCGACGATGACCGATCCGACGGCCACGACCGCGGCCAGGCGGGCGCCCCGGCGTGCGTGGCGCAGCAGCAGCACCAGCGCCCCGACGCCGCACAGCACCGACACGACGACGACCGGCAGGGCGCGGGAGGTGAGCCCGCCGTAGACGTAGGGGGCGTCGTTGGAGACCACGACGATCCCCACGACCCCCACGAGGCCGGCCGCCACCGCGGCGGCGGTGGCTCGACGGCGGAAGTACTCCACCATGGCGTCGTCGGAGAGCCGGTGCGCATCGGCCACGAGGAAGAACGCGGCGAGGTAGGCGCACAGGCTCACGGCGAGCAGGCCGGCGACGACCGAGGTCGGGTTGACCCAGCTGCTCCACGGGTCGCCCGCTACCCCTCCCGCCGGCACCCGCCCGGACGCGACGCCCCCGATGACCGCGCCGAGGCAGTACGGCACCAGCACCGAGGCGATGGCGAAGGCGGCGCCGAATTCGCGGCGGTCGCTGGTGCGCAGGACCACCTTGCGGAAGGCGAACCCCGCGCCCCGCAGCACCACCCCCAGGGCCGCGAGGGTGAGCGGGACGAACAGCGTGAGGCCGATCGAGGCGTAGGCCTGCGGGAAGCAGGTCCACAGCACGACGAACACGAAGATCAGCCAGACGTGGTTCGCCTCCCACACCGGGGCGATCGAGTGGTCGATGAGGGCCCGAGGCCGCTCTCCCCGGCGGGTGCCGCCCGCCACGAGGTCCCAGAAGCCGGCCCCGAAGTCGGCCCCCCCGAAGACGGCGTACAAGGTGATCGCGACGACGAGCACGACGGCGGCAGCGGTGCTCATCGGCCTTTTGCCTCGACCGCGTCGACCGCCTGGCTCGGGCCGTAGGGCACGTCCGCCTCGTCGAAGGTCCCGCCCTCCTCGTCCTCGCGGCGGAACCGCCTGCTCATCATCCGCAGCACGAGGACCGTGGTGACCCCGAGCCCCGCGTAGAGGATCACCACGCCGACGAACGTGAGCCAGATGCCGGTGTTCGCCGTGGCAGCATCGTCGACCTTCATCAGCTCCCAGACGATCCACGGCTGGCGGCCCACCTCGCTGACGGTCCAGCCGGCCTCGAGCGCGACCACGGAAAGGACCCCCGAGATCGCGGCGAGGCGGAGGAACCACACGCTGCCCGGCATTCGTCGCCGGAAGACCCAGCTCGCCCACCACCACAGCGTCAGCAGGAACAGCAGCGTGCCCACCCCCACCATGACGTCCCAGGCCAGGTGGGTGACGTTGACCATCGCGTTGGGCGGGCGGTTCTGTGCGGGGATCTCGTTCAGGCCCATCACCACCGTCGAGGTCCCGGTGGCGGGGTCGGACAGCACCGACGCGAGCCCCGGGATGGGGATGCCGCCGGTGACCCGCCCCTGTGCGTTGAGGTGGCCGAAGAGGATCTCCGGGACGTCGCTGCTCGTCTCGGTGACCATCTCGATGGCGGCGAACTTCGCCGGCTGCTCGTTGTAGACCCAGCGCGCCAACCCGTCGCCGACCCCCATCTGGATCGGGGTCGCGATGGCGGCCACGCTGAACCCGATGATGAACCCGAGCCGGTGGTAGCGGTCGCGGCGGCCACGCAGCATCCCGACCGCGTAGACCGACGCGATCAGGAAGCCACCGACCATGTACGCGGCCACCACCATGTGGGCGGCCATCAGCGGCATCGCGCTGTTGAAGATCACGCCGACCGGGTCGACGGCGACGATCGCTCCGGTGGAGTCGAGGGTGACCCCCTCGGGCGCGTTCATCCACGCGTTCGCCGCCACGACCGAGACACTGCCGAGGATGCCGGTGACGGCGATGGGTACGCCGGTCCAGAAGTGCGCCCAAGGGCTCAGCCGCCGCCAGCCGAAGATGTAGATCGAGATGAAGATGGCCTCGAGGAAGAAGAAGATCCCCTCGAAGGCGAAGGGGACCCCGAACGCCGCGCCCCACTGGCCCATGAACCTCGGCCAGAGCAGCCCGAACTCGAAGGACAGCACCGTTCCGGTCACGGCACCGACCGCGAAGGTCACTGCCATGTAGGTCGACCAGCGTTGGGCCAGCCGCATGGCGTCGCGGTCGCCGTGCCGGATCCCCCGGTAGTTCGCGATCAGGGCCATCACCGCCCAAGAGACCCCCAACGGGACCAGGACGATGTGGAAGGCGAGCGTGAACGCCATCTGCGACCTGGCCCACGGCACCGGGTCGACCGCGAGCGGCACCGTGGCCGTCGTGAGGAGGTCGAGGGCCGTCACGGCCGCGCACCACTGCTTGTGTCGTGGCTCATCGCGCTCGTCTCCTCCCGGGCGTCCCACCGGATGCACCCAACTGAGGATCACCCTGACGCCGACACGGACGGCCGGCATCGCCCGAACGGGATGACCCCGCCTCCGAGAATGACGGTTGAGGCGGGCGACCACCTGGAACTGCGGCGGGTGCTGGACCTCGAGATCTCCCGCCATCCAGCCTGCCGGAACTGGCCCCTCGGCCCCTCGCGGAGCACCGCTGGCAGGTGCTCGGGGTGCTCCCACAGACATGCAGTCGACGGCCGGCCGCCACCTCACAAGCGTGACGACCACGCGGGTTCGAGCCGACTGCATGTCTGCAGGTGCACTCGTCGGCCACTGCACCCAGCCGAGACCGGGCCGAGGGCTCAGCGCGTCAGCCGGGGTCGGATGCTGCGACATCGCCCGATTGGGATGACCCCGGCTCTTTCGCGACGCCGAGGGTTGCCATCGGTGGGGCTGTGGGTCCATCGTCGAGCAAGCCACCAGCGAAGGAGGTTGGAACATGAGTCTCTCGACGTCGCCCTTTCCACCGATCGCCGACTACGCGTTCCTCTCGAACTGCCACACCGGCGCCCTGGTGGCCCCGGACGGGTCGGTCGACTGGCTGTGCGTGCCCGCCTTCGACTCCCCCAGCGCCTTCGGAAACCTGCTGGACCGAGGTGCCGGCTCGTTCCGGCTGGGCCCCTACGGCATCAACGTGCCGACCCAGCGGTCCTACGTGCCCGGCACCAACGTGATGACCACGACGTGGCACACCCCGGGCGGCTGGCTGGTGGTTCACGACGCCCTGACCATGGTCCGGCGTACCGGTCCCGACCTCGTGACACCGCACACGAGGCCCCCTGCCGATGCCGATGCCGACCACGTGCTCGTGCGGGTCGCGGAGTGCGTGGAGGGCTGGGCCGAGGTCGAGCTGGTCTGCGAGCCGGCGTTCGACTACGGCCGCGCTCCCGCGAGCTGGACGCTCGGAGACGACGACGGACATGTCGCGGACGCGTCGGGCGCCGGTCAGGTGCTGCGGCTCGGCACCGACCTTGCCCTGGGCATCGAGGGCAGCGCAGTGCGCGGAAGGCATCGGCTGGCCAAGGGGGAGCGAGTGTATGCCGCGTTGTCGTGGGCCGACGGCCTGGCCATACCGGCCGACGTCGACGACGCGGCGTCCCGGGTCGAGGACACCATCGCGTTCTGGCGCGGGTGGCTGGCCCGCGCGCGCATCCCCGACCACCCACTGCGTCACCCGATCGAGCGCTCGGCGCTCACGATCAAGGGACTGACGTACATGCCGACCGGTGCGACGGTCGCCGCGCTCACCACGTCATTGCCGGAAACCCCTCAGGGGGAACGCAACTGGGACTACCGGTACTCGTGGATGCGGGACACCACCTTCACCCTCCGGGCGATGCACCTGCTCAACCTCGACTGGGAGGCCGACGAGTTCATGCAGTTCGTCGCCGACCTCGAGCCGAACCCGGACGGCGGGCTGCAGATCATGTACGGCATCGACGGCCGCCGCGACCTGACCGAGTCGACCCGTGACGAGCTGTCCGGCTACGAGGGCGCCCGACCGGTGCGCATCGGAAACGGTGCCTTCGATCAGCGCCAGAACGACGTCTACGGGGCGGTTCTCGACTCCATCCTGCTGCACACGCGCCGCAGCAAGCGCCTGCCACGTCGGCTGTGGCCCCTGGTGAAGTCGCAGGCCGAGGGCGCCCTGGCGTCGTGGCGTGAGCCCGACCAGGGCATCTGGGAGGCCCGCGGGGCGCCGCAGCACTACGTGTCCTCGAAGCTGATGAGCTGGGTGGCGCTGGACCGCGCGGCCAAGCTGGCCGGCATCCGCGAGGACCTCGCGCTCGAGCAGACCTGGGCCGCCGCCGCCGAGGAGGTCCGTGCCGACATCCTGGAGCACGGCGTCAGCGACCGGGGCGTGCTGCGGCAGCACTACGACACCGATGCCTTGGACGCCTCGACGCTGCTCGCAGCCCTGTTCGGCTTCCTCCCCGGAACGGACGAGCGGCTGCGCGGCACCGTCGAGGCCATCTCGACCGAGCTCACCGAGAACGGCTTCGTGCTGCGCTACGTCACCGACGAGACCGACGACGGGCTGTCCGGCAAGGAGGGCACCTTCCTCATCTGCTCGTACTGGCTGGTCTCCGCGTTGACCATCGTGGGCGAGATGCGCCGGGCCACCGACCTCATGGAACGCCTGCTGCGCATCGCCTCACCGCTCGGCCTCTACGCGGAGGAGTTCGAGGTCGAGCGCGCCCGGCACCTGGGCAACTTCCCCCAGGCCTTTTCGCACCTGGCCCTGATCGAGGCAGCCGGCCGGATCGTCCTGGCCGACCGCCGCGATGAGATGTCGGTCTAGCGGCCGCCCGTACGCCTGACCCGAAGGGAACGACCATGACCGCGAACAGCACGGCTCCGTTGCGCGGCGGCAGCCATGGGTGACCCTGTTCTCATGCTCGGCGGCGGCCTCGCCGGCGTCGCCTGCGCGCGTCAGCTGGGTGCCGAAGGCGTCGAGGTGACGCTGGTGGACCGCAACGACTACCACCAGTTCCAGCCGCTGCTCTATCAGGTGGCCAGCTCACAGCTGCCGGCCGAGGACATCGCCCGGCCGCACCGCACGATCTTCAAGGACCAGCCCACCGTGCAGGTCGTCACGCAAGCCGTGAGCGGTGTCGACCTCTCGGCACGCACCTTGACGCTCGCCGACGGCAGCATCCTGCGCGGGTCGCACGTGGTCCTCGCCGCGGGCGCGCGACCGAACTTCTTCGGCATCCCCGGCGCTGCCGAGAACGCCTTCCCGCTGTACTCGGTGGCGGACGCGGAACGGCTGCGCCTGCACCTGCAGGGTCTGCTCCAGGAGGCCATGGCCGAACCCGCGTCGTCCGCCGCAGGACTGATCGATGTCGTCGTCGTCGGGGGCGGCCCCACCGGCGTGGAGACGACCGGCGCCCTGTCCGAGGTGTTGCGCGCGCTGTCCGAGACGGGCCGGCTGCCCACGCCGGGCGTCGTCACCCTGGTGGAGCTGGGTCCCACCCTCCTCGGGCAGTTCTCGGACAAGGCCCACCACTACGCCTTGGAGAAGCTGACCGAGGCCGGCGCGCAGGTCCGCCTCGGCGTGGGTGTCACCGCCGTGCACGCGGACCGGGTCACGCTCGACGACGGAACCACCATCGCGACGCGGACCGTCGTCTGGGGTGGTGGCGAGTCCGGCGCGGCGATCGCGGCCGACAGCGTCACGGCCACGGGCCGCGGCGGCCGCATCGACGTGGAGCGCGACCTCTCGGTGCCTGGCTTCCCGGGCACCTACGCGGTCGGTGACGTCGCCAACATCCCCTCCGGCGACGGACGAAGGACCACGCCCTGCCGCAGCTCGGGTCGGTCGCCCAGCAGTCCGGACGGTGAGCCGCGACCAACATCGTCCGCGACCTGAGCGGCGAGCCGGCGGAGCCGTTCGTGTACAAGGACAAGGGCATCATGGCGATGATCGGGCGCAACGCCGCTGTGGCCGAGGTCGGTCGGCACCGCCACCAGGTGGAGGGGCCGATCGCGTTCGCGGCCTGGCTCGGCGTCCACGCGAGTCTCCTCAGCGGCGTGCACAGCACGACCGACGCCTTCGTCGAATGGGCCTGGGACTACTTCGACCGCGACCACGCCGCGACCGTGGAGGCGACGACGACGCCGCGACGGTACGCCTGGGCCGACCACGGGGAAGACCAGCCGCACATCGTCCTGGACACCGTCCGGGGCACCGAGACCACCAGCAGCACCGACAGCGTGTGAGGGAGATCGTCATGGCGCAGGATTACGACGTCATCATCGTGGGATCGGGCGCCGGAGGAGGTACGTTGGCGCACCGCCTGGCCCCGTCGGGCAAGCGAGTGCTGCTCCTGGAGCGCGGCGACTGGCTGCCGCGCGAGGTGCAGAACTGGGATGCCGCCGCGGTCTTCGTCGAGAACCGGTACATCTCCGCCGACACCTGGTACGACAAGCACGGCAAAGCCTTCCAGCCGCAGGTCCACTACTTCGTGGGGGGTGCCACCAAGTTCTACGGTGCCGCCCTGTACCGCCTGCGAGAGCAGGACTTCGGCGAGCTGAGGCACCACGGTGGCGTCTCACCCGCGTGGCCGGTCGGGTACGACGTGTTCGAGCCCTACTACACCCAGGCTGAGAACCTCTACCAGGTGCACGGCATCCGCGGCGAGGACCCGACGGACCCTCCCGGCGCGCCGTACCCCTTCCCGCCGGTCTCCCACGAGCCGCGCATCCAGGAGCTGTTCGACGACCTCTCCCGGGTCGGGCTGCACCCCTTCCACAGCCCCAACGGCATCATGCTCGACGAGGAGAACCCGGCCTTCAGCCAGTGCATCCGCTGCAGCACGTGCGACGGCTTCGCCTGTCTCGTGCACGCCAAGTCCGACGCTGACGTCATCGCGGTACGCCCCTCGCTGCGGTACGACAACCTGACCCTCCTGCGCAACGCGCACGTGCGCCGCCTCGAGACCGACCCGACCGGCCGCACCGTCACCACGGTGGTGGCGGAGGTCAACGGGGTCGAGGAACGGTTCTCGGCTGCGATGGTCGTGGTCTCCGCCGGTGCCGCGAACTCGGCCAAGCTGCTGCTGGCCAGCGCCGACGACAAGCACCCCAACGGTCTGGCCAACGGCTCCGACCAGGTGGGCCGGAACTACATGTTCCACAACAGCCGCGCCTTCCTCGCCGTGTCGAAGGAGAAGAACGACACCCGGTTCCAGAAGACGCTGGGGCTGAACGACTGGTACCTGGGCGACGACGACTTCGAGTACCCCATGGGGAACGTGCAGATGGTCGGCAAGTCCTCCGCACCGATGTACCGCGGAGAGAAGAAGATCGCCGAGCTGGCACCGCTGTTCGCGCTCGGCGAGGTGGCCGAGCACGCTGTCGACTTCTGGCTGTCCACCGAGGACCTGCCCGACGCCGACAACCGGGTGACCCTGACCAAGGACGGCGACGTCGCGCTGAGCTACACGCCCAACAACCGCGAGGCCCTCGAGCAGCTCTACCGGCGCGTGAAGCACCACCTCGACCACCTCGGCATGCACCCGCACCACCTGGTGCCGCGCGACGTCTACATGAAGAACGACATCCCCGTGGCGGGCTGCGCCCACCAGTCCGGGACCGTCCGGTTCGGCAACGACCCCGCGACGTCCGTGCTGGACTCCGACTGCAAGGCGCACGAGCTCGACAACCTGTACGTCGTGGACACCAGCTTCTTCCCCAGCATCGGAGCGGTGAACCCCGCTCTCACCGCCATCGCGAACGCCCTGCGGGTCGGCGACCACATCCTCTCCCGGCTCGGCTGACCGGGCGCACTGCGGAGCCCGCCCATGGCCTCGACGGTGGAGATCCGCGCGGTCAACCTCGCGGGGCTGGTCCAGGGGATCACGCTCGTGACCTTCCCGGCCGCCAGCACCATCTTCACCGACCCTTCCGAGTACGACCTCAGCGGAACGCAGTACGGCGCGATGTTCCTGCCCCAGGTGGTCACGGCGATCGCGACCTCGCTGCTCGGGTCGCGCGTGGCTCGTCGGCTCAGCACCAAGAAGGTCCTGCTCCTCGGGCTCGCCGCGAACGTCAGCGCCATGGTCGTCCTGGTGGTCTCTTCCCTGGTGAAGAGCGACCCCGTCGCCTACCCGCTGCTGCTCCTAGCGACCGCCTTCCTGGGAGCCGGGTTCGGGCTCACGGTGCCGGTCCTGAACACCTATGTCGCCGCCTTCCGACCGGAGCAGGCCGACCACGCGGTCCTCACCCTCAACGCCCTGCTGGGTGCCGGCACCGCCTTGGCCCCGGTGTTCGTCGCCGTCTTCGTGGGCCTGGGCTTCTGGTGGGGGTTGCCGGTGTTGTCCACGGCCCTGCTGGGCGCGCTGCTGCTGACCTGTGCCCGCCTGCCGTTGCGCATCGAGCCGGACGGCGCTGCGGCCGCTCGCACGGGCTCGGGCGGCATCCCGGCGCAGTTCTGGCTGTTCGCGGCGTTCGCGCTGCTGTACGGCGTCTGCGAGACGATGAACGGGAACTGGGCCCAGTCCGACATGACCGAGTCCCTCGGAGCGACAACGTCGCAGGCCGCGTTCGCCCTCACCGCGTTCTGGGGCATGGTCACGGTGGGCCGCCTCCTGTTCGCCGCCACCGGGCGATGGATGCCGTCCCAGAGGGTGTTCCAGCTTCTTCCGGTCCTGCTCGTGGGAACCTTCGTCGCGACCGCGGCCCTGCCCGACGACTCGCCGTGGCTCGGCATCGCGGTCTTCGGCCTCGCAGGCCTGGGCTGCTCGGCCCTGCTGCCCCTGACCATCAGTCTCGGCCAGGGCGCCCTCGCGGGAATGGCGTCGGCCGTCCCGGGCGCGGTGATCGCCTGCTACCAGGTCGGCTACGGCATCGCGGCCTTCGGTGTCGGGCCGCTCGTCGATGCCGGCACCGACGTGTCGACGCTCTACGGCTGGACCGCGGTGGTCGCCGCGACCATGGTGCTGCTGGCGGTCGCCATCGCCAGGCATCAGCCGCCCACCCGCCGGACGACAGGGGTCGGGCCGGGCGCGAGCGCGACACCGCGGTGACCCATCGCGCGCAGCGGCGCCCGCCCGCCCGGGTGACGTGAAGCGAGCCACACACCCGGCCCGAGCCGGGTCCCCCGCTCCAGACTGGGAGCAGGCGCCCGCCGCGGCCCGCGGTCGGCGTGTGACGACACGACAGCGGGACGGACCATGGAAGGCACTCGGGTCACCGACGTGCTCGTCGGCGGCAGCCAGGTGCTGGCGTCGCTGCTGACCGCACCCGTCGGCCGGCGCAGGTACAACCGGTGGGGCGCCCTCGACGCCGAGGTCAGCGACCCGATGCCGGGCGACGAGCTGGTGCCGCAGCCGCGGCTCGGCTACACGCGCGCCATCGAGATCGCCGCACCGCCAGAGCAGGTGTGGCCGTGGTTGGTTCAGATGGGCCAGAGCCGCGGCGGCCTCTACAGCTTCGACGGCCTGGAGAACCTCGTGGGCTGCGGCATCCACAGCGCGGACCGGGTGCTGCCCGAGCACCAGGAGCTGAACGTCGGCGACCTGGTGCGGCTGGGTCCGGTCGGCTACCCGTGCTTCCGCGTCGCCGAGGTCGAGCCCGGCGCGTCGCTGGTGCTGGTGGGTGCCGACCCGCGCCCCCCGCACGCCGCCGCAACCTCCGACGCCCCGGGCGGGAGGGCGACCTGGCAGTGGCAGCTGCGCCCGGCATCCGACGGGCACGGCACCCGGCTGCTCAGCCAGCAGCGCCAGTCCTATCCGCCCACGGCGGGGATGCACGTCCTGTGGCACCTGGTCGAGCCCGTCGGGTTCGTCATGGAGCGCCCAGATGCTCCTCGGCATCAAGCGACGCGCCGAGAACGGCCGATGACCGCACTGCACGACCGCAGACCGGGCGGACCGCCTGCGCGTGCTCGGTCACGACCTTCCGGGCGGCATCGCGCAGGTGCGCCCGCACATCGGGGTGCAGACCGACACCGCGCTCTACGACCGGCTGACCGGCCTGGACAACCTCACCTACTTCGGCCGGCTGCACGGCATGTCGCGCGCGGCTGCCGAGGGCGCGGCACGCGCGCTGCTGGACCGGATCGGCCTCGCCGACCGGCAGGGCGACCGGGTGGGCACCTACTCCAAGGGCATGAAGCAGAAGGCGCTCATCGCCCGGGCGCTCGTCTCCGACCCCGAGCTGGTCTTCCTCGACGAGCCGACGGCGGGCCTGGACCCGGAGGCCGCGCACGAGCTGATGGCCTACATCCGCGACCTGTCCACCGAGCTGGGACACACGTTCTTCATCACCTCGCACCGCCTCGAGGAGATGGAGTCGGTCTGCACGCGGGTGGGGGTGCTGTCCGGCGGCCGGATCGCGGCGCAGGGCGCGCCCGCAGACGTCGCGCGGATGCTGGTGCCCGAGGTGCGTGTGCGAGTCACCCTCGCGCCCGGTGCGGTTCTCGACGAGCCGGCGGTCGCGGCCCTCCCCGGGGTGCGGGCCGTCACCCGTGCCGACGATGGCGCCGTGGTCGAGCTGGGCAGCCGGCAGGCGGTTCCGGGCGTCGTCCGCGCGATAGCGGGGATGCCGGGTGACCTCCTCGGTGTCGCCGAGGAGCCGCCCACGCTAGAGGAGGCCTACCTGAGGCTCGTCCGCGCCCAGGACGAGCCGGCCCGCCGGAGGTGCCCGGTGAGACGAGGCAGAGTGGTCTGGACGATCGCCGCCAAGGACCTGCGCGAGAGCACCGCGACCAGCCCTAAGTGCTCTCCTCATCATCCCGACTCTGGTGGCCGTCGTGCTGGCCGCCAACAGCTTCGCCGGGGAGAAGGAGCGACACACGCTGGAGGGCGTCCTCTACACCCCGGTCACCGACACCGAGCTCGTGGTGGGCAAGATCCTCGGCGCCGTCCTGCCCGCGGTGACCGTGTCATGGGTCTGCTTCGGGGTCTACGCCGTCCTCGTCAACGTTTTCGGCAACCCCCTGGTCGGGCGCTGGTACTTCCCGACCTTCAACTGGTGGGTGATGATGCTGCTCGTGGTGCCCGCGGTGTCGGTGTTCGTCACCGCCTGCGTGGTGTGGGTCTCGGCCCGGGTGGGCTCCTACCAGTCGGCCAACTCGATCGCCGGGTTCGCCGTGCTGCCACTGATCCTGCTCGTCATCGGCCAGGCGACCGGAGTGATGCTCCTGGGGCCGGCCCTGTTCGCGGTGCTCGGCGTCGTGCTGGCCGTCGTCGACGTGGTCCTGATGCGCTGGATCATCGTCACGTTCGACCGTGAGAAGGTCGTCGCGTCGTTCCTCTAGCGGTACCGACCCGGGACAACGGGCGCTCCGGACGGGACACTCGGTGGTGCCCGGTGCCCGGTGCCGGGACCTCGGAAGGGAGTGTCCATGGACGTCAGTGCGGCAGCGGACCGTCTCGAGCACGCGCGCCGGAGCCTGAGCGGGCTCGCCCCCTTCTCCCGGGAGGCCACCGGGCTGACCGAGGACGAGGCCTGGGCGGTCGCGGCCGAGGTCGACCGGCGACGGGCCGAGCGCGGCCGGCACCACACCGGTTACAAGCTGGGCTGGACCTCCGCGGCGATGCGCCAGGCGCTCGGCATCGACACGCCGAACTTCGGCTCCCTCTGGGACGACATGGCAAGCGTCGGCACTTTGGCCGTGTCGAACCTGCGCCACCCGAAGGCGGAGCCCGAGTTCGCGTTCCGCGCCGACCTGCGCCTGTCCGGCGGCGAGGTGGAGGCCGCCGACGTCCAGCGGGCGGGGCGGTGGGCCGTGGCCCTGGAGGTCGTCGACCCACGCTGGGAGTCCTACGACTTCACCTGGCTGGACAACACCGCCGACGGCTCGTCGGCGGCCGCCTACTGCGTGGGGCCGTTCGTGTCGGTCGACGTCCCGCCGGAGGACCTGGAGCTGACGATGGCGGTCGACGGCGAGCAGCGCTCCGGTCGCGGCAGCGCGGCCATGGGCTCCCCCGCCGAGGCCGTCGCCTGGCTCGTGCGGCAGCTGGCTGCGCGCGGGGCAGCGCTCGAGGCCGGGATGATCGTGCTCACCGGTGGCATCACCGCACCGGTCGACCTGCGTCCCGGGCAACGGGTCGAGGTGAGCTCACCGCAGCTTGGCCCGTGCCGGCTGGTCTGCGAGTAGGCCACTTCACCCGCTGACGGTCGGGGCCGCGGGGGCCGCCGGGCTGCCCAGCGGGGTCAGGTCGACCCCCCTCTCTGGCAGGGCGGTGACCGGCTCGATGATGTCGGCGAACCCCCGGGTGCCCTCGGCGCAGGTCTTGAGGTTCGCCGGCTCGTACCCGCCCTCCTGGAAGTGGTTGACCGCGCTGCTGGCGACCCGCACCGACAGCGCCTTCTCGTTGCGGATCAGGCGCAGCCCCCCGGAGAACGCGCTCGACGTGGCCTTGCCGCCCACCTTCGCCTTCGCCCCGAGGAAGAGGTTGTCCGCCTTGTACATCAGGTTGAGCGGGTTGTGCCGGATGGGGTCGGAGCCGCTGGCGACGTAGTGCGCCAGCAGCGGCACGTCGAAGACGAGACCAGCGGCGTGGGCCTCACGCACCATCCACAGCAGCGAGGTGTCGGACAGCCCGGTGTCGCGGTAGCCGCCCCCGACGTCCGAGTGCGCCCCCTCGAACCACACCTGCTTGACCCGCGGGTCCTCCGTCCCGGCGTCGCCGCGGTCCGCAGGTGCTTCCCAGAAGGTGGGGGCGAACTTCAGGCGCGTCTCGTCGATCGCCAGAGCGTGGCGAGCACGCAGCACCTGGCCGCTCAGCTGCACGTCGTGGAATCGGGGCGCCCGCTGCAGCCCCGGCACGCCGAGGGCCCCGACCGTGTCGAAGACCCCGAGGAAGCTCACCGTCACGGCATGGCAGTGGTCGTGCCTGAACTCCTCGACGCTGGCCCCGAAGGCACCCTCGGGTCCGTCGGTGCGCTGGTACATGTGCACGGCCGTCGGGAGCCGCTCCTCGACGAGGGAGACCTTGGTCAGCAGCCCGACCCGCCCCACCATCCCCGCGACCGAGCGCGCCGTGTAGGCGCCTCGGCTGAACCCGACGATGAAGACCTCGTCGCCCGGTTCGTAGTTCTGCGCGAGGAACCGGTAGCAGGCGATCACGTTGTGGAACAACCCGAATCCGAAGGCACCTCCCAGCACCTTGTCGGCCCCGTAGCTGCCGGCGCCGACGCCGCTGACGTAGTAGACGAGCTGGTGGACCCCGCCGGTCACGCCCGGGTCGCTCTGCACCGTGCGGGCGATCTTCTCGACGTTCGTCACGGTCTGGCTGTCGGGCTTGTTCCACGTGCCGTCGCAGCAGACCACCAGGCGCTTCATGCCCCCGATGCTGACAGACCCGACCGCGTCGCGCATGGCCCGACCGGGCCATTGCGTTTCTGAGCACCGCCGGATGCCGGGCGCCCGCACGGTCTTCGCTGCGACGCGACCACCGTGTCGACACTCGCTCGGAGGGTGGCGAGTCCTACATTGCAGGTATGGCAGACATCCTGTTGGGGCTCTTCGCGATCGTTGCCGGCGTGGTCATGCTCTTCGCAGGCCAGTTCGTGTTGCGGTTCGTGCTCCCGATCTGGGGCTTCTTCGTCGGGTTCGCTTTCGGGGCAGGACTGTTCGCCAGCCTCGCTGATGAGCGCGTCCTGGGCACCGCGCTCGGCTGGGTCTCCGGGTTCGTCTTCGCCCTGGTCTTCGCCCTGCTCGCGTACCTGTACTACGCGGTGGCCGTGGTCCTCGCGATGGCCGGCTTCGGCTTCGCGATCGGTGCGGGCCTCGTCGTCGCCCTCGGGATCGACTGGAACTGGGTCGCGATCCTGGCGGGCCTGGTCGTCGGCGCCATCCTCGGCGTGGTGTCGGTCGTCGCGAACATGCCGATGATCGTGCTCGCGCTGGTGAGCGCCATCGCCGGTGCCGTCAGCGTCGTCGGCGGCATGATGCTGTGGGTCGGCACCCTGAACTCCGCGGACTTCACGCGGCGCGCCGTCACCGACGGCCTCCAGGGCAGCTGGGGTTGGTCGCTGACGCTGCTGGTCCTGGCCCTCGTCGGCTTCGTCGCGCAGACCCGGCAACGGCTGAACCGGCGTCGCACCATCACCGAGGCCTGGTACGTCGAGCGCGGCTGACCCACCCGGATGACGCGTCGCAGCGCCCGGGTGGAATAGCCACACCGGTGGCGTGGCTGCATCCGGGGTGAACGCCCCCTCCCCAGCCCTGTCCGTCCTCGACCTCGTGCCGGTCCGCAGCGACCAGAGCACCGCAGCCGCACTCGCCGCGACGCGCCGGCTCGCCAGGGTGGCCGACGACCTCGGCTTCCGGCGCTACTGGGTGGCCGAGCACCACAACATGCCCGCGGTCGCCGCCACCAACCCACCGGTGCTCGTCGCGATGATCGCCGCGGTCACTGAGCGCATCAGGGTCGGCTCCGGCGGTGTGATGCTGCCCAACCACGCGCCGCTCGTCGTCGCCGAGCAGTTCGCCCTGCTCGAGGCCGCCCACCCCGGGCGCATCGACCTCGGCATCGGGCGGGCACCGGGAACCGACCCGGTCACTGCGTGGGCGCTGCGACACGGCGGCGGTGGCGTCGACGACGCCGTGGCGCGTTTCCCCGATTACGTCGAGACCATCACTGCGATGCTGTCGCCCGAGGGCGTCGGCCTCCGCCTCGCCACGGGGACTCACACGCTGCGGGCGACGCCGCGCGCGACCTCGGTGCCGGGGGTCTGGCTGCTGGGGTCGTCGGACTACTCGGCCCGGCTCGCCGCAGCGCAGGGGCTGCCGTACGTCTTCGCCCACCACTTCTCCGGCCGGGGTACGGCCGAGGCACTGGCCCTGTACCGCAACGAGTTCCAGCCCTCGGCCGACCTTGCTCAACCTCGCACCTTCCTCACGGTCAATGCCGTCGTGGCCGCGACCCAGGCGGAGGCCGACCGGCTCGCCCTGCCGAACCTGCGTTCGATGGTCGCGCTGCGAACCGGGCAGCCGCTGCACGCGCAGCAGCTCGTCGAGGACGTCGAGGAGAGCGGGCTCGACCTCGCGACCGGCGACCTGGCCCGGCAGATGCTCGACCGGTGGGTGGTCGGCACCCCCGAGTCGGCGGCCGCGCAGGTGCGCGAGCTCGCCACCACCTTCGGGGTCGACGAGGTGATGGTGCACCCGGTGGCCGGTGCGCTGCGCGGAACGCCCGATGACGAGTCCCCGGCGCGCGAGGAAACGCTACGGCTGCTCAGCGCGGCGCTCGCCTGACGGCCCGGCGACCGCCGAAGGGTCGCGCCGACCGCCGGGTCAGGACACGAACTGCGCGATGACCCCGTTCGCGAGCAACCAGACCCCGATGCCGCCGAGCGCGACGTCGATGACCGTCTCCCGGTTGGTCTCGATGCGCCGTCGCAGCGTCTGCAGGCGCGCGTCGGTGGCTTCGGGATAGCGGCCCGAGAAGAGCTGGGCTGCGAGGTAGGTCGACGCGCAGGCGACGATGACCACGGCCAGGCCGAGCACGCGCTCGGCACCGGCGCTCGTCGCGCCGAGCACGGCCGCGACCGCTGCGGCGACGATGGGCCAGCCCTGGGTCAGCGCTGCGACGACCGCGGCGCCGGCCGGGCCGGCGTTCTTCTGCGAGGCAGGGCTCCGCCGCTCCTCGGTCACGGCCGGAGCAGCGCGAAGGCCCCTGAGCCGACGAACCGCCAGCACGGCCAGCGCCACGGCACCCAGCACGACCTGGATCCAGCCGGCGGCCGCGACCGGGGGGATCGAGCTCCGCTGCACGTCGGCGGACACGGTGACCGTCAGCACCATCACGACCAGGGCGCTGAGCACCCACCCGACGACGAAACCCCACCCGTCCTTTCGGCCGCCACGCGTGAGGATGACGATGTACGCCAGGACGCCGACCGGCTGGACCGCGGCGAACAGCGCCCACGCGAGGGCTGAGATCACAGCGCAGTATGGCAGCGACGGCGACCAGTCCCCTGCGGGTCACGGACCGTGGGGCGAAGGTCACTCGGTGCGGCGCGCGTGGTCGGCGGCCAGGATGAGGTAGACGGCTGCCGTCCACGTGTAGGCGCGGTCTCGCAGCCCGGCGCCGGTGCGCGCGTCGAAGTTCTCGGCGAACCCGGAGCGTTCGCACAGGGCACGGAACCGGGCGCTCACGGCATCCGCGAGGTCGGCGAACCCGCTGGCTCGCAGCCCGTCCTCGATCAGCGCAGTCGAGGGAGCCCAGATCGGCCCACGCCAGTAGCCGTCGTCCTCGTAGTGCGCCGAGCTCGTCGGCTCCGTGGCCAGGCCGTGCTCGGTCAGGTGCGTCCGGATGCGGGTGGCGAGCGCCTCCGCGATCGTGTCGGGCAGGCGCTTGCCGAGGACCAACGGCATGACGTTGAGCAGGCTGGTGGCGGTGCTCATCCGGCCGGAGAGCATGGAAGCCGCTGCGGTGCGAGACCAGGTGCACCAGGTCGCTGGTGCGGTGCGGCGCGACGACCGGTGAGAGGTCGAGCCAGCACCCATGACGGGAGAAGGGCACCTCGCGGACGTCGAACGTGACGTGGTCCGGCCCGGCATCCTTCGCCGCGGTGCGGCCCGCCGGGTGTGCCTCGGTGGAGTCGGAGCTCAAGCCTGCCTCTCGGGTCCAGTGCGCGGCAGCCCTGCTCACAGCTAGGAACCGTCGGGGCCGAGCGGGGGCTCGTCGTAGGAGCGGCCATCACGCTCGGCGGCCTGGCGCCCGGCCGCCAGCTGGAACGGCGAGATCCCGCCCGGCTCCCACGGCCCCGCACTGCCCAGCGAGAGGGCCCGCGGCGACTTCTCCGGGATCGCGAGCTCGCGCCGCAGCACGTCGACCGGTCGGTCGGCCACGGCGAACCAGTCGAGGGTCATGAAGTCCTGGCTACCGGCGGTGAGCGCCCCGCGGCGCATCGCGTCGGCGAGCCGCTCGGCCATGCCGCTGCGCTCCAGGTGGCCGGGGTCGGCGTCGAACAGGCCCATGCCGTGGCGCACCACCCCCGTCTCGAAGAGGCTGACCACCATCGCCAGCAGGCTGAAGGCGCGAGGGTCGTCATTGGCCCGGGCGATGTAGCCGAACACCTCCAGCTCGCTCTCGAGCGCCGTGCCGTAGTCGGCCAGCACGTGCACCCAGTCGTGCTGGGCCAGCAGCGGTGGCGCCGACCCCGGTGTGCCCGGGAAGGCGAAGCCCCTCGCCAGGTAGAAGTCGTGGACCCCCCGACCGATGGTCCCCCGCTCGAGCGTGCCGAGGTCGGTCCACCGGCGCGTGAGCTGCGGATCCGCCTCCTGCGCAACCCAGACCGAGTCACGAAGGGGAGACTGCTCGGCCGAGCGCTCCGGGACGTCCGGGTGGGGGAGCAGGTCGCGCGGCAAAGAGGTGCCCAGGTGCCCCAGCCGGTCGAAGTCGGCGACGGCGAGGTCGAAGCCACCCTCGGCGAAGGACGCGGTCAGCTCGAGCAGCTGCCCACTGATGCTCAGCTCCTCGCAGAACTCGTGAACGCGCCGCATCGCCGCGGGGTCCGGGGGTCGCCGCACCAGGGCGCCGAGCGCTATCACCTGGCACACCCGCTCGCGGAAGGCGGCGTTGCGGCGCTCCAACGCCTGGGCGAACTCTGCCGCGGTGATGGGCAGTGGATCCGGGAGGTCCTCGGCGCCGGTGAGGGCCGCCGTGACCGAGCGCAGCAGCAGTTCCTGCAGGGGGGACTGCCCGGACAGCCCGCCCCCGACGGCCTGCACCTGCGCGCGCCAGATGTAGCTGATCTCGGTGGGCGAGGGACGCGTCAGCAGCGTCTCGCCCTCCCTCGGTAGTGGTACTGGCATGCCCCATGATCGCCCGGCCCATCCAGGATGCCGAGAGTCGTTCGCCTACGGCTGAAACCGGGGTGTCCGCCTCCCGCACCCCGCATCCCCCACGGGGGGTGCCAGGCGTCGCCTCGCGCGACCCCCTCGTGGCAATGCGCTCGCCCTCGACCCCTCGGGGTGCCTAGGGTGGCCGACCATGAGCGGACGAGCACTGGTGCTCGGCGGCGGCGGCTCGGCCGGCAACGCGTGGCTGGTCGGTGTCGTCGCGGGCCTGACCGACGCCGGGGTCGACGTCACCGGCGCCGACCTGGTGGTCGGCACCTCGGCCGGAGCGACCGCCGCCGCGCAGCTGACCGGCGCGAGACCGGTCCGGCTGCTGGCCGGCATCCTCGATGCCGAGCCCCCACCCCGCTCTGCTGCAACGGCATCCTCCCGCAGGCACCCACGTGGAGCGCCGCCGGGAGGCCACCTGGAGAGGACGGGCCGGATCATCGCCGCCGCCGAGAGCCCCGCTGACATGCGGCGCCGGCTGGGGGCTGCGGCGCTCGAGCTGGATGCCGCGTCGGACGGTTCCGGGTCGGCGTGGTGGCGCGCTGCGGTCACCGCTCGGCTGCCCAGCCGGCACTGGCCGGAACGACCACTGCTCGTCACGGCGGTCGATGCCCGCACGGGTGATCCGGTGGTGTTCGACCGCCACAGCGGGGTCGAGCTCGTGGATGCCGTCGCGGCCAGCACCTCCAGCGGACTGCCCTACGCCATAGTGAGAACCGGTACCTCGTCGGCGGCTACCGCCGCAACGAGAACGCCGACCTGACCGCTGGGTCCGCGCGGGTGCTCGTGCTCTCACCCCTCGGTGGCCGCACCCGCCATCCCCTGCAGTGGGGCACGCACCTGGCGGCGCAGGTCGACGAGCTGCGTGCTGCCGGCAGCACCGTCGAGACGGTCCTGCCGGATACCAACTCCCACAACGCTTTCGGCGACAACCTGATGGATCTCTCGACGCGTCCACCCGCCGCTCGGGCCGGCTACGACCAGGGCCGTGCCATGGCCGGGCAGCTCGCCGACTTCTGGGCGTGAGGGACGTCGTCGTCGAGTGGCCGGCCACGAGTGCCCCGGCGGGGCGGGCGGCTCGCGACCGGCAGGTGTGGTCACCCGTCGCCGGTGCGGGTGGGGGTCCTGGTCATGACGTGCTCGCTGTCGCGGTCGAGGGTCAGGGCGGTGTTGACCAGCCCGACGTGGCTGAACGCCTGGGGGGTGTTGCCCAGCTGTCGCTGGGCGCGCGGGTCCCACTCCTCGCTGAGCAGGCCGACGTCGTTGCGCAGCTCGAGCAGCCGGTCGAAGAGATCGCGCGCCTGACGGTGGCGGCCGGTGAGCGCGAGGGCGTCTGCCAGCCAGAAGCTGCAGGCGATGAAGGCACCTTCCGAGCCGGGCAGGCCGTCGACGGTGCCGTGCTCGGAGGTGGGGTCCGCGTCGGTGCGGTAGCGCAGCACGAAGCCGTCCTGCGTCAGCTCACGCTGCACGGCATCCACCGTGCCCACGACGCGGGGGTCGGTCGGGGGGAGGAAGCCGACCCGCGGGATGAGCAGGAGTGCGGCATCCAGACCCGTGGACCCGTAGTACTGGGTGAAGGTGCCTCGCTCGGCGTCGTAGCCACGGGCGCACACCTCCGCATGGATGGCGTCGCGCGCCGCCCGCCAGCGCTTCAGCGGCGCGCGCAGGCCCGAGCGCTCAGCGGTGTCGATCATCCGGTCCAGCCCGACCCACGCCATGACCTTGGAGTGCACGAAGTGCTGCTGAGGCCCGCGCACCTCCCACAGCGAGCTGTCGGGGCGCTGCCAGGCGCCCTCGAGGTAGTCGGTGAGCAGGCTTTGCAGGGTCCAGGCGTCGTGGTGGCTGGCGAGCCCGGCGACGCGGGCGCTGTACAAGCCGTCGAGCAGCTCGCCGTAGACGTCGAGCTGGAACTGACCGGCGGCCTCGTTGCCGACCCTGACCGGCGCCGACCCCTCGTACCCCTCGAGCCACGGCAGCTCGGTCTCGGGCAGCCGGCGACGACCGGTGAGGGAGTACATGATCTGTAGGTCCTGGGGGTCGCCGGCCACGGCTCGCAGCAGCCAGTCGCGCCACGCCTTGGCCTCCGTGGTGTACCCGCTGCCGGTGAGTGCCTGGAGGGTGAAGGCGGCGTCGCGCAGCCAGCAGTAGCGGTAGTCCCAGTTGCGCGGGCCGCCGATCTGTTCCGGCAGGGAGGTGGTGGCGGCGGCCGTGATGCCACCGCTCGGGGCGTAGGTCAGCGCCTTGAGCACCAGCAGCGAGCGCCGCACCGCGCCGCCGTAACGGCCGTCGTAGGTGCACTGGCTGATCCAGCTCGTCCAGAACCGCTCGGTCTCCTCCAGCGCCGGCTCGGGGTCGTAACGGGGAGGCTCGCCCTGGTAGGAGGGCACCCAGGTCAGCACGAACGGAACTCGTTGCCCGGCCTCGACGGTGAACTCCGCCAGGCTGCGCATGTTCCGCCCCTTCAGGTGCACCGGTGTGTCGAGCCACAACGAGTCGGGCCCGGCGACCGCAACCCATCGGCCGCCCACGTGCCGCACCCACGGCACGACCCGGCCGTAGTCGAACCGCGCCACCAGCTCGACCCCCATCCGCACTCGCCCGGTGACCCCGACGACGATGCGGATCAGGTCTGGTTGGGTCTGCCGGATCGGCATGAAGTCGAGCACCGTGACCGTGCCCTCGGCGGTCTCCCACGTCGACTCCAGGATCATCGTGTCGTCGCGGTAGGCGCGCCGGGTGCACGTGCCACCGGTCAGCGGGGCGATGCGCCACCGACCGGCCTTGGGGCCGCCGAGCAGCGACGCGAAGGCGGCCGACGAGTCGAACCTCGGTAGGCACAGCCAGTCCACCGAGCCGTCGCGGGCGACCAGTGCCGCCGTCTGCAGGTCGGCGACGACGGCGTAGTCCTCGATGCGCGACGGTGGCGCGCCCTCCCACAGCCCGGCATCAGCCAGGTCCGGCTGGCGTCGGTCGGATGCCGTCGACCCTCGCCCGCCCGGGGAGCCCACCCCCACCTCGCGGTTGGCCTCCGCCACCTCGGTCGTGGCGGGGTCAGTCGTCTCGGGAGCGGGCTCCTCGGGGTGGCTCATGTCGGTCACCCGGTCAGTGCGACTCGTCCGGCGTCTGGGTGGACTCGTGCCTCGTACGGTCCGGGTGCTCCGTGCGCTCGTCGGACTCGGCGAGGATGGCGCGAGCCTGCAGCTCGGGGTCGGGGCTGCCCACCGCAGCCTCCTCCGGCAGGAGCTCGGCTCGGGTGCCGACCCGGTCGTCGTCGACAGGTCCTTCGCTCATCGTCCGAACGTACTCGTCGCGATGACGGCGGCGGCCGCTTCGTGCGGCCGGCTTCCGGCCGCCGGCGGCGAGCCGAGGCCGCACCGCACGGGCGGGAGACGCGCACGATCAGCCCACGTGGGTGACGGTCACCTGGCCGTGCTCGACGTGCCAGCGCTGGTCGAGCCGCACGGTGTCGAGCAGCCGGCGGTCGTGCGAGACGAGCAGCAGCGACCCGTCGTAGGACTCCAGTGCCTCCTCGAGCTGCTCGATCGCCGGCAGGTCGAGGTGGTTGGTGGGCTCGTCGAGCACGAGCAGGTTGACCCCGCGGGCCTGGAGCAGCGCCATGGCGGCACGGGTCCGCTCGCCGGGCGAGAGCCGGCCGACCAGGCTCGAGACCTGGTCGGCCTTGAGGCCGAACTTCGCCAACAGGGTGCGCACCTCGGCGGGCGCCAGGTCGGGCATCGGCGCCTCGAACGCGTCGCCCAGGGCGGCGTCCTCGGCCAGCCCGGTGCGCGCCTGGTCGATCTCGCCCACCGCCACCGAGGCACCCAGGCTCGCCCGGCCCTCGTCCGGGGCGCGCCGGCCCAGGAGCAACCGCAGCAGCGTCGTCTTGCCGGCACCGTTGGGGCCGGTGACACCGATCCGGTCGCCCGCGCTCACCTGGAGCGAGGCCGGGCCGAACGTGAACGGGCCCAGGCGCACGATGGCGTCGTCGAGCGTCGCGACGACCGAGCTGGAGCGTGGGGCGCTGCCGATCGTGAACTGCAGTGACCACTCCCTGCGCGGTTCCTCGACCTCCTCGAGGCGCGCGATGCGCGACTCCATCTGGCGCACCTTCTGCCCCTGCTTCTCGGAGGACTCCTGCTGCGCCTTGCGGCGGATCTTGTCGTTGTCGGGGGCCTTCTTGATGGCGTTGCGCACGCCCTGCGAGCTCCACTCCCGCTGCACCCGGGCGCGCCTGACGAGGTCTGCCTTCCTGTCGGAGAACTCCTCGTAGGCCTCGCGCGCGTGCCGACGCGCGACGGCCCGCTCCTCGAGGAACGCGTCGTACCCGCCGTCGTACACCGCGACCCGGCCCTGCGCGAGGTCGAGCTCGACGACCCGCGTGACCACCCTCGAGAGGAACTCGCGGTCGTGGGAGACCAGCACCACCCCGGCCCGCACACCCCGCACGAAGCCCTCCAGGCGGTCCAGCCCGGCGAGGTCGAGGTCGTTGGTGGGCTCGTCGAGCAGCACCACGTCGAAGCGGCTCAGCAGCAGGGCCGCCAGGGCGGCGCGGGCGGCCTGCCCGCCGGACAGGGAGGTCATCACCGCACCCGCGTCGACGTCGAGACCGAGGTCGCCCAGCATCGGGCCCAGCCGGTCGTCGAGGTCGGGGGCGCCGCTGGCCTGCCAGTGGTCCAGGTGGTGCGCGAAGGCGTCCTGCGCGGCGCGGGTGTGGTCGCCCGCACCGAGGGCGGCAGCGGCCTGCTCCATCGCGACGGTCGCGGCGGCGGCTCCCGTGCGACGGGCGACGTAGTGGCCGACCGTCTCGCCCGCGATGCGCTCGTGCTCCTGCGGGAGCCAGCCGACGAAGGCGTCGGCGGGCGCGGTCGAGACCGAGCCGTGGAGCGGTTCCAGGTCGTCGGCCAGGATCCGCAGCAACGTGGTCTTGCCCGCGCCGTTGGCACCGACCACCCCCACCACGTCCCCGGGTGCCACGGTGAGGTCGAGGGACTCGAACAGGGTGCGGTGGGCGTGGCCGCCGGCGAGGTTCTTGACGACCAGGTCCGCGCTCATCCGAGCATCGTA
>JBBQNZ010000030.1:0-32252 GCA_038330415.1 Actinomycetales bacterium | reverse complement strand
GCGGTTCACCACGATGGCCTGCCCGGGGTTCGTGGTGTTCGTCGAGGCCGTTGCAACCGCTGGGCCGGACCTGCTCGCGGCGGCGCACGTTTACCTCGACCCGATGGCGGGGGGGGGGGTCGACACGCTCATCCTGGGGTGCACGCACTACCCCCTGCTGACCGGTGTCATCAGCTACGTCATGGGCGACCTCGTCACGCTGGTCAGCAGCGCCGAGGAGACCGCCAAGGACGTCTACCGCCGGCTCGTCGAGCACGACCTCGTGCGCGACGGCGACCTGCCGGCCCCGGTGCACCGGTTCGTCACCACCGGCGAGCCGGCGGCGTTCGCGACGCTCGGCCGCCGGTTCCTCGGCCCCGAGTTCGCCGTCGCCGAGTCCGCCGTCCTCGCGTGAGGCTCACCGTCGTCGGCTGCTCGGGCTCGGTGCCGGGCCCGGACGCGGCGGCGTCGTGCTACCTCGTCGAGGCCGACGACGCGGCCGGGCGCACCTGGCGGGTGGTGCTCGACCTCGGCAGCGGCGCGCTCGGCCCGCTGCAGCGCCACCTCGACCCGACCCGGCTGGACGCCGTGCTGCTCTCGCACCTGCACGCGGACCACTGCCTGGACCTGTGCGGCCTGTACGTGATGCTGCGGCACGGGCCCGGTGCCCCGCGGGTCGGGCCGCTGCCGGTGACCGGACCGGCCGGCACGGCCGCGCGGATGGCCCGCGCCTACGACCTGGCGCCCGAGCCTGGCATGAGGCCCGAGCTGTCCTTCGCGGCCTGGACCCACGCCGAGCCGGTGCGGATCGGCCCGCTGACCGTGACCCCGTGGCGCGTCGAGCACCCGGTCGAGGCGTACGGGCTGCGGGTCGAGCACGACGGCCGGGTGCTGGCGTTCACCGGCGACACCGACGCCTGCGACGCGCTGCGCCCGCTGTGCCGCGATGCCGAGCTCGTGCTCGCCGACAGCGCGTTCGTCGATGGCCGCGACGCCGCCCGCGGCGTCCACCTGTCCGGCCGCCGGGCCGCCGAGGCCGTCGTCGCCGCCGGCGGCGTGGGCCGCCTCGTGCTGACCCACCTGCCGCCGTGGAACGACCCGCAGGTGTGCCTGGCGCAGGCGCGGGCGGTGTGGGACGGCCCGCTCGAGGTGGCCCGCGCCGGGGCGACGTACGAGGTGTGACCCGGGCCGCGGCTAGCCTGGCCGCATGCCCCCCGCCTCGCCCGACGCACCCCCCACCACCCGGCGCCACGACGGCCGCGCCGTCGACGAGCTGCGCGAGGTGCGGATCACCCGCGGCTGGCTGGACCACGCCGAGGGCAGCGTCCTCGTCGAGTTCGGCCGCACCCGGGTGCTGTGCGCCGCCTCGTTCACCGCGGGCGTCCCGCGCTGGCGCAAGGGCAGCGGGCGGGGCTGGGTGACCGCCGAGTACGCCATGCTGCCGCGCGCCACGAACACCCGCGGTGAGCGCGAGTCGGTCAAGGGCCGGCTCGGCGGACGCACCCACGAGATCAGCCGGCTGGTCGGGCGCAGCCTGCGCGCGGTCATCGACACCTCGGCCCTGGGCGAGAACACCATCGTGCTCGACTGCGACGTGCTGCAGGCCGACGGCGGCACCCGCACCGCCGCCATCACCGGTGCCTGGGTGGCCCTCGCGGATGCCGTGGCCGACGCCCGCGCCAAGGGCCTGGTCGCCGCCGGCGCCGAGCCGCTGACCGGCTCCATCGCGGCGGTGAGTGTCGGGCTGGTCGCCGGCCGCCCGGTGCTCGACCTCGACTACCCCGAGGACTCCACCGCGCAGACCGACATGAACGTCGTGATGACCGGCGACGGCCGGTTCGTCGAGGTCCAGGGCACCGCCGAGGGCGCCGGCGCGGCGTTCGACCGCACCGTGCTCGGTGACCTGCTCGACCTCGCGACCACCGGCTGCGCCGAGCTGAGCCGCCTCCAGCAGGTGGCGCTCGCCGCGCCCGCGCGGGAGCGGCTGGCGTGACCCGGAGGCTCGTGCTGGCGACCCGCAACGAGCACAAGGTGCACGAGCTGCGGCAGATCCTCGCCGGGCTGGTCGACGCGCTGGGCCTCGAGGTCGTCGGCGCCGGCGACGTCGAGGGCGCCCCCGACGTCGCCGAGACGGAGGTGACCTTCCTCGGCAACGCCCGGCTCAAGGCGGTCGCACTGGCTCGGGCCACCGGCCTGCCCGCTGTGGCCGACGACTCCGGGCTGGCGGTCGAGGTGCTCGGCGGCTCGCCCGGGGTGTTCTCCGCGCGCTGGTCGGGGTCGACGGCCGGGCCGGATGCCGGGCGCGCCGAGCGCGACCGCGCCAACCTCGCGCTGCTCCTGGAGCAGCTGGGCGACGTGCCCGACGAGCACCGCGCGGCGGCCTTCGTCTGCGCCGCCGTCGTCGCCCTGCCCGACGGCCGGGTCGAGGGCGTCGAGGGCCGGGTCACCGGCACGCTGGTGCGGGCACCGCGCGGCACCAACGGCTTCGGCTACGACCCGGTGTTCGTGCCCGACGGCGACACCCGAACCCTGGCCGAGTACACCGACGCGGAGAAGAACGCGATCTCGCACCGGGGCAACGCCTTCCGCGCCCTCGAGCCCGTGCTGCGCAAAATGTTGCACTGAGGGTCGGCGACACGGCCTACCCTTGCCCTGCGCGCAAGTGGCGGAACTGGTAGACGCGCCAGGTTTAGGTCCTGGTGCCCTCGGGCGTGCGGGTTCGAGTCCCGCCTTGCGCACCAGCACTCAGCGCACGGACGGTCGGCCGGATAGCCGACGCCCCATCGGGGTAGGTTGTGCGTCAGCATCGACGACACGACCCAGGAGGCCTCACGTGGGTGACCGGCTCAGCCCCGGCGACACTGCTCCCGACTTCACGCTGCCCGACGACACCGGATCATCGGTGACGCTCGGCGACCTGCGTGGCGGCAAGGTGATCGTCTACTTCTACCCGGCGGCCATGACCCCGGGGTGCACGACGCAGGCCTGCGACTTCAGCGACTCGCTGGAGTCCCTGAAGGCCGACGGTTACACCGTGCTCGGCATCTCGCCCGACGCCCCCGCGAAGCTCGCGAAGTTCCGCGACAAGGAGGGGCTCACCGTCACCCTGCTCTCCGACGCCGACCGCGCGGTGATGAAGGGGTGGGGCGCCTTCGGCGAGAAGAAGCTGTACGGCAAGACCGTCGAGGGCGTCATCCGCAGCACCGTCGTCGTCGACGAGACCGGCCAGGTCTCGCACGCCTTCTACAACGTCAAGGCCACCGGCCACGTGGCCAAGCTCCGCCGCGACCTCGGACTCGAGTGAGGACCTCATGAGCACCACCCAGCCCGCCGCCTCCGGCGCCGCCGACGGCACGGCCGTCGCCGCCCCGGCGCCCCCCGTCTCGATCCCGGACCTCGAGGCCGAGATCTCGGCCCGCCGCGAGCGCCTGGCCCAGACCATCGACGAGCTCACCTACCGGGTGAGCCCGAAGACCATCATCAACCGCCAGACCGAGGCCGCGAAGGCGCGCTTCGCCGACGTCGCCACGACCCCGGAGGGCGACCTGCGCGTCGAGCGGATCGCCGCGGTCGTCGCCGTGGTCGCCGTGGTCGGCGGCTGGCTCATCTACCGGCGTCTTCACCGCAGCTGACCCTCCGCGCCGAGTTCGCTGTCCTGACCCTGGACCAAGCGCCCGACGACGTCGTGGTCGGGCCGCGCCCGCGGGCACGTCGAGGCTACTGTGACGTGATGACGCGTCCCCCCGGCCGGCCCGGTGAGGACGCCACGCCGGGCGTCGACGACGTGCGGGCGTCGCTGCGTCACGCCGACGACCTGCCGGAACGTCGTCCGCGACGGCGGCAGGTGGAGGTCGACGGGGTCGAGGAGTCGCTGCGGCCGATGGTGGACCAGGCCGTCGCCGACCTGGTGGCGCGGTTGGGCATCGGGCCCGCGCAGGTGGGGGTCGAGGCGGCCGGTGCGGTGACCTGGTCGGACGGCTCGTGCGGCTGCCCCGAGCGCGGACGCGCTTACCCACAGGTGCCCGTCGACGGATTCTACGTCCGCCTCTCTGCGCGGGGGCGACTCTTTCACTTCCACGGCGGCGGGCCGCGCGGGCTCTTCCTCTGCGACTGCTGAGTGCTTCTCCCCACGGACGCCTCGACCTCGGCTCCACTCCTGAGGTCAGACATCGCCGACTCAGGAAGAAATAGTGCCGCTAGGGCTGTGCCGGAACCCCTCTTCAGGCATACATTCCGGCACGGGGCACTTGCGACCGACGATCCGCTCACAGTTGCAGGCCCGTCACCTATTGGCAGCGTCCGGCGGTGAGCCGGACGAGAGGAGTGTTGCCGTGAACCGCATCTTTGCCATGGCGGGGGCCGCGACCGCGGCGCTCTGCATCGCCACCACACCGAGCTGGGCCGCCACCGCGCCGCCCTCCGCGGCGTCCCCGGCGAAGGCCTCGGTGACACCGAGCGTCGAGAAGAGCACAACCGGTAGCTACATCGTCGTCATGAAGGCCGACCCCCTGGTGAAGTCGATGGAGGTCAAGGACCTGGGCAGCACCCGTGGCAAGCAGCGCAGGGCTGCTGTCCGGGCGACCCACGACGCCGTCCTCAAGCGGGCCGGCGTCTCGGCCAGCCACAAGACCACTGACTACAGCAACGCCGTCAACGGCTTCGCGGTGACCACCACCTTGCGCACTGCCGAGAAGATCGCCCGAGACCCCGGTGTGGCACTGGTCCTCCCGGACGAGCTCCGGCAGCCCGCCGCGGTAGCGGACAACACCCAGGGCCGCGGCGCCTCCCCGAGCAGCCTGTCCGTCAACGGACTCAACAACTTCCTCGGTCTCACCGGCAAGGGTGAGGCCTACGCCAGGGGGGTGACCGGCAAGGGTGTCCTCGTCGGTGTCATCGACACCGGCATCTGGCCCGAGCACCCCAGCTTCGCCAGCCGGCCGGGCCTCCCCGCACCGCCGGTGTTCGACTCCAGCCTGCGGTCGGCCTGTGCATTCGGCAACACCGCCTGGAACCCCAATGACAAGCCGTTCGCGTGCAACAACAAGCTTGTCGGGGCGCGCGAGTTCCTCGACACGTACAAGGCGAACCAAGGTCTGGAGTCCTACGAGTTCGACTCGGCTCGGGACAACGAGGGCCACGGCACCCACACCGCGTCGACCGCTGCCGGCAACGGCAACGTGCGGGCGAGCATCTCCGGTGTGGGCAAGGGCGTGGTGTCCGGTATCGCTCCTGACGCACAGGTCATCGCGTACAAGGCACTGGGTGACCTCGGTGGCTTCACCTCCGACCTGGCCGGCGCGATCGACCAGGCCGTCGCGGATGGCGTCGACGTCATCAACTACTCCATCGGCGGGGGCGCCCAGACGGTGAGCGCCGACACCATCGCGTTCCTCTTCGCTGCAGACGCAGGTGTCTTCACGGCCGTCTCGGCAGGCAATAGCGGGCCCGGCGCCGCCACCATCGGGGGGCCTGCGGACGTTCCGTGGGTGACCGCAGTGGGGGCGACGACCTACCCGACGTTCTACAAGGGCGTGGTCAAGCTCGGGAACGGGCGCAGCTACGTGGGCGGCTCGGTGACCAAGGGCACGAAGAAGGCCGAGTTCTTGGATGGAGCGCGCGCGGGTACCGCTGGCTCGGACCTGTGTCTCGCTGGCACCCTCGACCCCGCCAAGGTCACCGGCAAGATCGTGCTGTGCGGTCGCGGCTCGAACGGTCGCATCGAGAAGAGCTTCGAGGTGCAGCGGGCCGGCGGCATCGGCATGGTGCTCTACAACCAGAGCGACGTCGACAACATCTTCACCGACAACTTCTTCGTCCCGACGGTCATGGTGGACAACTCCCCCGGCACCGCGGTCCGCGCCTGGGTCAACCGCACGCCTCACCCCATGGGTCAGCTCGTGAACGAGGGCATCAGCAAGGCGCCGTTCCCGACCCCGTCGGTCGCGCTCTTCTCGAGCCGCGGCGAGAACCCGTCGGCCGGTGACATCATCAAGCCCGACATCAGCGCACCCGGTGTGCAGATCATGGCCGGCAACACGCCACTCCCGTCGCCCGGCACCCAGCCGGCCGGTGAGCTGTTCCAGGCTATCGCCGGCACGTCGATGTCCGGACCGGTCGTCGCGGGTTCCTACGCCCTGCTCAAGCAGGTGCACCCGGACTGGTCAGCCGCCGCCGCCAAGTCGGCCCTGATGACGACCGCAGACACCCGTGTGCGGGACAACGACCGCAAGACCCAGGCCGGCCCGTTCGCCATGGGCGCCGGACTGGCCGTGGTCGGTGACCCGGCCGGGAAGGGTTCCGCCTTCAGGCCCGGCCTGGTCTACGACGCAGGCTTCAACGACTACCTCGGGTTCCTCTGCGCCGAGGGCAGGGAGGCGTTCGGCGACCCCGACGGCACCTGTGGCGCCCTCGCGGCGGCCGGGATCCCCACGGTGGCAGCCGATCTCAACTACGCGTCGATCGGGGACGAGTCGGTACCCGGTGCCACGACGACGACTCGCACCGTCACCAATGTGTCGGGCGGCAAGGGCACGTTCCGGGTGCGGACGGACGCCCCTGCCGGGTACTCGGTCAAGGTCACGCCCTCGATCCTGAGGCTGGCCGCCGGGGAGTCGGCGACCTTCACGGTCACCATCACGAACCTGGGCCGGGCCCCGTCGGGTCAGTGGCGGTTCGGGTCCCTCACCTGGAAGGGCAGCGGGTATGCCGTGCGCAGCGCCATCGCCGTCAAGGGCGCGGACATCGAGGTGCCCACGACCGTCGTCGGCAGCGGACCGTCGGGCACGGCCTCCATCCCGGTGAAGTTCGGACGGGCGGGCGCCTACACCGCCACCCCCCACGGATTGGTGCCGGCGGCCGACAACAACGGGACGATCAGCCAGGACCCCGACCAGACCTACCCGAGTGCCGATGACGGGGCCGGGGTCGACCAGATCCCGTTCACGCTCAACGGGGTGACGCTCGCCCGGTGGTCGCTGGTCTTGCCCGGTGCTACCGACCTCGACCTCTACCTCAAGGGACCCGACGGCACCATCGTCGCCCAGAGCACGAACGGTGGGACTGACGAGGAGATCACCCTCGACCACCCGGCCGACGGCACCTACACGATGGTCGTCCACGGCTGGGCGGTCGGGGCGCCGGACACGGCGTACGACCTGCGCAGCTGGCTCGTCCCCTCGGCGACGGGCGGCAGCCTCCAGGTGACCTCCGGCAGTCCGGTGACAGCGACCGTCGGCGGCAGCACCACCGTGGGACTGTCCTGGTCCGGCCTCACCGCCGGCACCGACTACTTGGGCACGGTGAACCACGCCATCGACGGCGAAGACGTCGCCACCACCGTGGTCTCGGTGACGGGGTGACCTGACGCAACTGCCGGCGGCGGCCACCCGCCGACACCATCACCTTCGAGGGCCCGGCGACAGCCGGGCCCTCGAAGGTCGGCCCTCTGCTCGCTAAGTAGGCGACCCTGACTGGCGAAGGACACTGTCGACCAGGAACGGCGTGCCGGTTTGACAGGTCGTCGCGAGCCCAACCCCCCAGCGACCCGACACGGTCACTGTGTCACCGCTGCGCAGGCCGTCGAGCGTGGCCCTGTCGCCCACGAGCAGGTAGTCCACGGCTGCCGCCCTACCATCGGCGGCGACCGCCAGAAGGAGGCAGGACCCCTCGACCGATGCACGGCTGAGGGTCCCGGTCACTCTGGTTGTGACCCCCTCCTTCGTGTTCGGAACGGTGGGCGGGTCGACGGCAGGGGGCGTCCCCCTGGACGTTTCAGAGCTGGGAGTTCCACCACCCACACCGGTGCCAACAGATCCTTCACGTGGGGGCACCTCACCACAGCCCGCGAGGCTGGTTCCGAGGATGCCGATGGCCGCGCCGAGGACCAGGGCTGCTGTGGCTGTACGACGCATAGCTGTGGGACGCCTGCGCGCGTGGCCAGGTTCCTCGCCGCGGGCGACGGGTCAAGCTGTGTCGGCGACGGTCCGCGTCGATAGTCGAGATCGACGGTGACGAACACGCGGCGACCTACTTTTCAACAGTGCGCCATCAGGGACTCGAACCCCGAACCCGCTGATTAAGAGTCAGCTGCTCTGCCAATTGAGCTAATGGCGCGCGACGGAGACATTAGCAGCCGCCCGGCATCCCGGCGAAATCGGTCGGTTCACAGCGGTCGGTCAGCGGTGGGTGCCGTCGGGGTCCACGGTGGTGGCGTCGTCGGCGCGCTCCGCGGCATCCGCCTCGGCATCGGCCTGCGGGCCACCGATGCTGCGCCAGGCGGCGCCCAGGGCGAGGGCGGCCAGGAGCACGACAGCCCCGATAATCAGCCAGGGGGGGATGCCGCCGCCGGACTCCTGCGAGGCGGGGGCGGTGGTGATGGTGGGCTGCGGCGCGGCCACGACCGAGGCGGTCGGCTCGGGGGTGGGTGTGGCGGCCGTGGGGGTCGCCGAGGCGCTCGGGGACGCGGATGCCGGGGTGGCCGTGGTCGTGAACGTGACGGTTCCCGAGACCGGGTGGCCGTCGGTGCTGACCACGCGGTAGGTCACGACGTGCTGGCCGGCCGACAGGTCACCGGTCAGCGGCTGGGTGACCGTGCCACCGGCGGTCGTGGCGGCTCCGTCGGTCTCGTCGCCCGACGGGCCGGCCACCTCGACGGTGACGAAGGTGGGGTTGACGTCCTCGCTGAACTTCAGGGTCACGACGCGGACCGTCTCGACCGTGCTGCCGTCCTTGGGCGTCGACACAAGGAGCTTGGTGTGCTGGGGGAGGACCGCTGGCGCCGCAGCGAACGCGGGCGCGACCGACACCACCACGAAGGCGGCGACGATGACGAGGGTGACGATGGTCGCAAGGCGGCGCGAGAGCATGCGCACCATGATCGCAAACCTCGGCCGGTTCGAGTGACAGTTCCGGGTAAACACAGGGTGACGCGGCAGGGGCCGACGACGACGGGCGACCCCCCGAGGGGGGCCGCCCGGTGGCGCGGCGCTGACTCGCAGCGACGCCGTGGGGTGAGTGACGGGACTTGAACCCGCGGCCACCTGGACCACAACCAGGTGCTCTACCAGCTGAGCTACACCCACCACGACGGGCGCCCGGCATCCGAGGATGTCGGTGCGCCCGTAGCGCAAACCATCGTACCGGTTACTCGGGGGTGCTCCCGACCACGCCCGGGGCGGAGTGGTCGACGAGGTGGCGCGAGGCGATGCTGCGGGCCTGCTCGGTCGACGGTCCGGGGGACGGCACGAACACGGCCTCGCGGTAGTAGCGCAGCTCGGCGATCGACTCGCGGATGTCGGCCAGCGCGCGGTGGCCGCCGCTCTTGGTCGGGGAGGCGAAGTAGGCGCGCGGGAACCAGCGGCGCGAGAGCTCCTTGATGGAGGAGACGTCGATGATGCGGTAGTGCAGGTACGACTCGAGCTCGGCCATGTCGCGCGCGAGGAAGGCCCGGTCGGTGGCCACGGTGTTGCCGCCGAGCGGGGCCTTGCTCGGCTCGGGCACCCACTCCTTGACGTAGTCGAGCACCATCGTCTGGGCCGCCTCGAGGGTGGTTCCCTCGGCGAGAGCGTCGAGCAGCCCCGAGCCGGTGTGCATCTCGCGTACGAAGTCGCCCATCTGGGTGAGCGCGGCATCGGGCGGGCGGATGACGACGTCGACCCCGGTGCCGAGCACGGTGAGCTCGTAGTCGGTGACCAGGGCCGCCACCTCGACGAGCGCGTCGCTCTCGAGGGACAGCCCGGTCATCTCACAGTCGATCCAGACGATGCGGTCGGTGTGGGCACGGTCGGTCGCCGGGGTGGTCATGGGGGCCATGCTAGGGCGCGATGGACTTCGGGCCGTTCCCGAACGGTGCGCTGCACTAGGGTCGCGTGCCATGAGTGGGGACCTCGCGCAGCGGCCGCAGGCGCTGGCCACCCGACGCGACCCCACGACCCGGCCCGCCCTGCGCGGGTGGCTGCTCACCGGTGTCGCCGCGGTCGGCTTCCTCCTGTCGGCGCTGGTGGTGTCCGCCTACCTGGGCGCAGCGTTCGGCGTGCAGACCGCGCTGCTGGCGCTGGCCGTCGCGCTGGTGCCGCTCGGCATCGTCATCCCGACGTTCCTGTGGCTCGACCGCTTCGAGTCCGAGCCCACCGGCTACCTGGTCCTGGCGTTCCTGTGGGGCGCGCTGGTCGCGGCCGTGGTCGCAGCCGTGTTCAACACCGGCGCCATCGCGGTGCTCGAGGCGGCCGCCGACCGGGAGGGCGCCCTGCAGACGACGGCGGTGCTGGTCGCCCCGTTCGTCGAGGAGGCCGCCAAGGGTGCCCTCGTGCTGCTCGTGTGGTGGGTGCTGCGGCGCGAGTTCGACGGCGTCACCGACGGCATGGTCTACGCCGGCATCTGCGCCGCGGGCTTCGCCTTCACCGAGAACATCAACTACCTCGCGCAGGCCTACGTCGACGGCGGCGGTGAGGCGCTCACCGGCACCTTCGTGGCCCGCTGCCTGCTCTCACCCTTCGCGCACCCGATGTTCACGGTGCTCTTCGGGGTCGGGGTGGGCGTCGCGGCGACCAGCCGCACCTGGCTGCCGCGCATCCTCGGGCCGTTGCTGGGCTACCTGCTCGCCGTGCTCAGCCACGCGCTGTGGAACCTGGCGGCGGTGTCGGGCGGTCGCGGGATGGTCGTGGTCTACCTGCTCGTCGAGGTGCCGATCTTCCTGGCCTTCATCGGCTTCGTGGTGTGGACCCGCCGGCGCGAGGGCCGCCTCATCGGGCAGTTCCTGCGCCCCTATGCGGATGCCGGGTGGCTCTCGGCCGCCGAGGTCGCGATGCTCTCGTCGATGCCGCAGCGCCGCGAGGCCAGGGCCTGGGCCCGCGCCAACACCGGCCGCGCGGGGCTGGCGGCGATGCGGTCCTTCCAGGACACCGCGAGCGAGCTCGCGCTGCTGCGGCGGCGGATGTCCCACTCGGCCGCCGACGACCGCGCGCGCGCGCACGAGCGCGAGCTGCTGGAGGCGTTGCGCCTGCGGCGGGCCCAGTTCGTCGGGATGCCGGGTGGCTAGTCTCGGCCCCGTGCCCGACGCTCCTGCTGCTCCCGACGGTCCCGGCGCGCCCGACGCTCCTCTCGCCCCTGGCGCCCTGGCCGTCTCGCGTCGGATCGGCTCCGAGCTGGTCGCGCTGCGGCGCCGGCTGCACGGCATCCCCGAGCTGGGGCTGCACCTGCCGGACACCCAGGCGGTGGTGCTCGAGGAACTCGCCGGCCTCGACCTCGAGGTGACCCCTGGGGCCTCGCTCAGCTCGGTGGTGGCGGTGCTGCGCGGCCGGGCCCCCGTGTCGGGGGAGCGGCCGGTGGTGCTGTTGCGCGGTGACATGGACGCGCTGCCGGTCACCGAGCAGGTCGACATCGACTACGCGTCGCAGCGGCCGGGCCTGATGCACGCGTGCGGGCACGACCTGCACGTGGCTGCGCTGGTGGGGGCTGCGCGCATCCTGCACGAGGTGCGCGACGCGCTGGTCGGCGACGTCGTGCTGATGTTCCAGCCCGCGGAGGAGGGCCCGGGCGGGGCCGAGCCGATGATCCGCGAGGGTCTGCTCGAGGCGGCCGGGCGGCGGGTCGACGCCGCGTATGCCGTGCACGTCTACTCCGCCGACCACCCGTTCGGCACGTGGTTCGGCCGGCCCGGCACCCTGATGGCCGCCGCGGACGAGATCGTCGTGACGGTACACGGCCTCGGTGGCCACGGGTCCGCACCCGACCGCACCCTCGACCCGGTTCCGGTGGCCTGCGAGGTCGTGCTGGCGTTCCAGACCGCAGTCACCCGGCAGTTCAGCATCTGGGACCCGGTGGTGCTCACGGTCGGGCGGATCGCCTCGGGCACGGTCAACAACGTCATCCCCGACGACGCCGTCATCGAGGCGTCGCTCCGCACCTTCTCGCCCGAGCACCGGGCCAAGGCGCACGAGGTGGTCACCCGGGTGGCCCAGGGGGTGGCGTCGGCGCACGGGCTCACCGCGACGGTCAGCATCGGCAACGGCTACCCGGTCACCGTCAACGACGCCGACGAGCACGCCTTCGCGCAGGGGGTGGTGGTCGACCTGTTCGGGCCCGACCGGTGGGCCGACATGGCCGACCCGGAGGCCGGTTCCGAGGACATGTCCTTCGTGCTCGAGCAGGTCCCCGGCGCCTACCTCAACGTGTCGGCCTGCGCGCACGCCGACCACCGCGACGCCGAGGACAACCACTCGCCACGGGCGGCCTTCGACGACGCCGTCGTGCCCGACATCGCGGCCGCACTGGCGGAGTTGGCGCTGCGCCGCTCGCGTGAGCTGGCGGCCCCTGCCTGAGCGGGCGCCGCCGGGTCGAGCTCGTGCGATCGCTGCCGCGCCGGGCCGGCGGCTGGTGCTGCGCCGGATGTGACGAATGCCGGTGACCTGGTCCGCGCGCCGGCCCGCAGGCCCTGCGGTCGCGCGGTCGCGCGGTCGCGCAGGCCCCGTCGATGGAGGACCTGCGTCACTGGTTTCGCCACGAGGCTCCCCGGACGGGTGGAAGGTGTCTGCATGCAGAGGACGGCGAGCACCGGGACCCGGCTCGCCATCGCGGCACTGGCCGGCGCGCTCGTCCTCACGGTCGCCGCCTGTGCGAGGGCGGGTGTCCCGGTGCCGCCGGACGACGCAACGCCTGAGCAGGTCGTGCGGGCGTACACCGATGCCGTTCACGAAGGGGACTGCGATACCGCAGCGGCGTTGGTCGACGACCGCAGCCAGAGCTGGTGCGGCGCCACCGACATCACGGCGCTGAAGGTGACCGGCACGACGCAGGAGCGCAAGTCGACCGAGTCCGGTGATGGACCGATGATCCAACGCGTCTGGGTGAATCTGACGCCTCGAGGTGGGGACGTTTCGCCCCCGGACGAGGAGATGATGTGGAGCTACCTGTTGGACCGAACCGGTCCGAACGGTGCCTGGCGGATCTACGACCAGGGCATGGGCTGATGATCCGCCACCGTGACCGGCTGCGAACCCCGGCGTAGCGCCGAGTCCCTTCGGGTGTGGACGTGCGCCCCTCGCGAGCGGGACAATGCCTGCGACAGCGGCAGAGCGGTTCAGGGACAGCGGTGGTCATGCCAGCAGGCGGTGCGCAGGGCGACTCCGAGCCTCCGCATCGCAGACTCCTCGTCAGCATGGTCGATGCGGCAGGGATCGAGCGGTCGCGGATCATTCCCGGCGTCCACGCCGCCGACGCCCTCCGGGACGGCCTGCATGCGTCGATCAGTAGTGTCGCCCTGTTCACCCCGCAGGACGAACCGGTCGATGCCGTCGGCCTCGATGCCGTCATCGGCGACCTGCTCGTACGTCCGGACGCTGCCCGCCTCGCCGTGCTCGATGACGGGTCGCACCTCGCGTGGGCACCCGCCGATGTGTACTGGCCCGATGGCACGCCGTTCTTCGCGTGCGGTCGACACGCGGTGCGACGGGCGGTCGAAGCGCTGGCCGCCGGCGGACTGCGGGCGCGAGTCGGCTTCGAGATCGAGTTCACGCTGGTTCGTGAGGGCGATGCGGCCGACCCGCGGCCCGCCCACGAGGGTCCGGCATACGGGCAGCGTCCGCTCCTTCAGAACGAGGACTTCATCGGTGCCCTCCTCGACGACCTGGAGACGGCCGGGCTACGGGCGCTGCAGCTGCACGCGGAGCACGGTGTCGGGCAGTTCGAGGTCGCCCTCGGCGCCCGCGATCCGCTCGACGCGTGCGACGACTACCTGCTCGCCCGCCTCATCATCGAACGCACGAGCCGGCGCCACGGACTCACCAGCGAGTTCGCGCCGATCCCCGCTGTCGGTGCCGGATCCAACGGGACGCACATCCACCTCTCCGTCCTCCGCGCACAGGAGAACCTGCTGATGCCCGTCGCCGGCGGCGTGCCAGGTCGGGAGGGAGGCGCGGTCATCGCGGGCATCCTCGATGCGCTCCCCGCCGCCACGGCGTTGCTCGCGGGGAGCCAGGCGAGCTACGAGCGCCTGCGACCCGGCAGGTGGGCGGGCGCCTCGCTCTGCTGGGGCGTCGGCAACCGCGAGGCGGCCGTGCGCTACGTCGGCGCGACAGCGAGCGCGGGACCGCGCGGGGCGAACATCGAGGTCAAACCCGCAGACGCGACGGCCAACCCCTACCTGGCGGTCGCCGCGCTGCTCGCGGCGGCGTCGGACGGCCTCACGCGCGGCGCGACCCCTCCCTCGCCGATCGAGGTGAGCCCCACGCGGCTGAGTGTCGAGGAGCGCACGTCCCGCGGCATCCGGCAGCTGCCGGCGACGCTCGTCGAGGCGTTGGAGCTGTTGAGTGAGTCGGCGCTCCTGCGCCGAGAGCTCGGTGATCGGCTCATCGACCTCTACCTCGCTGTGCGGGCGCCCCGACCCTGACATCCCCGCCGCACCTCCCGCTGTCGCGTTCTAGGGCTCGGTGATCGGCTCATCGGACGGGTAGCGGGAAGCTTCCGGAACTGCGCGGAGCGCGCGTTCTTGGAGATGCGCGCTAGACGATCCGCCCGACCGACGTGCGCGGTCTGCCAGGAATTCCCCGAGTTCGGCGGAGGCATCCCTGACCACAGCCGGGCGGCCCAACGATGCATCACGAGAACGAAGGAACCGCCACGGTACGCAGCCCGGGACTCGTCCAGGCGGCCCTCCAAGCAGTCCTCGCCGGCGCCTGCCCGTCGACGTGCCCATCCGCTGGGGTGCTGGCCGAATCGACCGCGCCCGACTTGTCGCCGGTACCGTGGATCCATGTCGGGGGAAGAGCAGCGAGCGTGCCCGCAGTGCGGGGCGCCGGTGTCCTACACGGGCCGCGGCAGGCGCCCCGTGTGGTGCTCCAGCCGGTGTCGGAACATCGCCGCAGTGACGCGTCGAGGGGCCCGCGAGGCGGCCGTTCAGATCCGGATGATCGATGTATCCAAGACACCCAGGCCTCGTCCCGAGCGCCCTCCGACGAGAGAGGAACGAGATGAGTCCGCGCTCTCGAGGGTGGCCCCGTCGTCGCGCCTGACCCGGCAGCTCTTGGCTCGACTTGAGCGCCGCAGAAGAGCCGGGGAGCTCGACAGCGAGGTCTGGGACGACGTCACGGCGATGCTCGATCACTTCATCCCCATCCAATCGCCGAGGGCCACGCCGCCAGCCGTGCGACCGAGGACTGCCGCGCTGTCCGCGTCCGCGACTACTCTGCCGGAAATCATCGCGGCCCTGGACCGTCTGTCAGCCGGCCTGGAGACCGGCCGGATCTACGACCGCGACGTCGTCACCCTGGGTCCGGCCGTCGATCGACTCGGCAACGCCTGGGTCCGCCGACCTCGCGCTAGGAACGCTTCCGTGGGCGGCCTCACTGGCGATCGGACCTACCGGATGTCTGCCGATGTGCGCGAGCTTCATTCAGCCGAGGTGAGGCGGGTCCTAGAGGTGCGGTACACCGCCCACTGTGGGCGCCCCACTTCGCCCACTGTGGGGCAGCGCCACAGCGCCCCCAAGGGCTACCTCCCGAGGCTCGACCGTTCACTCGCATGCCGACGAGCGCAGGTTGAGGATGCGGTGCAGGGCGATAGGTGTGCGACTCGCGGAGGGCTCTTCGTCGATGCAGAAGGGTGGTGCGGGGCGCTCGAGCGGTCCCCCAGCTCCTCCAGCCCGTCCTCCTGACAGCGCTAGAGCCAGCGGTAGTAGCAGGTCCGGCTGATGCCGCGTTGCGCCAGGTCGCCGCGACGCTACCGCTGACCTCCTGGACGTGTTTGAGCACGGCCAGCTTGTGCTTGGCCCGTCGCTGCCGTTCTCGCTCAGTCACCGGATCTCCGCAATGTCACGCACCCGAACTGGCAACAACTTCCGTCAGTTGTAGGGCTCGCGACACCTCCTGCTCACCCCGGGAGTGGGCCGTCCATATCCTCTGCCAGTGGGATTGAGGCGCGACTCTCCAGGCAGGCGGGCTGCTGGGTCGCCTCTCGGACCAGGTCGACGTCGGCCTTGGGGCGGCGGTGCGCGTCGAGGAGGCCGTTGGCCTCCTGCTCGATGTCCGTGAGCTGGGTCCAGCAGAATCCCGCGACGACGGGGCTCGACACCACGGCGGCGACGAACTCCCGGTAGGACTTCACCAGGGCCGCACTGTCAGTGACTGTGTGGAACCCCCACGTCCCGCGCTCGTCGAGGGCGACGCCGCCGAACTCGCTGACGATGATCGGCTCCCCGTGGTGCTCGTGGCCGTCGACGTACACCGGATGGTGCAACGGACGCGAGGCGACAGCCACCTCGCGGTCCTCGAACCGGGTCCGGATCGTGTCGGGGTCGCTGTAGTCGTGGATGGTGCACAGATCGGTCACGGCGTGCTCCCACCCGTCGTTGGACACGACCAAACGGGTGGGGTCGAGGGCCTTGGTGAGGTGGTACATGGCCAGGAGGTGGTGTCGTTGGCGATCGTCGGAACCGAAGGCGACCGACGGCACCCCCCAGCTCTCGTTCATCGGGACCCAGACCACGATCGAGGGGTGGTTGCGGTCGCGCACGACCGCTTCCTGCCACTGGGCGGTCACCTGACCGACGTAGTCGGCGGTGTACCGGAACGCGCTGGGCATCTCCTCCCAGACCAGGAAGCCGAGCCGGTCGGCCCAGTAGAGGTACCGGGGGTCCTCGATCTTCTGGTGCTTGCGGGCTCCGTTGAAGCCCAGCTGCTGGGCGAGTTCGATGTCGGCGCGGATCGCCTCGTCGCTCGGCGCGGTGTAGCCCGACCCCGGGAAGAAGCCCTGGTCGAGCACGAGGCGCTGGAACACCGGGCGTCCGTTGAGCAGCACCTGGCCCTCGTGCGTGGACACCGACCGCATCCCGAAGTAGGAGGACACCTTGTCGAGAACGGAGCCCTGGGCGTCGAGCACCTCGAAGGTGAGGTCGTACAGGCGGGGGTTGCCGGGGTGCCACGTAGCCACGCCCTGGAACTCCAGCACCTTGGCATCGCGGGCTGACAGGTGCTCGTTGAGCCTCCAGCGTCGGCTCACCGAGGTGTCTGTGAGGAGCAGGGTGTCCAGGACCATCGTCTCCTCGTCCCGGGCGATGGTGACCCGCATCGTCGACCCGACCGCCGCGCCGCTCACCGTCATGGTGACGTCGACGCAGGCGTCCTCGAGCACCGGAACCACGTGTGCGTCCCGGATGGAACTGGCGGGCACGGGCTCCATCCACACCGACTGCCAGATCCCGGTAGTGCCGCGATAGAAGACGTACTGCGACTGCTCGTGCCAGTACTGCTTGCCGCGGGGCTGGCTCAGGTCGTCGTGGTCGTCGGCGACCCGCACCACCACGACGTTCTCGCGCCCGCGCACTGCAGCGGTGATGTCCGCAGAGACCGGTGTGTAGCCGCCTCGGTGTGAGGCGACGTGCTGGCCGTTGACCCACACCGTGGCCTCGTAGTCCGCGGCTCCGATGTGCAGGAGCAGCCGTTCGCCTGCCTCGAGCAGGTCGTGCGCGTCGAAACGTCGGGCGTACCAGGCGACCCGGTGCAGCGCGGTATCGGCCAGGCCTGAGGCTTCGGTGTGCGGCGCGAACGGCACGACGACCTCGCAGCGCAGCGGGGACTGATCGCCCTCCAGGGTGCCGGCGTCCAGCTCGTGCCAGCCCAAGGCAAGTCCACGGTCCTCGTCGTCGAACGCGAACCGCCACGAGCCGTTGAGGGAACGCCAGCGCTCGCGACGCCACTGCGGCCTGGGGTACTCGGCCCGGGGGATGCCCTCCCATGCCGTCATCGCAGGCCTTCGGGCCCGGACCGGGTGCTCGCCGACGGTCCCGTGGCGGACTCTTGGCATCCACAGGACTGACGGCAGACCAGGCTCACGGGCAGGAGCACCCGCTGGGGTTCGCGATCGTTCTCGGGGCCGGTCACCTCTTCGAGGAGCATCCGGACGGCGCGGGCGCCGGTCTCGGCGAAGGGCATGTGGATGGTGCTGAGCGTCGGGACCGTGTGCTCGGCCGTGGGGATGTCGTCGCAGCCGATGACGGCGAGGTCCGCGGGGACGCGCAGGCCGCGGTCGCTGGCGGCGTGCAGTGCGCCCACGGCCATCAGGTCGTTCTGGACGTACAGGGCGGTGAGGTCAGGATGCCGGTTCAGCAGGGCCGTAGTGGCCAGGTACCCGCCGCCCGGCTGCCAGTCGCCTTCGACCACCATGCTGCCGACCGGGGTCACCCCGGCATCCTTCAGCGCCGCCTCGTACCCTCGGGTGCGGCTGCGGGTGACCCGCCGTGACAGGTGCCCGGTGACCATGCCGATTCGGGTGTGACCGAGGTCGAGCAGGTGCGCGGTCGCCAGGCGTGCGGTCTCCTGCTGGTCAGACCCCACGAGGCGCACACCACCGCCGGTGACCGCATGGATGCTGACGACGGGGACCGGCCCGCGCAGCAGCGCGCCCAGTCGGGCATCCACCTCCAGGCGGGGCGCCGCAACGAAGATGCCGTCGACCCGTCGTTCCAGCAGCGTGCGAAGCGACCTCTCGCCCCCGTCGGTGCTCGTGTCGACGCTGACGATGAGCACCGAGTGCCGCTGCAGCCGGGCTTCGTGCTCTGCGCCGGCGACGAACTGGGCGACGATGTAGTCGCTGAGGTCCCCGACCGCGACCCCGATGGTCCGGGTGCGGCGCGTGACGAGGCTGCGGGCCACGTCATTGGGGACGTAGCCCACGTCCTCGGCCATCGCGTGGATCCGCTCCCGGGTGGCGGGCGCTACCGTCCCGCCTCCCCTGAGCACCTTGCTGGCCGTCTGGAAACTCACGCCCGCACGCTGCGCGACGTCCTTGATGGAGGGTCGTCGGGCACCCTCGGGATCGGCGTTCTCGCTCATCCGCCGCTGGCGGCGCTGCCCGGGCCCGCGAGGCCGGCCGTGGCAAGCCGCTGGTCGACCAGGCGCTGAGCAGTGTCGAGGGCCTCCTGGGGCGGGACTCCGGTCAGCCAGGTCGACTCGACCTGGGCCTTGAGCACGTCCTCGATGGGCTGCCAGTTGCCGACCTGGGGCAGCAGCTGTGCCTGCGCGACCGCGCCCTCGGCGAAGTTGGTGCGCTGAGGAGCCTCTTGGAACTCAGGACTGTCGAAGACGGTCTGCACCGCGGGCAGGTGCCCGGTGCCGATGGCCCACGCGGCGTCGTTCTCGCTGAGGAAGGACACGAAGTCCAGGGCCTCGGCGTAGCGGTCGCCGCTGTCCTGCACGGGGAGCACCCACACGTGGGAGTTGGCCCAGGCGGCAGGCTGCTCGTAGAGCGTGGGGAAGGGCACCACCTCGTAGTCGAAGTCGGCTTCCGCGGCGTACTGGTTGACCACCCACGTGCCGTTGTGGAGCACGGCGGCGTCTCCGTTGAGGAAGGCCGTCTGCGCGGCCGTGTAGTCCTGGGTCGCTTTCGCGAACCCGCGGTCGAACATCTCGTTCATGAAGCTCAGTGCCTCCAGTGCCTCGGGAGAGTCGAGGGTGGCGGTGGTGCCCGCTGCGTCGGTGATCGTGCCGCCCTGCTGGTAGAGCAGGGTCAGGAACATCATGACGCTCAGGGCGAACTGGTTCGCGTCGATCGCGAAGTATTGCGCGCCCGTGCGCGTCTGGAGCTGTTCTGCTTGGGCGAAGAACTCCTCCGGGCTCGTCGGCAGGATCGGGTCACCGTTGTCGTCGACCAAGCCCGCCTCGGCGAAGAGGTCGCGGTTGAGGTGCCACAGGTTGGTGTGGACGTCGAACGGCACGCCATAGATCTTGCCGTCGAAGGTCACCCCCTCACGAGCGGGCTCGGTCCACTGGGACGGATCGATGCCCGCGTCGGCGAGGACGTCATCCAACGGGACGAGGAGGTTCCGACCGGCGTAGTCGGGAAGGTTGGCGGCATGCATCACTGCGACGTCGGGCGGGGACCCACCGGCGTAGGTCGCGTTCAGCGTGTCGTAGTAGGAGGCGTACTGGGCGCCACCGAGCCGCACGACGTCCACACCTGCGGGGTTGTCCGCGTTGTAGGCGTTGGTGAGGATCTGGATGACCTCGCACTCACTCGTCGCCGTCGACACGTCGGTCACGCCCAGGGTGCTGTCCTCGCAGTCCCCGAAGAAGCGTGCGAGCTCGATCGACATCGGGTCGACCTCGTCCTGGGAGAGCTTCACCTCCTCGGCGGCCGGGTCCGGTGTCTCCCGGGGCGCGACCATGCCGCAGGCCGAGGAGAGGGCGAGGATGGCGAGCAGGGCCAGGCTGAGCCCCTTGCGAGTTCGTCCTGCGAAGACGGGTCGACGGGTCCTGCGGTTCACTTGCCACCACTCCCCACGGAGATGCCACGGATCAGGTTTCTCTGGAAGATCACGAAAAGGATGAGAAGCGGTGCGGCCGCTACCACTCCGCGCGCCATGAGGGATCCCAACTCGGTCGCCTGCGCGAAGTTTCCCTGCAGCGACGCCAAACCTGTGGTGATCGTGAACATCTCGGGCTGGGTCGCGGACACCAGCGGCCACAGGTAGTCGTTCCAGGTGAGGATGAAGGTGAAGATGCCCAGGGCGGTCATTGCCGGCACCGACAGCGGCAGCAGGACGCGAGAGAAGATGACCCAGCGGCTCGCGCCGTCGACCGAGGCGGCTTCCTCGATGTCACGCGGGAGCGCTCGGAAGAACTGGGTCATGATGAAGACCCCGAGGGGCGCCGCAATTCGAGGCAGGGCGAGCGCGCTGTAGGTGTTGTGCAGGTCCACCTCGCTGAACATGAGGAACTGCGGGATGAACATCGCCTCCTTGGGAACCATCAGCCCGGCGAGCACAAACGGGAAGAGGAACCACTTCCCGCGGAACTGGAGCCGGGCGAAGGCGTACCCGGCGCATGCCGACAGCGCCAGGGTGGCGATGGTGGTGACGCCGGTGACGATGAGCGAGTTGAGCAACCAGCGCGGCGTCAGGCCGACGTCGACGACATTCGCGTAGTTCGACAACGTGGGGTCCAGGGGCACCAGGCTCGTCGTGTTGGTCGTCAGCGCCTCGTTGGAGGACACGGACAGGGACAGCATCCACACCAGAGGCGTGAGCCAGACCAGGGCGGCGAAGCCCACGGCGCCGACCAGCAGGAGCTGGCGGAGCCTGCGACGGGAGATTCCCGATGTGCGGCGGGGGGTCGAGGTTGACGCAGACCCCGACGTGGTGGCGATGACGGTGCTCATGCGTCGTCCTCCTCTCTCATGATCTTCAGTTGGACGACGGACACCACGAGCATCACGAGGAACAGGAACACCGACTGGGCGGCCGCGTAACCGAGTCGGAACTCCCTGAAGCCTGACTCGTAGATGTTCTGGATGAGCACGCGCGTGGAGTTGGCCGGCCCACCCCTCGTGAGGATGTACACCTGTCCGAAGATCTGGAACGAGGCGATCACCTGAAGCACCGACACCAGGACGATCGTGCGGCGCAGCCCCGGCACGGTGACGTTGCGGAACCTACCCCAGGGGCCTGCCCCGTCGAGCGTGGCGGCCTCGTAGAGCGAAGGCTCGATGTCTTGGAGCCCGGCGATGAACAGCACCAGGTTGAAGCCCATGGTCCACCAGAGGGTGACGACGACGATCGCTGGCAGGGCGAGCGACGGGTCGGTCAGCCACGACACCGGCTCCAGGCCGAACACACCCAGGGCACGCGCCACAAGGCCGAGGTCCGGGTTGAGGAGGAAGCCCCAGATGAGGGTGAGGACCGCGACGGACAGGACGTACGGGGCGAAGAAGGCCGCCCGCAGGAGGCCGACGTACCGCCCCTTGCCGTTGAGCAACAGCCCGAGGGCGAGGGCAACGCCGACGATGACCGGAGTCGAGAGGACGACGAACAAGATGGTGTTGCCGAACGACTTCCAGAACAACGCGTCATACCAGGAGTCCTCGGGGCCGGGGTGCAGCCCGAACAGCACGCCGAACACCAGGACAACCACGGCCCCGAAGGCGACCGCTCGCCGGACGTCGAGGCGGCGCCGCGCGACCGCGACGGCCATGCCCACGAGGATCAGGAGCCCGAGGATGCGCCAGCCGAGCAGGTTGGTCACGTCCCACGTGAGCCCGGTCGCCCCGAACATCTCGACGTAGTTCTCGGTGCCAATGAACTCTCGCCTGGAGGGGTCCAGCAGGTCCCAGTGGAACAGGCTCATGAGGCCTGCCTGGATCACCGGATAGATCTGCAGGACCGTGTAGATGAGCAGGAACGGGGCAAGGAAAAGCCATGCCTCGACGGTCTCCCTGTTGTTCGCGACCCACCCCGTCCGGGCAGGTTGACGGGTCGCCGACTGTCGCTGTCGCGCTTCCTGCTCCATCAGCGTCACTGCTCTCTCCCTCACCCCGGTCGCTACGCCACATAGCGTCAGCGTCGTGATTAGGCGAACGTTCGCCTAATCACGAGTGTGTCGTCTCGAGCGCCGCTCGTCAAGAGGAACGGACTCCGACCGCGACCATGTCCCGAAGGGCATCTTCCACCACGGTCCCGGGGCGTGCGTCCCACTCCGGCGGGCCCCGTTACCCATCCGGTCGCCGCGCAGGGCCTGGCCGCGACGGCCCCTCATACCCCGTGACCGGGTTCTGCGGCGTGTGGCACGCCCTCGTGGCGCGCCGAGCTGCGACAGTTGCCGATCACCAAGCCCAAGTTGCTGGCAAGGGCGGCCTCGTTCGTCTCAGCCCATCACGCCACAGGGGGTGGCAGCAGCACGATCATCCCGGAGCTCACTGAGGTGCACGCTGCGCCGTACCGGTTTCAGACGGGTCTGAGGAGTGCGACCAAGAACTCGGAGTGTTCACTCCACGGACGTAGGTCCCACGTGGACAAGAGCAGCTCGGGCTCCAACCCGACTTCGCGGGCATCGGTCAAGAACGCGGAGAACTCGTAGCCCCGGTCGGCCCCGAAGCCGATGACGACCCGTCCCTCAGCATGAACGTGGCCTCTGAGGCGTCGCAGCACCTCGACGCGAGTGCTCGACGCAAGGAACGTCATCACGTTTCCGGCACAGACGATCGCATCGAAGCCCTCGGGGATGCCCCGGGCAGGCAGGTCCAGCTCCGCCAAGTCCTCGACGACCCAGCGTGGACCCGGATCATCCTCGACCGCGGCCGCGATCAGCACCGGATCGACGTCGACGCCGACCACGTCATGCCCGAGCCGAGCCAGTTCGCCTCCCACGCGCCCAGGGCCGCAGCCCGCATCGAGGACGCGCGCCCCACGCCCCACCATCGCGTCGACAAGTCGGGCCTCGCCAGCCAAGTCACGGCCGGCCGCTGCCATCGAAAGGAAGCGCTCGACGTACCAAGACGAGGGGTTCGGGTCCGCCGCAACCTTCCGCATCCATGCGCTCTGTTCCACCATGTGTGCATTGTGACGTCCAGGGCTGTGTCGCTGGCTTCGGACCTGCCCCACTTCGCCGCCTGGGGGCGTGGCTGAACTGAATGTCGCGGCGCCCAGGCCAAATCATCTGGATGGGGGCTACGCCGGATCGCCTCCGATGAGTCTGGCCCGCCGCGACGGAGGCATCCGGCCGGCGTAGGCCACTGCGAGCCGGAACGCGGCCCAGAGCACACCGGTGATCGCGGAGGCGACCAGGGCCACCACGAGGTCGGGCGCGAACAGTCTCAGCGTGCCCAGCGGGGTGCCGAACAGGGTTGGCACCAGCCCGACCAGGACCCAGGCCGCGGCGAGGGTGGTCAGCAGCGGGAACCACAGGCTGAACAAGCCGGAGAGGCCCGATGTGGCCTTGGCGCGAACCTGGGTGCGACGACGCCAAGCCCAGACCATGCTGAGGAGGTAGGTGATCGGCATGACCACCAGACTGATGAAGAACGCCGTGCGGGACCACGCGGACCCGTAGTCGTCGTCGAGGCCGAGCGCCCGGGCGGCGATGCCGCTGCGGAGGTGGCCCGTTTCCCCGAAACCGAATCCACTGCCGCCGTTGACGAGCACGACAGCTGCCTTCTTCTGCGCGGGCAGCATGCTCGCGAGCGTCTCGACGCCGGGACTGACCCCGTCATGCCACACCGCCCCGGTGCTGGGATCCACTGTCCAGCCGAGGCCGTAGTAGGGCGACGTGGCGCTGGCCGGGCGCATCATCAACGACTTGCCGTCGGCGCTGAGCACGTCGTCTCGGCCGTTCATCATCATCTGGAGGTAGCGCGCCAGGTCGTTCGCGCTGGCGACGACTCCTCCTTGCGGGGCGGTGCCACGGCTGGTCCCGTTCTCGGGCAGCGGACGCTTGGTCCCGAACCACGGGGTGTGGCCGGTCGCCATGGCCTCGTGGGCCTCGCCGTCGGCGACGAAGCTGTTCGCCATCCCGACCGGCTGGAGGATGTTCTTCGCGACGTAGGTCTGGAAGTCCTGACCGCTGACGACCTCGACCACGCGGCCAAGGATCTCGTAGTTGGTGTTCGAGTACTCCCACATCTGCTCGGGTGGGTTGGCGGGAGCGACCTGTGCCAGTTGGTCCACGCGCCGGGCGAGCTCGTCCTTCCCTGGGGTGACGTCCGGGTGCGAGGCGTTGCCCTGCACGGTGGAGTACCCGCTGGTGTGGCTGAGGAGCTGCCGGAGCGTGATGGCGCCGGCGGGCCGACCCGAAAAAGCGCTGAGGTAGCGAGCAAGGGGGGTGTCCAGCTCAACCTTGCCCGCCTCGACCAGCTGCATGACCGACAGTGCCGTGAAGCTCTTGGAGATCGACCCGGTGACGAAGGGAGTGTCCGGCGTGACCTTCTCCTGGCCTCCGAGCTCGACGACACCGCGCGCGCCGACCGATGTCACCTCGCCATCGGCCACGACGGCGTAGGCCAGGCCGGGCACCCCGGAGGCAGGGAACTCGCTGTCGATGAACCTCTCCACCGACCCCGACCCCGACTGCGTCCGTGCCGGCGCGGGCTCAGCGACGGCGCCGGCGCCGGCAGGCACGGCAGCAGCGACACTCAGCGCGACAACAGCCAGCAGTCTCATCACGATCACGGCCGCCCGGGACGTGTGCGTTCGCAGCGACGGACCGAGGCCTCGAGTGCATCGAGGATGAGGTCGAGTCCGAACTCGAACTCGGCCCGGAAGTCGTACCCGGGCTGCAGCACGTACTGGGTGGTGAACTCGCTCAGGTGCGGGAAAACGCCGTCGGGGAGCGGCTCGATGAGGGCTCCGGCGAGGTCGGCGATCTCGGCGCCCCCGGTCGCGGGCAGGCCCGCCTCCTGAAGAGCAAAGCCGTAGGTGTAGCTGTCCAGGAGGGCGTAAGCGTGCGCCGTCATCTCAAGGGACAGACCACCTCGTCGCAGGCAGCCGAGCACGGCGTCGTGGTGGCCGAGGGTCTCGGGGCCGGGGCTGGTGCGGGACTCCATGAGGGGCACGGCCCACGGGTGCCGGCTCAGTACCTCCCGGGCCGACAGGCAACGGTGGCGGATGGCCGGCTTCCAGCACAGGTCGGTGGTCGGCCGGTCGATCTCGGCGAAGACCCGGTCGACCATCCCGTCGAGGATCGCCTCCTTGCTGGGCAGGTGGTGGTAGATGGTCATCGGCTTGGTGTCGAGCGCCTCGGCGAGCTTGCGGATCGTGAGGGCATGGGCACCGATCCGGTCCGCCAGCGCCATCGCTCCGTCGAGTACCCGGCCGGCCGTGAGCCGTTGCCTTGTCGTGTCCGGCCTCGTGTCAGGCGATGCCATCGCGCTCCTTCCCAGACCTTGCGACAAGTACTAAGTACGAGTACGGTACACCAATCGACCAGTACAAAGTACGACTCTAGGAGAACGACGATGCGGACGCTGAATGACCGATCCACGAAGGCACGCGAAGGCACCACGATGCTGGCGCTCACCCAACGGGCCTACGGGTCAACCGAGGTGCTGCAGGTCGCCACGATCGACCGGCCGGCCATCGCCGAAGGCGAGGTCCTGATCGAAGTCGAGGCGGCCGGGCTCGACCGAGGTGTGTGGCACCTCATGACGGGCCGGCCCTACCTGATCCGGATCATGGGGTTCGGCCTCACCAGGCCGAAGAACCCGGTGCCGGGCCTGGACGTGGCCGGTCGCATCGTCGCGGTCGGGGCCGACGTCAGCCGATTCGCCGTCGGCGACGAGGTCTTCGGTATCGGCACCGGCACCTACGCCGAGTTCGCCGCAGCCAAGGAGACGAAGCTGGTCCACAAGCCCGACACCATCACGTTCGACCAGGCCGCGGCATCGACCATCTCGGGCATCACCGCGCTCGAGGCGCTGACCACCCGGGGCCGTCTCGAACCGGGCCAGCACGTCCTGGTGATCGGTGCCTGCGGCGGTGTCGGCTCGTTCACCGTGCAGCTGGCGAAGGCGCTGGGGGCAACCGTCACGGGAGTCGCCAGCACCGGCAAGCTCGACGCCGTTCGAACCCTCGGCGCCGACCACGTCATCGACTACACCACCCAGGACATCGACGACGGCCAGCGGCGCTACGACCTCATCATCGACACCGGAGGACGCAACACGCTCTCCCGCCTCCGGCGGGCCCTCACCCCGACCGGCACGCTCGTGATCGTCGGCGGCGAGGGCGGCGACCGCCTCACCGGCGGCATCGGACGCCAACTCCGCGCAGCGCTGCTGTCCCCATTCGTCAAACAACGACTCACGTTCTTCATGAGCAGTGAGTCGCTCGACTCCATCAAGGCACTCGCTGAACACCTCTCCAAGGGCGCCATCACTGCCGCGGTCTCCCGGCAGTTCACGCTCGAGGAGGTGCCCCAGGCCATCGACGCGATGGAGGCCGGCGCGCTCACCGCCAAGGCCGTCATCACGCTCAAGCCATGACGCCCGGTACTGGCACCCCCGCCCCCGTCGGGTTCATCCGACACACCTTCCCGAGATCGGCGTAGTCGCAGCATCGATCATCTGGGCTGTGGTCTTGCCCATCACCGATGTCCAGTCCGAACAGCTGCGCCTGCTCCAAGGCGCACGAGCTGCTGACCACTGCGCGGATGTCGCACATCCTGGACTACGCGCCGAGTCCCTACGGTGGGCAGCCGACAACTGGCAGGTGTCGAGAAACCCCGCAGGCCAACGCGGAGATCCGGCAGGTGGCGGGCGAGGCGCACGCCCAGGTGGTCGGCAGCCGCCTCCTCGACCCGGGCGTCTGACCGGCTCGAGAGTCAAGCCCCGCCGTCCGGGGTCGGGCCCAGCGCACCGCGTGTGCAGTTCCGGAGCAGAGACGATCATCAACAGGCACGCCAGCTACCGGATGCCGACGCACTTCGTCTGGGTGCGATGACCTGGAAAGGGCACCTGCATCGAAAATGCGTCTCCCCCGCCGCGTGACCGCCATCCTGACGGTTCATGAGCGGTCGTTGCCGGCGAGATTTGATCGGCGGGTCCCGCTGCGCTTGTCAGCGAAGGCTGAAGGGCGGGTAGGCGTCGGTGAGGAGCAGGAATGCGTAGGCCTGCACACGCATCCCCCAACGGCCGACCCCGACGACGTAGTCGAACAGTCCGCGCGGGTAGCGTCCGGTGAACAGGATCGCGAACCAGGCGATCACCACTGCGACGAAGGCACCCAGCCCGAGGAACAGCAGCACGATGTAGTGGGGCAGGGCCAGGAGCCACTTGACCAGCGGTAGCCACCGGTTGAGGCCCTCGCGGGCGTCGGGGTAGTCCAGTTCGAGGTGGACGGACTGCTCGTCCTCGGTGGAGGGGTAGTGGTCGGTGAGCAACGCGAGGTAGGCGCCAACGCGCATCCCGAAGCGGTTGAACGCCAGGACGAAGTCGAACCACCAGCGTGGGTAGCGCTGCCGGAACAGGATCATCAGCGCCGTGGCGGCGAACAGCCCGCCGGCGATGCCGCCACCGGTGCTCCTCGTGCGCGAGATGACCTCGCCCGACTTGTAGATGACCGTGCTCGAGGTCGCGGCGGCACTGACCAGTGACAGCACGATGGCTATGGGAATGATGAAGAACACGCGCAAGAGCGTGCTGAACCGGTCCAGCTGGTCGGGGTAGTCGATCTCGAGGCGAGCGGCATAGGTCTGCTGTGGCGCGTCCATTGCGTCCCTTCCGTCCACCCTCCTGCCTACTCCTTGGTCCTCGGCCACGCCAGAGGCCCACCCGCTGTGGTGGCGTACGTCCGGTCACACTCACGGCACCAGGCCGAGCCAATCGGACCTATTGCTGTGCCGCTCATTCCCGATCGGGGCGCCCCCAGGTGTGAATCGGCGAAGCTGGTCTCTACGCCGCGATAGACGCGGACCGCGGCGGGCTTCCGGTCGGCCTCACATACGTCCGCTCACTGGCCGCAGACGGTGTGTTGTTCGGCTGGCGTTGTTCCCTCAGGCGATGGACTCGAAGTGCAGGCGTAGGCCCAGCGCGCGGGACACCTTGAGGACGGTCGCGAAGCTTGGGTTGCCGTCGGCGGACAGGGCCTTGTAGAGACCCTCGCGGCTCATCCCCGCTCGGCGGGCGAGTTCGCTCACGTTGCCAGAGCGCGCAATGGCCCCCAGTGCCTGGGCGATCAGGACGGGGTCGTCGCCTTCGTCGATGACTGCCTCAAGGTATGCCGCGACGTCGTCGAAGGTGGCCAGGTAGTCGGCAGCATCGAAGGGGGAGAAGGTCTCACTCTTGTCGCTCATCGGTCTCCTCCTTGTTTCGCTCGCCACTGCTGGGCGATGTCGTGCGCGGCCGCGATGTCAGCGCTCTGGGTCGACTTGTCACCGCCGCAGAGCAACAGGATCAGCCGGTCACCTCGCGCAGGTAGTAGACGCGGTAGCCCGGTCCGTAGTTGATGCGGAGCTCGGAGATCCCGCCTCCGACTGGTTTGACGTCGCCCGGGTTGCCCGCGGCGAGCCGATTGATCCGGATCAGGACTCGTGCGGCAGCCCGGCGATCCTTCAGTTTGCCTAACCATCGATCGAACGTCGAGGACCTGACGACGTCGACCATGTGTCAACTGTAGTTAACACATCTTCCCATGAGCAAGGGGCGCTAGGAGCCGGCGTTAGCGCACGACTAGTGCACGCCGTGGAGTAGGAGTTGATATCTGTGCAGGTCAGGCCGTGTTCTGGACGGCGCCCCCGGCAGGACTCGAACCTGTCGGCACGAGCCGTCACCTATCCGGGGTGACCTGCACAAACGCCTGTCTACCTGCGATGATGTCCAAATTGGGGAGTGTCACTGGATATCACAATTGACCACAGTCAGACTCTGAGATGACACGCGGATAACACGAGTAGAGGGGGGCTGGAGCCATGGCGGGACGCGAGGGCCGTCGCTCGTGGGGGTGGCTGCGGCGGACGGCCGCGGGCCGCTGGCACGCCTCGTACATCGGGCCCGACATGGTGCGCCACAACGCGCCGAGCACGTTCGACGCCAGGATGGATGCCGAAGCCTGGCTGGCCGCTGAGCGCCGGCTCATCGAGATCGACGGGTGGACCTCACCGGGGGAGCGCGTCAAGGCACGGCGGGGCGGTGTCACGCTGGCCGACTATGCGCCCGGCGCCGTGGAGCGTCGCCGCGTCCGTGGTGAGCCGCTGAAACCGCGCACGCGCGCGCTGTACCTCTCTCTCCTCGAGCGGGTGATCCTGCCCGACCTCGGATCCCGAGTGCTGCGATCAATCACGGTGGACGAGGTATCGCGCTGGTATGACCGGCTCGGCCCCGCGCATCCCACCCAGCGGGCCCACGCCTACGCGCTGCTACGCACCGTCATGGGACAGGCCGTGTCGGATGGGCTGATCCCCGCAAACCCGTGCCAAGTGCGCGGGGCCGGCCGGACCACACGGGTCCGACGTATCGAGGTCGCGACGCCTGACGAGCTCGAGCGGATCGCCGCGGGGATGCCCGAACGTCTGCGGCTGCTGGTCCTCCTCGCCGCGTGGTGCGGACTGCGCTACGGGGAGCTGGCCGAACTGCGCCGGGGCGACGTCGACATAGACGCGGGCGTGCTCTTCGTGTCTCGCGCCGTCGTCCGTGTCGACGGGGCATACGTCGTGGGCACCCCGAAGTCACACGCGGGGGAGCGGAGGGTTTCCATTCCGCCGCACCTGTGGCCCGCGGTTCGGGCGCACCTGGCCGAGCACACGGGCCCGAGCGTCGATGCCCTCCTCTTTGCACGTCCCGGGACGAATCGTCACCTTATCCATACGGAGGTGACGAAGCTTTACACCAAGGCCCGCGCTGCGGCCGGCCGCCCGGACTTGCGGCTGCACGACCTGCGGCACACCGGGGCAACGATGGCCGCACAGGCCGGGGCCACGCTGGCCGAGCTCATGGGGCGCCTCGGGCACTCCACACCGCAGGCCGCACTGCGCTACCAACACACCGCCCAGGGCCGAGACGCCGAGATTGCGCGGCTGCTGTCCGTCATGGCAGAGCCGCCGAAGAGGAGGAAGGGGCTCAGGGGAGCCGGCTGACGACACGCGGCACAAGGTGCCCGGTACATTGACGAATCCGTTTGGTGGACCGGTGACCCCAACAAAACGCGAGAAGTTACGTCGCAGAGCTCCCTGAAACGCGCGGCATGCGGCATGTGAGTGAAGGTGTCCACCTCTGTCATCGACAGATATTCGGCTGCACCAAGGAGCGCGCTGGTGTTGGCTCAATGCGTGAGCATCGCGATGAGCACGCCGGGGGTTCAGGATCTCGAGCAGGTAGCCAACGTCCTCAGCGGGTGGCAGGAGGACAACGGGCCCCTGCATCTGCACCCCGGTGACCTTGGTTGGCACTCCTTGAGGGGCGCGGCGACGACGGCCCGTTCGCTGCGGGTCTGGTCATGCGAAGGGAACGTCGTCGCGATCGGACTCTTGGACGGTCCTGACGGGCTGCTGCGCATGGCTGTCGACCCCGCCCTGCGCGAGGACGAGGAGCTGTCACGGCAGCTCTGCGCCGACGTCCAGAACACACAGCGTGGCGTCTTCGATGCCGGGAGCGCCATCGTCGAAGCAAGAGGCGCCAGGCGCTTCACTGAGCTGCTCGCGCAGGCAGGGTGGCGAACCGATGAGCCGTGGACGCCGTTGCATCGTGACCTCTCACGCGCTGTGGACCAGGACCCGATCGAACGAGCCGGCGTGCGCATCGAGACCATCGGTCCGGATCGGGTCGACTCCTGGGTGGCTGTCCATTGGTCAGCGTTCAAGGGCACACCGTTCACCGAGCAGGACCGACGCGACTTCCGCGACTGGTGGCTGGCCATGGCCAACGGCCCGTTCTACCACCGGGCCCGCAGCCTGGCCGCGTTCGACGACCAGGACAACGCCGTCGCCGTCACAGCCGTGTGGTCGGCGGGGCCAGGTCGACCCGGGCTCATCGAACCCATGGGAGTGCACTGGGACCACCGAGGACGCGGCTACGGCGTGGCCATCACGGTGGCCGCCGCGGCTGCTCTGCGCCAGATGGGATCCTCCAGCGCCATCGTGTGCGCCGAAAGCTCCAACACCGCGGCCGTGGCCACCTACCTCGCGGCCGAGTTCATCGCTCACCCACAGGTAGCCGACCTCCAACGAGGCGCCTGAGCACATCGCGAGTTGTCAGGTCTTCCTCCCACATTTCACCTATCGCGGCAATAGCCTGCGGCGCGTGAGCACGCAGGACCCGACCTCAAGGCCCACGATCCCGTGGGACTGTGTCGACGCAGCTCTACGGTGACGTTTTCATCACCGATAATGCGTCGCATGCAGGCGGACTGGGTGGCCCGAGCGCGGGAGTCGTTCGACCTCGGGCGCGAGGATGTCTCGATTACTCTTGGTGCGCGGGGCGCACGGGGGCAGGTGTGGCGCTTGACGGCTAAAGGTCGGGTTTACGCGCTCAAGCACGTGTCTTCTGGTCCACCGCCTTCGCAGGGAGAAGTGGAGAGCGAGGTGAATTTTGCGCGGCGAGCCGCAGCAGCAGGAATCTGCCTCCCGGCTAGCTACCCCGATCGCAACGGAGAGTACGTCGTGCCGCTCGCGAACGGGCGGTGGCTGCGGCTGTATGACTGGATCGAGCTGCGCGGTGCCGACCTCGCTGCCAGCGCGGAGGAGCTTGGCGTTCTCCTCGCCCGGCTGCACCGGTGCGCTCCACCAGTAGATCGGGAGTTGAGCGGCGCACCACCGGACAGGTGGTACGAGGTCCCACCGCCCCAGGATCAGTGGGGGCCACTAGTGACAGCAGCCGCGGAAGCTGGCATGTCCTGGTCTGAAGGGTTGGCTGTAGCGGCTGACGGCCTGCCAGCCTTGTATTCCATTCTCTCTTCGGTGGACCCGGCCAGGATGCGGCTGTGCCACCGGGACCTGCATCCGGGAAACGTGCTCGCCGACAAAGACGGTGAGCTGGTGGTCGTGGACTGGGATGATGTCGGGCCTGCGGAACCAACTCAAGAACTGGCC
>JBBQNZ010000029.1:0-32939 GCA_038330415.1 Actinomycetales bacterium | reverse complement strand
TCGCCCGCGTTCCTTTTTCCCCACCCCCCCCCCGGCGGCGCCCCGTCGCGGGGTTTCAACACAACCCCCACCAGCCCGGACGCCGGTCAGCCGTAGGTGCGGAACCCGCGCCCCGTCTTGCGGCCGAGGTAGCCGGCGGTGACGAGGTGCTCGAGCAGCGGCGCCGGGGCGTACCCCGGCTCGCGGAACTCGGTGTAGAGCTCGCGCTCGATGGCCAGCGACACGTCGAGGCCCACGACGTCGAGCAGCTCGAAGGGGCCCATTGGCAGGCCGCAGCCGGCCTTCATCGCGGTGTCGATGTCGTCGGCGCTGGCGTAGTTGGCCTCGAGCATCCGCACGGCGTCGTTGAGGTAGGGGAAGAGCAGCGCGTTGACGATGAAGCCCGACCGGTCGCCGCAGGTCACGGCCACCTTGCCGACCTTGGCGCAGAGGTCCTGCACCGTGGCGGTGACGTCGGGCGCGGTCGACACCGTGTGCACGACCTCGACCAGCTTCATGATCGCGGCGGGGTTGAAGAAGTGCATGCCGATGACGTCCTGGGGCCGCGAGGTCACCTTGGCGCAGTCGATGATCGGCAGCGACGAGGTGGTGGTGGCGAGGATGGCGCCCGGCTTGCAGATCCGGTCGAGGTCGCGGAAGAGGTCCTGCTTGACAGCGAGTTCCTCGGCGATCGCCTCGACGACGAGGTCGACGTCGGCCAGCGCCTCGCGCCCGGTCGCGCCGGCGACCCGGCCCAGCAGCGCGTCGGCGGCCGCCTGGTCCATCCGGCCCTTCTCGACCGCCCGCGCGCAGCTGCGACCCAGGGCGGTCAGCACGCCGGCGACCTTGTCGTCGGAGCGGGCCACGAAGGTGACGGCGTACCCGGCCTTGGCGAACACCTCGATGATGCCGGTCGCCATGGTGCCCGACCCGACGACTCCCACCGACGTCACCGGCCGCAGCTGCACCCCGGGCGGCGGGCCGCCCGACGGGGTCTGGGCGTCGGCCACCACCTGCGGCGAGCCCTTCGCCGCGTAGGTGTAGAAGCCCTGGCCCGACTTGCGACCGAGCAGACCGGCGCTGATCATCTGCTTGATGATCGGGCTCGGCGCATGCAGCCGGTCCCGGCCCTGCCGGTACATCGTGTCGAGGATCTCGTAGGCCGTGTCGAGGCCGATCAGGTCGAGCAGCGCCAGCGGGCCCATCGGGTAGCCGCAGCCGAAGCGCATCGCGGCGTCGAGGTCCTCGCGGGTGGCGTAGCGGCTCTCGTACATCGACACGGCGTGGTTGAGGTAGCCGAAGAGCAGCGCGTTCGCGATGAAGCCCGCCTTGTCGCCGACGATGACCGGCTTCTTGCCGAGCCGCTCGGCGAGCGCCTTGACGTCCTCGAACACGTCGTCGGCGGTGATCACGGTGCGGATCACCTCGACGAACTGCTGCACCGGCGCCGGGTTGAAGAAGTGCATGCCGACGACCCGCTTGGGGTTCGAGGTCGCCACCGCGATCTCGGTGACCGGCAGCGAGGAGGTGTTGGTGGCCAGCACGGCATCCGGGGAGATCACGGCGTCGACCTTGCCGAGCAGCTCCTTCTTCAGGTCGAGCTGCTCGGGCACCGCCTCGACGACGAGCTGGCAGCCGGCCAGGTCGGCCAGGTCGCTGGTGAACGAGACCCGCGCGTGCAGCGCGTCGTGCTCGTCCTGGGTCAGCTTGCCTCGGGCCAGCGCACGCCCGGTGCTGCCCCACAGCACCGCCTTGCCGTGCTCGATACGGACGTCGTCGATCTCGACGGCGATCACGTCGATCCCGTTGCGCGCGAAGACCTCCACGATCCCCGCGCCCATCGTCCCGAGTCCGATCACACCCACACTGGTGAAGTCACGCGTCATGGCCGCGATCCTTCCAGAGCGATCCGGGCGCCACGACACCAGCACGGCGTGACACTTCTTACCCCCACGCTCGGTGCGACCGACGTCACCACCCCGGATGCCGTCACTCCACCCTCGTCAGGGACGTCACCAGTCGTGACCTGCCGCGACCAGCTCGGCCTCGAGGGTCACGCGTTCACGGGAGTGCAGCGGCGGCAGGCCGAGCCCGTCGGTGGGCACCTCCACCTGCTGGCAGAGCTGGATGAGCAGCTGGTCGTAGGCGGCCAGGACCGCGCGCAGCCGGGCCGCCTGGTGCGGCATGTCGCCCTCCTCGACCCGGCGGATCTCGACCTCGAGCCGGCGCAGCTCCATGGCGATCAGCACCGGGGGCATCGGCTGGGGCACCGGGCGCCCGAGCACCCGGCGGCGCCAGAGCCGCAGGCGCTCGGCGTGCGGACCGAGCCGACGGACGAGGGGGCGCAGCGGGCGGGGCGGCTCCCCGCCGGTGAACCAGTTCAGCGCGGCCCCCTGGGCCAGGAACCAGAGCCCGGGCAGCACGACGAGAACCCCTGTCCACAGGGCTGCCCTCATTGGCCTCACCTCTACCGCGACCGTGCACCGGTTGTTATCCACGAGTGTGCGCCCGGACTCCCGGGAGGGCAACGCGTTCGCACATCCCGGCACTAGGGTGGTCGACCGTGCGACTCGTGATCGCGACGTGCAGCGTCGACTACGACGGGCGGCTCACCGCCCACCTGCCCCTGGCGACCCGGTTGCTCCTGGTCAAGGCCGACGGCTCGGTGCTCGTGCACTCCGACGGCGGGTCCTACAAGCCGCTGAACTGGATGTCGCCGCCGTGCGCGATGGCCGAGGTCGAGCCCGACGAGGGTGAGGCGGCCGAGGGCGTGACCGCCGTGTGGGTCGTGCAGCACGCCAAGTCCGAGGACCGGCTGCGCGTGAAGATCCACGCGGTGCACCACGACAGCGCCCATGAGCTCGGCGTCGACCCGGGCCTGGTCAAGGACGGCGTCGAGGCGCACCTGCAGAAGCTGCTGGCCGAGCACATCACCACGCTCGGTGACGGGTGGACGCTGACCCGCCGCGAGTACATGACCCCCATCGGTCCCGTCGACATCCTGTGCAAGGACGGCGCCGGCGCCACGGTCGCCATCGAGATCAAGCGGCGCGGCGACATCGACGGCGTCGAGCAGCTCACCCGCTACCTCGAGCTGATGAACCGCGACCCGCACCTCGCGCCCGTCACCGGGGTGTTCGCGGCCCAGCAGATCAAGCCGCAGGCGCGCACCCTGGCCCAGGACCGCGGCATCCGCTGCGTCGTGCTCGACTACGACGCGCTCAAGGGCATCGACAACAGCGAGCACCGCCTCTTCTGAGGCGTCCCGACATCGACCGATAGGTCACCTGAGGGACGCCCACCGGTGCTCTGGCCCGTCCCCACCTCGACCAATAGGTCACTCGGGGGACGCCCACCGGTGCTCTGGCCCGTCCCCACATCGACCAATAGGTCACTCGGGGGACGGCATCCGGCGGGGCGGGCATCCCCACATCGACCAATAGGTCACACGAGGGACGGCATCCGGCGGGGCGGGCATCCCCACATCGACCGAATCGATCAGATGAGTGACGCCAGGAGGACCCGGTCAGTCGTCAGGCGCCTGGTGTCGGCCCACGGCCGGGAGCAGGGTCCAGCCGTCGTCACCGATCTCGAGCAGCACCGGGTCGGCAGTGTGGTCGGCGGCGCGCGGGGCACGACCGAAGTGGTCGAGCACGGCTGCCAGCTGCTCGGGGCCGACGGGCACGACCACCCGCTGACCGCGGTGCAGGTCGGCGAGCGCCTGCAGCTCCTCGACAACCTCGGCCTGCGGCCCCAGCGGCCGGGCCACCACGGCACCGGCACCGGCACCGGCCGCGGCATCCGGCGCCGCGCCGACCGGCACGAGGACCAAGGTGGCCGCGCAGTGCAAAGCCATGCCCGGCACGCTACGCGCACCTTCGACGGCAGGGCGGCTCCGGCATACCGGGGAATGCCGTGGGTAGGGGCCCGGTTGTCGACCATCGGCGCCCCATCACGGCGCCGTCGCCAATTCCGTCGGACCGAGAGGACACCACCATGACCAGCACGACCGACACCAGCACCACCACGAACACCAGCGAGCAGCGCCAGGTCGCCTTCCTCGTCGCCCCCGAGGGCATCGAGCAGGTCGAGCTCACCGGGCCCTGGGAGGCCGTAGAGAAGTCCGGCGCCACCCCCGTGCTCATCTCGACCCAGGACGGCAAGGTCCAGGCCTACAACCACCTCGACCAGGGCGACACCTTCCCCGTCGACGTCACCGTCGCGTCGGCCGACGTCGCCGACTACGCCGCCCTCGTGCTGCCCGGAGGCGTCGCCAACCCCGACGCCCTGCGCACCGACGAGGATGCCGTGGCGTTCGTGCGCCAGTTCGTGCAGTCCGGCAAGCCGGTGGCCGCGATCTGCCACGCGCCCTGGACCCTCATCGAGGCCGACGTCGTGCGCGGCCGCAGCGTCACCTCCTGGCCGAGCCTGCAGACCGACCTGCGCAACGCCGGCGCCACCTGGGAGGACCGCGAGGTCGTCGTCGACGACAACCTGATCACGAGCCGCAACCCCGACGACATCCCCGCGTTCAACCGCGAGCTGACCGCCGCCCTCTCGTCGGCGTCCGTCGACGCCTGACGCCCACCGGCTCCGTTCCGGCGCCCGCCCTCGCTCAGGCGTGGGCGGGCGTCGCCGCGTCGGCGGCCAGGCCCCGTGACGCCCGGATCACCTCGACGAAGCGGACCATGATGTCGTTGAGCCCGAAGTCCTTGGGCGTGAACACCTCGGCCACCCCCATTGCCTTGAGCTTCACCGCGTCGGCCTCGGGGATGATGCCGCCGACGATCACCGGTACGTCACCGGCCCCCGCGTCGCGCATCAGGTCGAGCACCTCGGGCACGAGCTCCATGTGCGAGCCGCTCAGGATCGAGATGCCGACGAGGTGCACGTCCTCGGCCACCGCGGCGCCGACGATCTGCTCCGGTGTGAGCCGGATGCCCTGGTAGACCACCTCGAAGCCCGCGTCGCGCGCCCGAACGGCGATCTGTTCGGCGCCGTTGGAGTGGCCGTCGAGCCCCGGCTTGCCGACGAGCAGCCGAAGCCGCTCACCGAGCTCGTCGCTGGTGCGGGCCACCATCGCCCGCACGTCAGCCAGCGCCTCGGACCCGGCGCCCACGCCGACCGAGCCACTGACCCCGGTCGGGGCGCGGAACTCACCGAAGACCGACCGCAGCGCCCCGGCCCACTCCCCCGTGGTCAGCCCGGCCCGGGCGCACTCCAGGGTGGCCGGCATCAGGTTGGTGTCGGTGCCGGCGTCGGCGATGAGGCGAGCCAGGGCGGATGCCGCGCGCTCCCGCCGCTCCGGCTCGGCGTCGCGCTCCTCCCGCCAGCGCCGGACCGCGGCCACCGCGGCGGCCTCGACACCGGCATCCACGCCCTGGATCGCCGTCTCGAGGTCGGCGGTGAGCGGGTTGGGCTCCGTGGTCTCGAACCGGTTGACCCCCACCACGACGTCCTCGCCGGCCTCGATCCGCTGGCGACGGCGTGAGTGCGAGGCCACCAGCTCGCTCTTCATGTAGCCACCCTCGACCGCCGGCACCGCCCCGCCCATCTCCTGCACCCGGTCGATCTCGGCGCGGGCACCGTCGACGAGCTCGGCGACCTTGGCCTGCACGACCTTCGACCCCTCGAACAGGTCGTCGTACTCGAGCAGGTCGCTCTCGAAGGCCAGCACCTGCTGGATGCGCAGCGACCACTGCTGGTCCCAGGGCCGGGGCAGGCCCAGCGCCTCGTTCCACGCGGGCAGCTGCACCGCGCGGGCCCGGGCGTCCTTGCTCATGGTGACGGCAAGCATCTCGAGCACGATGCGCTGCACGTTGTTCTCGGGCTGGGCCTCGGTGAGCCCGAGGGAGTTCACCTGCACGCCGTAGCGGAAGCGCCGCTGCTTGGCGTCGGTGACGCCGTAGCGCTCGAGGGTCAGCTCGTCCCACAGCTGCACGAAGGCGCGCATCTTGCACATCTCCTCGACGAACCGCACGCCGGCGTTGACGAAGAACGAGATGCGGGCCACCACCTCGCCGAAGCGCTCGGGGGGCAGCTGGCCGGAGTCGCGCACGGCATCCAGCACGGCGATCGCGGTGCACATCGCGTAGGCGATCTCCTGCACGGGCGTCGCGCCGGCCTCCTGCAGGTGGTAGCTGCAGATGTTGGTCGGGTTCCACTTCGGGATCTCGGAGACGGTGTAGGTCACCATGTCGGTGATCAGCCGCAGCGACGGGGCCGGCGCGAAGACGTAGGTCCCGCGCGAGAGGTACTCCTTGATGATGTCGTTCTGGGTGGTGCCGGCCAGTGCACGCACCGCGGATGCCGGGTCCTCGCCCGCCGCCAGCGCCTGCTCCTCGGCCGCGACCTGGTAGAGCGCGAGCAGCCACATCGCGGTGGCGTTGATCGTCATCGAGGTGTTCATCCGCGACAGCGGGATGTCCGCAAAGAGCGCGCGCATGTCGCCGATGTGCGAGATCGGCACCCCCACCTTGCCCACCTCGCCGCGGGCCAGCACGTGGTCGGGGTCGTAGCCGGTCTGGGTCGGCAGGTCGAACGCGACCGACAGGCCGGTCTGGCCCTTGTCGAGGTTGCGCCGGTAGAGGGCGTTGCTGGCGGCGGCGCTGGAGTGGCCGGCGTAGGTCCGCATCACCCACGGGCGGTCACGCTCAGGGCGGGTGGCGTCGGGGCTCTCGGGCATGCGGTGAACGCTAGCCGCGGCACGGTGGTGCGGATAGCGAGGGGCGCGGTGAGAGTGCCCACACCAGGGGGCACCCAGCGCCTCGTCGGCGAGGGCTCAGGTCGCGATCAGCCGGCCGCACCGGCCAGCGCCGGCTCATCGGCCACCGTGGCGGGGAGCGCAGCCAGCAGCGAGTGCAGCCGAGCGCGACGCAGCAGCCGTCTGGTGCGCTCCTCGGCGGCGACGATGCGCAGCGGGCGACCGGCCCGTCGAGCGCGTCGCTGGCACTCGACGAGGAAGCCGAACCCCGTCGCGTCGCCCACCTGGGCCTCGGCGAGGTCGAGCAGCACCGGCGTGGTGCCCTCGGCGATCAGTCGGTGCACCGTCAGGCGCAGGTCAGCGACCGTGCGCACGTCGAGCCGCCCCCGCAGCGTCACGTGGCAACCCCGGTCATCGTGGAACTCGGTGATGGTCACGATGGCCGTCCCCTGTGCTGCCACAATGCCCCCTCTCACATCGTCGTGGGTCCATTAGACCGACCCGGGGGTAGCCGCGTCACCCACATTCGGGTAAAGAGCAGGCAAAGAATGGACAATGTCCCCTTGATGCCACCGCTGGCATCCTTTTCCGGGTCTGCGAGGCTGGTGCCATGGTCAACCTCACCCGCATCTACACCCGCACCGGCGACGACGGCAGCACGTCGCTAGGCGACCTGAGCCGCACCCGAAAGACCGACCCGCGGCTGGCGGCCTATGCCGACACCAACGAGGCGAACGCGGCCCTCGGACTGGCCATCGCCTGCGGCGACCTGCCGCAGGACGTTCGGGTGGTGCTGACCCGGGTGCAGAACGACCTGTTCGACATCGGCGCCGACCTGTCCACCCCGCTGCAGCGCACCTACGAGTACCCCCCGCTGCGGGTCAAGCAGGAGTGGGTCGGCGAGCTGGAGGCCGACTGCGACCGCTACCTCGAGCGGCTCGAGAAGCTGCGGTCCTTCATCCTGCCCGGCGGCACGCCCGGGGCGGCGCACCTGCACCTGGCCCTCACCGTGGTGCGCCGCGCGGAGCGGTCGGTGTGGGCGGCCGTCGAGGCCTACGGCACCGAGCCGGGCGAGTCGCGCGGCGAGGGCGGGGTCAACCCGGTCACGGCGACCTACCTCAACCGGCTCTCCGACCTGCTGTTCGTGCTCGCCCGCTGCGCCAACCTGCCGGGCGGCGACGTGCTCTGGGCCCCGGGCGGCGGCCGCGAGCAGGGGCCATCGTCCGCCGAACCCGCCACCGACGACTCCTGAGGACCCCCGCGACACCGACCTCGTGCGACTTACCCACGGTTCTCGGAGCTATCCGGGCGCGAAAGCGCACCCAAGTCGCACGGAGTCGGGGTTCAGGGCCTAGGCGACGTTGACGTTGAAGCCGGGGGGGCTGGACTCCAGCCAGGCGCGCACCGCGGTGTAGGCGGCCGGCACGAACGCGAACTCGCACGCCTGCGCACCCGCCCGCCCCTGCACGGCCACCGGGTCGGCCAGCCCGGGGATCGGGTCGAGCAGCGGCACCGCCGTGCCGAAGTCGAGCTCACCACGCTGCCACGACACCTCGGCGCGCAGCGAGGGCCCGACGATGCTGAACCACTCGAAGCGGTCCGAGCTGAGCCGGGCCAGGCCCAGCCGCCACCGGCCGGCCTCGCCCTGGCGCCGCGCGCAGAGCATGACTGGGCGGCCGTCGCCGGAGATGAAGCGTCGGCGCGCCCACACGAAGGTGAGCGCGCCGACTACCAGTACGACGACGAGGGCGAGGACCAGCTCAACAGCCACGAACGGCGTCATGCGAGCGGTCCCCGGCCCTCGATGTCAGGAGCCCATGCCGCTGGCGTCGACCGACTCAGCGATGATCGTCACCCGGTCGTGGTCGACCGAGAGGAACCCGCCGTCGATCTGCGCCGAGCGCCACGACCCGTCGGCGTTGACCCGCACCTCGCCCTCGTCGAGCACGCACAGGATGGGCGTGTGACCGGGCAGGATGCCGAGGTCGCCGTCGATGGAGCGGGCGCTGACCTGGCTCGCCTCACCCTCCCAGACCTTGCGGTCCGCCGAGACGAGCTCGACCTGGAGCGGCATCAGAGGTTCTTCTGGATCTCGGCCCACTGGCGCTCGACGTCGTCGAGGCCACCGCACATGAAGAACGCCTGCTCACCGACGTGGTCGTAGTCGCCGTCGCAGATCTTCGTGAAGGCCTCGATGGTGTCGACCAGCGACACCGTGGAGCCCTCGATGCCGGTGAACTGCTTCGCGACGTAGGTGTTCTGCGACAGGAAGCGCTGTAGGCGGCGGGCCCGGTTGACGAGGATCTTGTCCTCCTCGGACAGCTCGTCGATGCCGAGGATCGCGATGATGTCCTGCAGCTCCTTGTTGCGCTGGAGGATCCCCTTGACCCGCAGCGCCGTGGTGTAGTGCTCCTCGGTGATGTACCGGCGGTCGAGGATCCGGCTGGTCGAGGCGAGCGGGTCGACCGCGGGGTAGATGCCGATCGAGGCGATCTCGCGGGACAGCTCGGTCGTGGCGTCGAGGTGCGCGAACGTCGTGGCCGGGGCCGGGTCGGTGTAGTCGTCGGCCGGCACGTAGATCGCCTGCATCGAGGTGATCGAGTGGCCGCGCGTGGAGGTGATGCGCTCCTGGAGCGTGCCCATCTCGTCGGCGAGGGTCGGCTGGTAGCCGACGGCGGACGGCATCCGGCCGAGCAGCGTGGAGACCTCGGAGCCCGCCTGGGTGAACCGGAAGATGTTGTCGATGAAGAGCAGCACGTCCTGGCCCTGCACGTCGCGGAAGTACTCCGCCATCGTCAGTGCCGACAGGGCCACGCGAAGGCGCGTGCCCGGCGGCTCGTCCATCTGGCCGAAGACGAGGGCGGTCTGGCCGAGCACGCCGGCCTCCTCCATCTCGACCATCAGGTCGTTGCCCTCACGGGTGCGCTCGCCGACACCGGCGAACACCGAGACACCACCGTGGTCGCGGGCGACGCGGGCGATCATCTCCTGGATGAGCACGGTCTTGCCGACACCAGCACCACCGAACAGGCCGATCTTGCCGCCCTGCACGTACGGGGTGAGCAGGTCGATGACCTTGATGCCGGTCTCGAACATCTGGGTCTTGGACTCCAGCTGGTCGAAGGCCGGGGCGGTGCGGTGGATGCCCCACCGCTCGGTGGCCTCGAAGGTCTCGCCCGGGGCGAGGTTCATGACCTCACCCGTGGTGTTGAAGACCTTGCCCAGGGTGTTGTCGCCGACGGGCACGGTGATCGGGCCGCCGGTGTCCTGCACCGCGGTGCCGCGCACCAGTCCGTCGGTGGGCTGCAGGGAGATGGCGCGCACCATGTTGTCGCCGATGTGCTGGGCGACCTCGAGGTTCAGGTGCCGCTTGACGCCACCGACCTCGACCTCGGTGGTGAGCAGGTTGAACTGCTCGGGCATGCCGTCGACGGGGAACTCTACGTCGACGACCGGGCCGATGATGCGCGAGATGCGGCCCACGCCGCCGATGGCGTGGGTCTCGCTCCGCTCGCTGACAGAAGCAGTCATGGTCTCTCTCTCACTCACTTGCTCTCGGCCAGCGCGCTGGAGCCGCCGACGATTTCGCTGATCTCTTGGGTGATCTCGGCCTGGCGCGCCTGGTTGGCCAGCCGGGTGTACTTCTTGATGAGCTCCTCCGCGTTGTCCGTGGCAGACTTCATCGCCCGCTGGCGGGCGGCGAGCTCGGACGCGGCGGCCTGGAGCATGCAGTTGAAGAGCCGGGCGTTGACGTACTTCGGCAGCAGCGCGTCGAGCACCTGCTCGGCGCTGGGCTCGAAGGAGTACAGCGGCAGGAGGTCGTCGGCATCCGGGGCCTCCCCACCCTCGACGACCTCGAGCGGCAGCAGCCGGATGACCTCGGGCTGCTGGGTCACCATCGAGACGAACCGGCTGAAGACGACGTGCACCTCGTCGATGCCACCCTCCTCGGTCGGTGCCGTGAAGTCACTGACCAGCCGCTGGCCCACCTCGCGGGCAGTCTCGAAGGTGGGCTTCTCGGAGTTGCCGCTCCACTCCGCCGCGCTCTCGCGGTGGCGGAACTTGTAGAAGCCGATCGACTTGCGGCCGAGCAGGTAGGGGACGACCTCCTTGCCCTCCTCGCGCAGGGCCGCGACGAGGCGCTCGCTCTCCTTGATGACCGAGGAGCTGTACGCCCCGGCGAGACCGCGGTCGGACGTGATGATGACGACCGCGGCACGCTTGACGTCCTCCTTCTCGGAGGTCAGCGGGTGCTCCTCGTTGGAGAACGTCGCGACGGCCGAGACCGCGCGGGTCAGGGCACGGGCGTAGGGGCTCGACTCACGCACCGCTTCCTGCGCCTTGACGACGCGGGCCGCGGCCATGAGCTCCATCGCCCGGGTGATCTTCTTCGTCGAGCTGACGGCACGGATGCGGTTCCGGTACTCCCGGATCTGCGCTCCCATACGTTTCCGCCTTCCTGAGTTCTGTGTGCTCGGTGCCCGGTCAGCGCTTCTGCTTGACGATCCGCTCCTGCTCGGACTCCAGCGCCCTCGCGGCCGCGTCGTCCTCGGCCTCGCGACCGGCCTGGATGCCGTCGGCACCGGTGCCCTGGAAGAGCTTGTGCTTGAAGGTGGTGACCTCGGCCTCGAGCGCCTGCTCGGTCTCCTCCTCGAACTTGCCCGTCTCGCGAATCGCCGCGAGGAGCTCGTTCTTGCTGCGGCGCAGGTGGTCGAGGAAGTCGGCCTCGAAGCGGCGGACGTCCTCGACGGCGACGTCGTCGAGCTTGCCGGTGGTACCCAGCCAGATCGAGACGACCTGCTCCTCGACCGGCATCGGCGACGCCTGGCCCTGCTTGAGCAGCTCGACGAGACGAGCGCCCTTCGCGAGCTGGGCGCGCGAGGCCGGGTCGAGGTCGGAGGCGAACATCGCGAACGCCTCGAGCGCGCGGTACTGGGCGAGGTCGAGCTTGAGTCGACCGGCGACCGACTTCATCGCCTTGATCTGCGCGGCACCACCCACGCGGGACACCGACACACCCACGTCGATCGCCGGGCGGACGTTGGCGTTGAACAGGTCGGCCTGCAGGTAGATCTGGCCGTCGGTGATCGAGATGACGTTGGTCGGGATGTACGCCGAGACGTCGCCCGCCTTGGTCTCGATGATCGGCAGGCCGGTCATCGAGCCGTGACCCAGGTCGTCGGACAGCTTGGCGCAGCGCTCGAGCAGCCGGCTGTGCAGGTAGAAGACGTCGCCCGGGTAGGCCTCGCGGCCCGGCGGGCGGCGCAGCAGCAGCGACACGGAGCGGTAGGCCTCGGCCTGCTTGGACAGGTCGTCGAAGACGATGAGGACGTGCATGCCCTGGTACATCCAGTGCTGGCCGATGGCCGAGCCGGTGTAGGGCGCGAGGTACTTGAAGCCCGCCGAGTCGGACGCCGGGGCGGCGACGATGGTGGTGTACTCCATCGCGCCGGCGTCCTCGAGGGTGCCGCGCACGGCAGCGATCGTCGAGCCCTTCTGGCCGATGGCGACGTAGATGCAGCGCACCTGCTTGTCGGGGTCGCCGCTGTCCCAGAACTCCTTCTGGTTGATGATCGTGTCGACCGCGACCGTGGTCTTGCCGGTCTGGCGGTCACCGATGATCAGCTGGCGCTGGCCGCGGCCGATGGGGGTCATGGCGTCGACGGCCTTCAGGCCGGTCTGCAGCGGCTCGTGCACCGACTTGCGCTGCACGACCGTAGGGGCCTGGAGCTCGAGCGCGCGGCGCTCCTCGCTCACGATCTCGCCCAGCCCGTCGATGGGGGTGCCCAGCGGGTTGACCACGCGGCCGAGGAAGTTGTCGCCGACCGGCACGGAGAGGACCTCGCCCGTGCGCTTGACCTCCTGGCCCTCCTCGATCGCGGAGAACTCACCGAGGATGACGACGCCGATCTCGTGGACGTCGAGGTTCAGCGCGAGGCCAAGGGTGCCGTCCTCGAACTGGAGCAGCTCGTTGGTCATCGCCGAGGGCAGGCCCTCGACGTGCGCGATGCCGTCACCGGCGTCGGTGACGCGGCCGACCTCCTCACGCGCGGCAACTCCGGGCTCGTAGGACCGGACGTAGCTGTCCAGGGCATCCCGGATCTCGTCCGGACGGATCGAGAGCTCCGTCATGTTCTGATCTTCTCCTCGGTCACCGGCCCCCACTGGGGCCGAAGTCTGTGGTCGGTGGTGCGTGTGAAGTTCGGTGGTGATCGCCGGGGCGGCCGGATGCCGGTCAGCCGCCGGTGACGTGCCGGCGCGCCTCGTCGAGGCGACGCAGGACGGTGCCGTCGACGACCTCGTCGCCGACCTGGATGCGGATGCCGCCCATGACCGCGGGGTCCTGGACGAGCTGGAGCGTGACTGGCTTGCCGTAGTGCGCCTCGAGCGCACTGCTCAGCCGGGCGTGCTGCTGCGCGCTGAGCGGTGCCGCGACGATCACCTGCGCGACGAGCTCGTCACGGCGCTGGGACGCCAGGTGGAGGTAGGACTCCAGGACCCGGTCGAGGCGCCGGCCGCGCGGCTCGCGCACCGCCTGCTCGACCAGCCGGACGGTCTCCGGTGCGGCCTTGTCCTCGAGCAGCCCGTGCACCAGCGTGGCCTTGCCGGGCCCGTCGGTGTTGCGGCTGGACAGGGTGTCGCGCAGCCCCGGGTTGCCTGCGACGATGCGCTCGAAGCGGAACAGCTCGTCCTCGACGCGGTCGATGCGGCGCTCGCGCTCGGCCGCGGCGAGCAGCGCCTGCACGGCGAGGTTCTCGAGGGTGTCGGACAGGTCGTGCTCGGCCGACCAGCGCTGGCCCGCGACCTCGGCGACGAGGCCGGTGGTGGTCTCACCGATCTTGCCGCCGAAGAGCGAACGGGCCAGGCCCTGCTTGTCCGAGCTCTCACGGGAGGGGTCGGCGAGGGCCCGTCGCAACGAGGCGCTGCCGTCGACGACACCGGTCACCGCGAACATCTCCTCGGCGAGCTTCTCCCACGCGGGGTCGCCGGCGAGCGCGGTGTCGAACGCCGCCTGCACCGCCTTGGCCGATCCCCGTGACGATCCGCGCATCAGGCGTCCTGACCCGCGGGGGCGACCTTCTCGGGTGTGACGTCGCCGGCTTCGAGCTCGGCGAGGAACCGGTCGACGATGCCGTTCTGGCGCACCTCGTCCTCGAGGGACTCGCCGACGATCTTGCTGGCGAGGGTGGTCGACAGGGCGCCGACCTCCTGGCGCAACGAGACGACCGCCTGCTGGCGCTCGGCGTCGACCTGGCGCTTGGCCGACTCCGTGATGCGCGCGGCCTCGGCCTGGGCCTGGCCGCGCATCTCCACCACGATCGAGGCGCCCTGCTCACGCGCGGACTCCCGGATCTCGTTGGCCTCGGTGCGGGCGCCGGCGAGCTGGGCGTTGTACTTCTCCAGGGCGGCCTTGGCCTCGGCCTGGGCCTCCTCGGCCTGCTGCATGCCACCCTCGATGGCGGCGGCACGCTCGTCGTACATCGCCTCCATCTTCGGGACGACCTTGGTCGCGTAGATCCAGTACAGGATCGCGAACGAGATGAGGCCGATGATCAGCTCGGCGGGGTGCGGGAGGAGGGGCAAGGCGTCGGGCCAGCCCACGCCTTCAGCGGCCGGAACGGATGCGAGAACCACGTCGCTTCCTTATCTGTCAGTCAAACGGAAAGGGTCGGTCGGTCCGGTCACTGGAAGACGAAGACGAACACGAGACCGAGGATGGCGAGCGCCTCGGTGAGCGCCATGCCGGTGAAGGCGATGGTCTGGAGCATGCCGCGGGCCTCAGGCTGACGCGCGACGCCGTTGAGGTAGGCGGCGAAGATCAGACCCACACCGATACCGGGGCCGATGGCGGCGAGGCCGTAGCCGAGGTAGGTGATGTTCCCAGTCATTGCGTTTCCTTTCGAGGCCGCCGGGTCCGTCCCGGCGTCGGGTGTTCTACGTGGTCGTGCGGTCGTGCTGGTGGTGCGGACGGGCCGGAACCCGTGGTCAGTGGTGCTCGCTGACCGCGTCGGAGATGTAGAGCGCGGTGAGCAGGGTGAAGATGAAGGCCTGGAGGAACTGCACCAGGAGCTCGAAGAAGGTCATCACGACGCCGAAGGCGAGGCCGAGGATGCCGGAGAGCTGGATGAAGATGCTGCTGCCGTGCAGCAGGAGGTACTCGCCGCCGAGGATGAAGACGAGCAGCATCAGGTGGCCGGCGAGCATGTTGCCGAACAGTCGCAGGGCGAGAGTCAGCGGCCGGATGAAGAAGTAGGTGATGAACTCGAGCACGAACATGATCGGCCGCAGCCACATCGGCAGGCCCGCGGGGACCAGCGACTTGAGGTAGCCGATGACGCCGTGCTTACGACGGATCGCGACCGTGTGGTAGACGATGTAGACGATCAGGGTGAGCACGATCGGGAACGCGATGCGGCTCATCGTCGGGAACTGCACGAAGGGCAGCACGCCCATCACGTTGTTGAACAGGATCAGCGTGAACAGCGTCATGAGCAGCGGGATGAACTGCTTGAAGTCCTTGGCGCCGATCACGTCGCGGGCGATCGAGTTGCGCACGAAGCCGTAGGCCTGCTCGGCCACCCACTGGCGCTTGCTCGGCACCACCGTGAGCTTGCCGGCGACCGTCACGAAGAACCAGGCGAGCACGACCACCGAGATGGCCATGACGACCATCGGGCGGGTGATGGCCCAGTTGCTGTCGCCACCGATGACCGGCCAGTAGAAGTCGGCGGTACCGGGGGCCTGGAAGCCCCCGTCGCCGTCGGCGGCAGCGATGCCGACCTGCAGCCAGGATGCGGGAACCACGCTCAGGCTCACAGCCTCTCCTCGGAAAGTTCACAGGCAACCTCGACGGGCACCCGGGGGAACGGGACGTACGCTACCGGACCCTCAGGGGTGGGGGCGACGCAGGGCTTGGGGCGAAAGGCGCTGATCACCGGGTCTCCTTCGGGGTCCTCGACGGCTCGTCGTAGACCAGGATCCGGGCCCGGCGCAGCGCCACCATGGCGAACACCTGCCAGACCAGCGTCACCACCAGCGCAACGATCCCGAGGGCAACACCGTCGACCCAGTCGGCGTTCTTGAACGCAATGATGACGAGCAGCAACACGATCACCTGGCCGAAGTACACCGCCATCGCCACCGCGAAGAACGCGTGCGGGCTGGCGTCGCGCACCAGTCGGCTCAGCAGGAACATCCCCGAGGCGAAGAACCCGATCGAGACGAGGAGACCGATCAAGGCGCCCGCGAGGGCATCCGTACCGCGCACCCCGACCAGCACCCCGACGGTGAGCAGACCCGCGAGCACCGACGGCAGCAGGGCCCCGCGGAGCATGGCTCCGAACGGGGCGCCGGCGTGCGGCGCGCTGCGCTGGGTGGGGTCGGTCATCGACGATCGGCCTCTTCGGGGTCGTGACGGATGTGGCTCCGGGACGGCTTGTGAAAGTTATCACAAGCGTTGCTGGGGGCCCAAACCCGGTCCACGGCACGGCATCCGGGGCCCCCTGGCGGCACTCACACGCGTCGGGTCACGATCACCCAGATGGTGCGGGCGACGATCTCCAGGTCGAGCACCGGCGACCAGTTCACGAGGTACTGCAGGTCGTAGCCCAGCTTGTACTCCGCGTCGGTGTGGTAGCGGCCGTGGATCTGGGCCAGCCCGGTCAGGCCCGGCGGCACCTCGTGTCGGCGGGTGTACCCGGCGATCTCCTTCTCGAAACCCTTCGTGAGCTCCGGACGCTCGGGCCGGGGGCCGACCACCGACATCTTCCCGGTGAGGATGTGCAGGATCTGGGGCAGCTCGTCGGACCGGGTGGCCCGCACCCAGCGACAGGCCGGGATGACGCGCGGGTCGCCGTCGGTCGCGAGCCGGGCCACGCCGTCGGACTCGGCGTCGGGGCGCATGGTGCGGAACTTCACCATCTCGAAGGTCTCCCCGCCCACGCCCACCCGCACCTGGCGGAAGAGCAGCGGCCGGCCCACCACGGCGAGCTGGTAGAGCGCGACACCGCCGAGAAGGAGCACCCACACCGGCGCAGTGACGAGCAGCAGGAACAGGTCGAGCAGGCGCTTGAAGTGCCGCTGCGAGGCCGGCATCGTCTGCGGCAGCAGCAGCACGAACGGCAGGCCGCCCACCTCGCGCAGCCGGTCGAGCCCGAAGAGCGTCTCGCGCCCGGTGACCCGCAGCAGGGTCGTCACGTTCAGCCGGTCGAGCCGGCCGATGGTGCGGGGGTACCACTCGTCGAGCCAGCCGGCGGTGAGGAGCAGCACGTCGGTGGCGCCCGACTCCTTGGCGACCTCGACGACCGCCCGCGGGTCGTCGACCTCGGCGACCACCACGAGCTGCGCCAGGTTGGCCACGAGGTGCGCCCGCGCCAGCTCGAGGTCGGCGGGGTCACCGACGAGCAGCACCCGGGGCAGCCCCTCGCGCCGGGTGCGCAGCGCGTGCACGACCCCCCGGTTGATGGCCACCGCGATGCCCGCCACGACGATCACCGCGATGAGGTTGGGGATGGGGAAGGGCAGCGCCCGGCCGATGTCCGACCCGCGTTGGCGCAGCAGGCCGCCCAACGCGAGGTTCAGCAGTGCCACGAAGCTGCCGGCGGCCAGCGACAGCCGGGCGGCACGGGGCAGCACCGCCGCGCCACCCAGGCGTGGCTCGCGCTCGTAGAGCCCCCCGAAGTAGAAGGCGAAGATGAAGATCAGGGTGGAGACGCTGAACGAGAGCAGGTAGGCACTCAGCGGGTACGTCGGCCACGGCGGGGCGCCGTTGCGCACCACCATGCTGAGCACCGACAGCCCGAACACGGCCAGGCCGTCGAGCAGCATGACCATCCGGAACCCACGACGGTTGAGCCGTCGCAGGAGCGGGGTGACAGGCCCCTGCCCCGGGCTCGCGTCGGTCACGGGCGCCCGCGTCTCAGCCGCGGTCATCCGGTCGTGGGTAGGCGGGGAAGCGCCCGACGAGCTCGGACACCTGCCCGCGCACCTCGCGCGAGACCGCGTGCTCGGGGTCGGCGTCGCCGTTGACGACCGCGCGAGCGATGAGCTCGGCGACGACGCGCATCTCGTCCTCCCCCATCCCCTGCGTGGTCACGCACGGCGTGCCGACCCGGATGCCGGATGCCACGTTGGGCTTCTGCGGGTCGAACGGGATGGCGTTCTTGTTCAGGGTGATGCCGGCCGCGTCGCAGCGGGCCTCGGCGTCGACGCCGGTGACCATGACCGGCTGGAGGTCGTGCAGCGACAGGTGGGTGTCGGTGCCACCGGTGGTGGGCCGGATGCCGTGCTCGCCGAGGGCCTGCGCCAGCACCTTGGCGTTGGCGACCACCTGGCGGGTGTAGGCCGCGTACTCGGGGGTCGCGCACTCCTTGAAGTTGACCGCCTTCGCGGCGATCGAGTGCATCTGGGGCCCGCCCTGCATCATCGGGAAGACGGCCTTGTCGATGGCGGCGCGGTGCTCCTCCTTGCAGACGATGGCGCCCGAGCGCGGACCGCGCAGCACCTTGTGGGTGGTGAACGACACGACGTCGGCGAACGGCACCGGGCTGGGAATGGCCTTCCCGGCGACCAGCCCGATGAAGTGCGCGGCGTCGACCCAGAAGATGGCGCCGACCTCGTCGGCGATGGCGCGGAACCGCTCGAAGTCGATCAGCCGCGGGATGGCCGAGCCGCCGGCGAGGATGACCTTCGGGCGGTGCTCGCGGGCGAGCTGCTCGACCTGGTCGTAGTCGATGTCCTCGGTGTCCTTGTCGACGCCGTAGTGCACGGCGTCGAACCACTTGCCGCTGAACGACACCTTGGTGCCGTGGGTGAGGTGGCCGCCGTGCGGCAGGCTCATGGCCAGGATCTTCTCGCCGGGCTTGAGGAAGGCACCGTAGACGGCCTGGTTGGCGCTCGCGCCGGAGTGGGCCTGCACGTTGGCGTGGTCGGCCGCGAAGAGCGTCTTGCACCGCTCGATGGCGAGCAGCTCGGCCTTGTCGACCTCGCTGCAGCCGCCGTAGTAGCGGCGCCCGGGGTAGCCCTCGGCGTACTTGTTCGACAGCGTCGAGCCGAGCGCGGTGAGCACCTCCGGGCTGGAGAAGTTCTCGCTCGCGATGAGCTGCAGGCCACCGCGCAGGCGGTCGAGCTCGGAGAGCAGCACCCCCGCGATGTCGGGGTCGAAGGCCTCGAGGGCGCCGAAGTCGGATCCGTAGAACGTGTCAGTCATCGTGGGTGGTCTCTCGCTGATCGGGGTGCTCGGAAGGCTTGGGGGTGTCGGACGGCTCGGTGTCGGAAGACTCGGTGGGCGGTGCGAGGTCGGTCGGCTCGGGTTCCTCGGCAACCGCTGGTGCCTCGGGTGCGGCTGGTCCCTCGGCCCACCCCGACTCCTCGGCAACCGCTGACTCCTCGGCAACCGCTGACGCCTCGGCACCCGGGGGTACCTCGGCAGCCGCTGGGGAGTCGGTCGGCTCGGTGGCGGCGCTCAACTCTAGGGCGTCGGCGCGGACCCGCTCGACGACCTCCATGACCTCGGCCTCGGAGAGCGCCCCGACGCGCAGGAAGACCGGCTCCTCGCGGGTGCAGTCGACGATGGTCGACGCCAGCCCGCCGGTGACCGGGCCGCCGTCGAGGTAGAACTCCACGGCCGCCCCGAGCTGGCTGGCGGCCTCGACCACCGTGCGGGACGCCGGGTGGCCGGTGCGGTTGGCGCTGCTCACGGCCATCGGGCCGACCTCGCGCAGCAGCTCGAGCGCCACCGGGTCGTCGGGCATCCGCAGCGCGACGGTGCCGCCGGTCTCACCGAGGTCCCACATCAGGGAGGGCTGGGCGCGCACCACGATGGTGAGCGGCCCGGGCCAGAACGCCGCCACCAGCGCGTGGGCGTACTCGGGCACCTCGGTGGCCAGGCCGTCGACCGTGCGGGTGTCGGGCACCAGCACCGGTGGCGGCATGTCGGAGCCCCTGCCCTTGGCCGCGAGAAGCGCGCCCACGGCATCCGCGGAGAAGGCGTCGGCGCCGATGCCGTAGAGCGTGTCGGTGGGGAGCACGACGAGCGAGCCCCCCCGCACACCGGCGGCGGCCTTGGGGATCGCGTCGGCCCGTCCGTGGTCGGTGGTGCAGTCGAAGACGGGGCTCATGGGGGTCAGCCTAGGGTTCCGGATCGGCCTGCACGGACCCGGCTCACCGGGCGCGCTCGCTCGCACCGGCCCGCACCGCGACCGTCGTGCGGGGCCGGCCGGAGAGGTCGACGTGGTCGGCGACCTCGGCCCAGGCCCCCGTGGCGCGCAGCGCCTGCGGCAGGGTGTCCCCCTGGCTGTCGGCGTGCTCCATGACGAGCACCCCACCTGCGCGCAGCAGCACCGAGGCGCGGGCGGCCACCGCCAAGGGCACGGCGAGCCCGTCGGAGGACCCCCCGTAGAGGGCGACCTCGGGGTCGTGGTCGCGCACCTCGGGGTCGACCGGCACCGCACCCACCGGGATGTAGGGCGGGTTGCTCACGACCACGTCGACCGCGCCCTCGAGGTCGTCGAACGCGGTCGTGGCGTCGCCCAGGCGCATCTCGACGTCGAGGCCGAGCCGGTCGCGGTTCGCCACCGCCCAGCCGTGCGCCAGGTCGGACAGCTCGACGGCGAGCACCCGGGCCCCGGGCAGCTCGTCCTTGACCGCGAGCGCGATCGCTCCCGACCCCGTGCAGAGGTCGACCACCACGGCATCCGGCCCCACCGCGGATGCCGCGTCGATCGTGTGCCCGGCCGTCACCTCGGTCTCGGGCCGGGGCACGAAGACACCGGGGCCGACGGCCAGCGTCAGCCGGCGGAAGTGCGCCTGCCCGGTGAGGTGCTGCAGCGGCACGCGGGCCGCCCGCTCGTCGACCAGGGCGGCGTAGCCGTCCGGCTCGGGTGCGGCCAGCACCATCGCGCGGCGCACCTCGCCCGCATCGGTGCCCATGGCGTGAGCCGCGAGCGCCACGGCATCCACCTCGGGCGAGGCGATGCCGGCCGCGGCCAGCCGCGCGGTCGCCTCGCGCACCGCGGAGCGCAGGTCGTTCACCGTTCGGCGATCGCGGCCAGGCGGGCGGCCTCGTCGGCGTCGACGCACGACTGGACGACCGGGTCGAGGTCGCCGTCGAGCACGGCGTCGAGGTTGTAGGCCTTGAAGCCGGTGCGGTGGTCACTGATCCGGTTCTCGGGGTAGTTGTAGGTGCGGATCCGCTCGGAGCGGTCGACGGTGCGCACCTGGCTGTTGCGGGCGTCGGCGTCGGCCGCGTGCCGCTCGTCCATCGCCATCTGGTGCAGCCGGGCGCGTAGCACGCGCATGGCGGCCTCGCGGTTCTGCAGCTGGCTCTTCTCGTTCTGGCAGGAGACGACCACCCCGGTGGGGAGATGGGTGATGCGCACCGCGGAGTCGGTGGTGTTGACGCTCTGGCCGCCCGGGCCGCTGGAGCGGAAGACGTCGATACGCAGGTCGTGGGGGTCGATCGACACCTCGACGTCCTCGGCCTCGGGCATCACCCAGACACCTGCGGCGCTGGTGTGGATGCGGCCCTGGCTCTCGGTCACCGGCACGCGCTGCACCCGGTGCACGCCGCCCTCGAACTTCAGCCGAGCCCAGGGAGCCTCGCCGGGCTGCGAGTTTCCGCGCGCCTTGACCGACACGCGCACGTCCTTGTAGCCGCCGAGGTCGCTCTCGGTGGCGTCGAGCACCTCGGTGCGCCAGCCCCGGCGCTCGGCATGCCGCAGGTACATGCGGATCAGGTCCGCGGCGAACAGCGCCGACTCCTCGCCGCCCTCCCCCGCCTTGACCTCGAGGATGACGTCACGGTCGTCGTCGGGGTCGCGCGGGATGAGCAGCCGCCGCAGGCGGTCCTCGGCGGCGGCCAGGGTCGCCTCGAGCGCGGGGATCTCCGTCGCGAAGGTGGGGTCCTCGGCGGCGAGCTCGCGGGCGGCGCCGAGGTCGCCGCGGGCGCTCACCCAGGCGTGGTGCGCGGCCACGGTCGGGCCGAGTGCGGCATACCGCTTGCCCAGCTCGCGGCTGCGGTCGGGGTCGGAGGCGACCTCCGGGTCACCCATCTGGCGCTCGAGGGCGGCGTGCTCGTCGACGAGGGCCTGCGCGGAGTCGAGCACGGGGTTCTCCGTTGGTCGGGTGGTGTCGATGGTGCCTGACGGCGGTGGAACGCAACGCGCCGGCCCACCCGGGAGGGGTGGGCCGGCGCGGTCGAGCGAGCTACTTCGCGGCGACCTTCTTGCCGTAGCGAGCCTCGAAGCGGGCGACGCGGCCGCCGGTGTCGAGGATCTTCTGCTTGCCCGTGTAGAACGGGTGGCACTGCGAGCAGACATCGGCGTGGATGACGCCGTTCTTCGCGGTGCTGCGCGTGGTGAACGTGTTGCCACAGGTGCAGGTGACCGTGGTCTCGACGTAGTCGGGGTGGATGTCCTTCTTCACGATTTCTCCTTGGATGCGTCCGGGTCGGCGGGCTCAGCACGGTGCTGCAAACCCTCTGGCGCCCCGCCTGCGCCCCTCGTGAGGGAGGCGCTCAGGAAACGCGTCTGATGCCGTGAACCGGTCCAGCAGTCAAGTGTGCCAGAGCGGGCACACGGTGACCTAAACGTAAGGGGGCGCCGCCGGCATTGCCGCCGACGGGGGCCACCAGGGATGCCGACCGCGCGCCTGTCCGCGCCCCTGACACCCCTGCCCCACCCGCCCACACCACCAGGGATGCCGACCGCGCGCCTGTCCGCGCCCCTGACACCCCCACCCCACCCGCCCACACCACCAGGGATGCCGACCGCGCGCCCAGCCGCGCCCCTGACACCCCCACCCGAGCGGGCAGACTCAGGCCGCGACACCCCTCGCGGTGCGGTGCGCCCGGACCACCTGCGCCATGAACTGCTCGGGGACGAGTCGCAGGCCGATGACCGGGATGCGCAGCACGCGGTCGTCACGCAGCACCACCTCGTTCTGCCGCAGCGCGTCGTCGACGACATTGAGCGCCAGGGCATGGTGACCACCGTCGACCTCGACCACGAGGTCGACGCCCTCCCACGCGACGTCGAGGTAGACCCGCCCACCAGGCAGAACGCGCACGACCTGACGGCTCGGAGCCGGAAGTCCTGCGGCCCGGCACATCGCCGCGAAGTCGAGCTCACCGAGCGAGTGCGCCCCGTCGCACAGGTCTGCCACCACCGTGGAGAGCACCAGTTGCCGAGCACGCCCAGCTCGGGTCGTGGAGGACCGCCAGGCCGCCTGGAGCCGGTCGGGGGTGGTCAGGCGCTGTTGGAGCACGAGACACAGGAGCAGTGCGGCCTGCCGGTCGCTCACCGCCCACGCCGCGGAGCTCACTGCTGCATGGGGCACATCGACCCTCGCCAGCCCTGCCGCTGACGTCGGTGGCATGTCGACGCGGCGGTGCCGACGCACTCCGTCGACCCGGCGGCTCCGGTTGCCCTTGGGCACTGAGACGTCGATCGTTTGGACGTCGAACCCGGTGAGGCCCGCGGCCACCAGCGCGGCGGGCCCGTCGAGGGCCGCTCCCGACCCGGTCTCCCACACGGCCCGCCACAACAGGCCCCGACCCGTCGGCTCGAGGTTGCCGACCACCACGGTGTGGCACCCGTCCACGAGCCAGCGTCCCGCCTCCACCTCGGTGCGAACGTCGGCCCGTGTCACCGAGACGGATCTCAGGTCGCGACGGTGGGCCACCCCGTCATGTGCCGCCGCGATCTTCGCAGCACGACGAGCCCGCTCGGCGCGGGGCAGCCGGCGACGCGGGGCAGTAGTCACGGGTCCACCGTGGCCGTTCGGTCCACGGTTCGCAGGGTCGACCCGAAATCTGTGGACAACTCAGCCCCCCGGGGATGCCGAACGCGCGGCACCCCGCGCGGCTGACACCCCCGCACCACGCCAACCCCACCCCAGGGATGCCGAACGCGCGGCACCCCGCGCGGCTGACACCCCCACACCACGCCAACCCCACCCCAGGGATGCCGAGCGCGCGGCACCCCGCGCGGTTGACACCCCCGCACCACGCCAGCCGCACCCCAGGGATGCCGAACGCGCGGCACCCGCGCGGTTGACACCCCGGTGTCGCACCCGATGGGTAGCGTGGCTGGACATGAGGTTCGGAGCCGTCATCCCCTACGCCGACGAGCGTGGGTTCACCGAGCTGGCCGCCCTCGCCGAGGACGCCGGCTGGGACATGGTGTTCTCGTGGGAGGCCGTCTGGGGCCAGGACGCCTGGGCCACCCTGGCCGCCGCCGCCATGGTCACCGACCGGGTGCGGCTGGGCACCCTGCTCACCCCGGCTGCGCGCTACCGGCCGTGGGACCTCGCCTCGCGGGTCGCGTCGGTCGACCGACTCTCCGGCGGCCGGGTCACCCTGGGCGTCGGGCTCGGCGCACTGCACGGCAACTGGCTCGCGTTCGAGCCCGACGAGGGCCGGGCGGTCAGGGCCGCGAAGCTCGACGAGGTGCTCGCGATCTATGGCGGGCTGATGGGCGGCCAGCCCTTCGAGTTCACCGGCGAGCACTTCAGCGCCCGGCCGGTGCCCGAGCTCATCCCGCCGATGCCCACCCAACGACCCCATCCGCCGGTGTGGTGCGTCGGCATGCTCGTCCCCGGCCGGCCACGCCAGAGGTCGCTCGAGCGCGCCGCGCGGTGGCAGGGGGTCTTCCCCTCCTACGCCGGGGGCACCCTCGAGGAGCCGCACTCGCACCTCACCACCGATGCCCTGCGCGAGATCGTCGACCGCATCGGCACGCTGCGGTCCGTCGCCGGCCTGTCGATGGACGGCTATGACGTGGTCGTCGAGGGTGACAGCCACGGGTCGTTCGGCGGGGTGCGTCCGCCGGTGCAGCAGTGGGCCGACGCCGGCGCCACCTGGTGGGTCGAGTCGTGGTGGGACCTGCCCGACTCCCCCGAGGGCGTCGGCGAGGTCCGTCGCCGGCTGGCGCTCGGCCCGCGCCGGTGACGCCGCCAGCACGAGGGACCACGCCGGATGCCGGCCGCCCGCCATCCGGCACCACCGCACCCACCGCCGTGGTCATCCGCGTCGCGACGGTGGCCGACGCCGCGGCGATGGTCGCGCTCCGGGCGGTGATGTTCGAGGCGATGGGCACGGCATCCGAGGCGATCGCCGACCCGCGATGGCGCCGCGCGGCGCATGACTGGTTCGTCGCCCGGGCCGCGGACCCGGGGGTGCGCATGGTCGTCGCGGAGGCCGACGGTCGGGTGGTCTCCGGCGCGGTCGGCGAGGTCACCGACCTCATCCCCGGCCCCAACACGGTCAATGGCTCGGTGGGCTTGATCTCGAACGTCGCCACCCTGCACCCGTGGCGCGGCCGGGGCCTGGCCGCCGCCTGCACCGACGACCTGCTGAGCTGGTTCGAGCGCGACACCGACGTCACCCGGGTCGACCTGTTTGCCACGAATGGTGGGTCGCGCATCTACTCGACCCGCGGCTTCACGGTGCGCGAGTTCTCGGCGATGGTCCTGCCGGTCCCCCGCTGACGGTTCGTCGACAGTAGAGAACACGCCGCCTCCCCGGAAGGGCAGGCGGCGTGTTCTCTACTGTCGTCGGGCTCGACTCAGCTGTCGTTCTCGTCCTCGAGCCGGATCGTGGCGGTCTGCTGCACCTGGCTGAGGAACTCGTAGTTCGTCTTGGTCTTGCGCAGCCGGTCGAGCAGCAGCTCGATGCCCTGCTGGGAGTCGAGCGCGGCGAGCACACGGCGCAGCTTCCACATGATCCGCAACTCCTCGGGCGCGAGCAGGATCTCCTCCTTGCGGGTGCCCGAGTTGTTGACGTCGACCGCGGGGAAGATGCGGCGGTTGGCGAGCTGGCGGTCGAGCTTGAGCTCCATGTTGCCGGTGCCCTTGAACTCCTCGAAGATCACCTCGTCCATGCGCGAGCCGGTCTCGACGAGCGCGGTGGCCAGGATGGTGAGCGAGCCGCCGTTCTCGATGTTGCGCGCCGCGCCGAAGAACTTCTTCGGCGGGTAGAGCGCGGCCGAGTCGACGCCACCGGACAGGATGCGCCCGCTCGCGGGGGCCGCGAGGTTGTAGGCGCGACCGAGCTTGGTGATGGAGTCGAGCAGGACGACCACGTCGTGGCCCATCTCGACCAGCCGCTTGGCCCGCTCGATGGCGAGCTCGGCCACCGTGGTGTGGTCTTCGGCGGGCCGGTCGAAGGTCGAGGAGATGACCTCGCCCTTGACGGCGCGCTGCATGTCGGTGACCTCCTCGGGGCGCTCGTCGACCAGCACGACCATGAGGTGGCACTCGGGGTTGTTGGTGGTGATGGCGTTCGCGAGCGCCTGCATGACCATGGTCTTGCCGGCCTTGGCCGGAGCGACGATCAGGCCGCGCTGACCCTTGCCGATGGGGGCGACGAGGTCGATGATCCGCGTCGTGATGAGGTGCTGCTCGGTCTCCAGGCGCAGGCGGTCCTGCGGGTAGAGCGGCGTCAGCTTGCCGAACTCGGGGCGCCGGCGGGCGTCATCGGGGCTCTGGCCGTTGATGGTGTCGAGGCGAGCCAGCGGGGTGTACTTGGCGCGGCTGTTGCGCCCACCCACGGTCTGCTGCATGGGCTCCTCGCCCTCGCCGGTCGCCTTGATCGAGCCGGTGACGGCGTCGCCCTTGCGCAGCCCGTGCCGCTTGACCATCTGCAGCGGCACGTAGATGTCGCTGCTGCCGGGCAGGTAGCCGGTGGTGCGCACGAAGGCGTAGTTGTCGAGGATGTCGAGGATGCCGGCGACAGGCACCAGCACGTCGTCCTCGGCGATCTGCGGCTGCGACTCCTCGACCTGACTCTCGCCGGGGGCGCCCGGGGTGCGGCGCTTGTCGCGGTTGCGACCACGGTTGCGCCGCCGGCGACCGCCGCGGCCGTCCTCGTCGTCGTAGCCGCCGGAGCCCTGGGGCGCGGTGCGGTTCTGGTTCGGGTTCTGGTGCTGGCCGCCCTGGCGGTTGGCGTCGCGGTCCTGCCGGTTGGCGTCACCGCGGTCGGGGCGGTCGTCGCGGTCGCCCGCGTCGGCGTCCCGGCTGTCGGTGCGGTCCTGCCGGTCCTGCCGGTCCTGGCGGGTGGTCTCGCCGCGGTCCTGACGGTTGGCGACGGTGCGCTCCTGCCGGTCCGCACGGTTGGCGTCGGCACGCTCCTGCCGGTCCTGGCGGTCCTGGCGGTCGCGGCGCTCGACGTCGCGCTGCTGGGTGCTCTCGTCGCGCTCCGCCCGCTCCGGGTGGGCGCCGCGCTCCTCACGCACCGGCTCGGTGCGCTGGGTGGTCTCGGCGCCATCGGCCGTCTCGGCCTGCGGCGGGGCGTCGGATCGGGTGACCGTGCCTGCCGCGCGGCCGGCCCGGCGCGGCGGCGCGGCGCTGGCCGGTCCGCTCTCGCCGTTCTGGCGGGCCTTGATGGCGGCGACGAGGTCGCCCTTGCGCATCTTGGCGGTGCCGCTGATGCCCATGCTCGAAGCGAGCCCCTGGAGCTCGGCGAGCCGCATGGCGGTCAACGCTCCGGAGCGGCGCGGGCTGGCGCCCGATGTTGCCTCGAGTGTGGTGGTGTCTGTCACGAAGGATCCTTCCCCTCGCTCGTGGATGGCCTCGAAGTGGCCGATCATGTAGGAGCCCACGCCGGACGCGCAGCGCATGGCTGGACGGCGGCCCTGGTCGTGGAGGGCGACGTGCGGCAGGCATCGGGGAACACCCGGCATCGGCTGCGGTCGCGTGGCACACACTAGCACCGCCCGCTGGACGTGACGCGCGACCACCCGCACCCGTGCCGCGGCTGGCCAAAGGGCCCGGTCAGCCGCGCGACAGCACCTCGACGCGCGCGCCGTGCGGCGGGATGCCGGGGGTCAACACCCGCCAGGCGTCGCCACCGAAAGCGCGCACCTCGGCGACCCGGTGGCGGTGGGCCAGCACGAGCACGGACGGCCCGGCGCCGGAGATGACGGCGGCGTGACCGGCCCCGCGCAGGGCGTCGACCAGCGCCATCGAGTCGGCGTACGAGGTGCGTCGGGCCTCCTGGTGCAGCCACTCGCGGGTGGCCGCGAAGAGGTGCTCGGGGGCGGCGCCGAGCGCGTGGGTGAGCAGCGCGGCGCGGGCCGAGTTGGCGGCCGCGTCGGCCAGGCGCACCTGCTGCGGCAGCACCGAGCGGGCCTTGGCGGTCGACAGCTGCACGTCGGGCGCGAAGACGACCGGCTCGACGTCGGGGTGCACGGGGAGGTGCACGGTGGTGGTGCCATCACCGAGGTCGTCGGTCCACGACAGGGTGGCGCCGCCGTAGACGCTCGCCGAGGCGTTGTCGGGGTGGCCCTCGAGCCGGGACGCCAGGCTGTTGGCGAAGGCGAGGTCGGCCGTGGCGCCGGCCAGGCCGCGCGAGACGTCGTGCAGCGCCTGCGCCGCCACGATGCCGGTCACGATGGCCGTGGCCGACGACCCCATCCCCCGGCCGTGCGGCACGGCGTTGACGCACTCGAGCGCCAGGCCCTCCGGTGGCTCGACCTCGAGCTCGGCCCAGGCCGCCTGCATGGCGCGGTGCACGAGGTGGGTGGCGTCGAGGGGCACGGCGCCCTCCCCCTCACCACTGACCGTGACGACCAGCCCGGGCTCACCGGTGACGGTGGCGCGACAGCGGTCCCAGACGCCGAGGGCGCAGCCGACCGAGTCGAACCCGGGGCCGAGGTTGGCACTGCTCGCGGGGACCCGGACCTCGACGTCGACCCCGACCCGCAGCCGCTCCCCGCTCACGTCACCCCTCGAGGCCGAGGGCCGCCGCGACGCTGAAGGCGTCGACCGGCACGCGCACGGGCTGGATGTCGGACCCGTCTGCGGTGCGCAGGGCCCACTGCGGGTCCTTCAGGCCGTGCCCGGTCACCGTGCACACCACCGTGGCGTCGCGCGGGATCGCGCCCTCGCGGTGGGACTTGAGCAGGCCGGCGATGCTGGCAGCGGAGCCGGGCTCGACGAAGATGCCCTCCGTGGTCGACAGCAGCCGGTGGGCCGCGAGGATCTCGTCGTCGGTGACCGACTCGATGCGCCCGCCCGACTCGTCGCGCGCGGCCTCGGCCTGGCGCCACGACGCCGGGTTGCCGATGCGGATGGCAGTGGCGATGGTCTCGGGGTGGTCGACCGGGTGGCCGAGCACGATCGGCGCCGCCCCTGCCGCCTGGAAGCCCCACATCTGCGGCGTGCGAGTGGCGACCGGAGCCAACACCTCACCACCGAGACCCTTTGTCGCAGAAGCATATTCGGTGTAGCCCTGCCAGTAGGCCGTGATGTTGCCGGCGTTGCCCACCGGCAGCACGTGGATGTCGGGAGCGTCACCGAGCGCGTCGACGACCTCGAAGGCCGCCGTCTTCTGGCCCTCGATGCGGGCCGGGTTGACCGAGTTGACGAGCTCGACCGGGTAGGCCTCGGCCAGCTTGCGCGCCACGGTGAGGCAGTCGTCGAAGTTGCCCTCGACCTGGATCAGCGTCGCACCGTGCGCGACGGCCTGGCTCAGCTTGCCCATCGCGATCTTGCCGTCGGGCACGAGCACGGCACACGTCATCCCCGCCTTGGTGGCGTACGCCGCGGCGCTGGCGCTGGTGTTGCCCGTGCTCGCACAGATGACGGCCTTGGCGCCGTTGCGCTTCGCGACCGACATCGCGGTGGTCATGCCGCGGTCCTTGAACGACGCCGTCGGGTTGAGCCCCTCGAACTTCACGAGCACGTTGGCCCCGGTGAGCTCGGACAGGCTCTCGCACGGGATGAGCGGCGTGCCGCCCTCCAGCAGGGTAACGACCGGCGCGCCCTCCAGCATCGGCAGGCGGGCGGCGTACTCGCGGATCACTCCGCGCCACTGGTGCGCCACGGCTCAGGCTCCTTCCACACGCATGACGGAGGCGACGTCCTGCACGGCCGCGAGGTCGCCGAGGGCGTCGACGGTGGCCGCGAGCGCGGCATCCGTGGCGCGGTGGGTGACCACGATCAGCTTGGCGCGCTCCCCGTCACCCGGGGCGGCCTGTTGGCGCACCGTCTCGATCGAGACGTCGTGCTCCGCGAACACGGCCGCGACCTGGGCGAGCACGCCCGGACGGTCGGCCACATCGAGGCTGATGTGGTACCTGGTCAGGGACTGGCCCATGTCGACGACCGGTAGGTCGGCGTAGGCCGACTCCCCCGGCCCGCGGCCACCGGCCACCTTGTGCCGCGCCACCGCGACGAGGTCGCCGAGCACCGCGGATGCCGTGGGGTCGCCACCCGCTCCACGCCCGTAGAACATCAGCTCACCCGCGGCGGCCGCCTCGACGAACACGGCGTTGAACGCCTCGCGCACGCTGGCCAGCGGGTGGCTGCGGGGAATCATGGCGGGGTGCACGCGCACGCTCACCGCATCGCTGCCGTCGGTGCCGGTGACCCGCTCGCAGATGGCGAGCAGCTTGACCACGCAGTCCATCTCGGTGGCCGCCTGGATGTCGCCGGCGGTCACCTCGGTGATGCCCTCGCGGTGCACGTCGAGGGACGAGACCCGGGTGTGGAAGGCCAGGCTGGCGAGGATGGCGGCCTTGGCGGCGGCGTCGAAGCCCTCGACGTCGGCGGTGGGGTCGGCCTCGGCATACCCCAGGGCCTGGGCCTGCTCGACGGTCTCGGCGAAGCCGGCGCCGGTGGTGTCCATCTTGTCGAGCACGAAGTTGGTGGTGCCGTTGACGATGCCGAGCACGCGGCGCACGTCGTCACCGGCGAGCGACTCGCGGATCGGGCGCAGGATCGGGATCGCGCCCGCCACCGCAGCCTCGTAGTAGAGGTCGACGCCGAACGTGTCGGCGGCGGCGTAGAGCGTCGGGCCGTCCTCGGCGAGCAGCGCCTTGTTGGCGGAGACGACCGAGGCACCGTGCTCCATGGCGCGCAGGATCAGGCCGCGGGCCGGCTCGACGCCGCCGATCACCTCGATGACCACGTCGGCGCGGGTCACCAGCTCGTCGGCATCGGCGGTGAAGAGGGAGGGGTCGACCGGCACGTCGGGGCGCGGCCGCTGCGGCCGACGCACGGCGATGCCGACCAGCTCGAGCGGGGCCCCCACCCGGGCCGCGAGGTCGTCGGCGTTCTGGACGAGCCTGGTCGCGACGGCGGACCCCACGACGCCGCAGCCGAGCAGGGCGACACGCAGGGGAGCACCGGGTTCGTGCGCCATGGTGGGGTCCATCTCCTCGCTGTGGGTGCTCACGCGTCCGCCACGTCGAGGGCGAGCAGGTCCTCGATGGTCTCACGCCGCACGAGCACGCGTGAGCGGCCTCCACGAACGGCGACGACGGGCGGCCGGGGGGTGTGGTTGTACTGGCTGGACAGGCTGCGGCAGTAGGCGCCGGTGCCCGGGACGGCGACGAGGTCACCCGGCACGAGGTCGGCCGGGAGGTACTCGTCGAGCACGACGATGTCGCCGCTCTCACAGTGCCGCCCGACGACCCGGGAGAGCCGGGGCGGCGCCTCGGAGCGGCGGCTCGCCAACGTGCACGAGTAGTCGGCCTCGTAGAGCGCGGGGCGCGCGTTGTCGCTCATCCCGCCGTCGACCGAGACGTAGGTGCGGGTGTGGCCACCGCCCACCTCGACGTCCTTGACCGTGCCCACCTCGTAGAGCGTGAAGGTGCTGGGGCCGACGATCGCCCGGCCAGGCTCGACCGACACCCGGGGGACGCGGGTGTTGTCACCGTCGCCGACCGCCTTGAGCTCGCGACCGACGATGTCGGCCATCTCCTGCGCGAGGGTCGCGACCGTCAGCGGGGTGTGCTGCGAGGTGTAGGCGATGCCGTAGCCGCCCCCGAGGTCGATCTCGGGGCAGTGGTGACCGTGCTCGTCGACGATCTGGGCGTGCAGCGCCACCAGGCGGCGGGCCGCCATCTCGAAGCCACCGGTGTCGAAGATCTGGCTGCCGATGTGGCTGTGCAGGCCCCGCAGGTCGAACACGTCGGGGCGGGCCAGCAGCGCGCCGGCCGCCGCGAAAGCCTGGCCTCCGGCGAGGCTGAAGCCGAACTTCTGGTCCTCGTGCCCGGTGGCGATGAACTCGTGGGTGTGCGCCTCGACCCCGACCGTCACCCGCACCATGACCGGCGCGACGACGCCGAGCTCGGCCGCCACCATCGCGACCCGCTCGATCTCGTGGAAGGAGTCGACGACGATGCGCCCGACCCCGTAGGTCAACGCGTCGCGGATCTCGGCCGTGGTCTTGTTGTTGCCGTGGAAGCCGATCCGCGCCGGCGGGAACTGCGCCCGGCGCGCGACGGCCAGCTCGCCGCCGGTGCACACGTCGAGGTGCAGGCCCTCGTCGGCCACCCAGCGCGCAACGGCGGTGCAGAGGAACGCCTTCCCCGCGTAGTAGACGTCGGCCCCGGCCAGCGGCTCGAATGCGGTTGCGAAGCCGTCACGGAACTCGGCTGCGCGAGAACGGAAGTCGTCTTCATCCAGGACGTAGGCCGCCGTGCCGTGCTCGCGTGCGAGGGTGAGCACGTCGACGCCGCCCACGGTCAGCCGGCCCTCGTCGTCACGGCCGACGGTGCGCGGCCAGAGCTGCGGCAGCAGCTCCATGACGTCGGCCGGGAACGGCAGGTAGAGCGGGGGGCCGCCGTAGCCCTCCGCGTGGAGGACACCGGCCTCGTGCGAACGCATCGGTCAGGCTCCCCTACATCCGCTCGGGCGCGCTGACGCCGAGGAGGTCGAGGCCGTTGGCGAGCACCACGCGAGTGGCGTCGTTGAGCCAGAGACGGGTGCGGTGCAGGTCGGTGACCTCCTCGTCGACGCTCACCGGGCGCACCCGGCAGGTGTCGTACCACTTGTGGTAGCGGCCGGCGAGCTCCTCGAGGTAGCGCGCGACCCGGTGCGGCTCCAGCAGGTGCGCGGCCTGCGCGACCACCCGGGGGAAGTCACCGAGCACGGCGAGCAGCGAGGCCTCGGTCGGGTCGGTGAGCAGGCTCGCGTCGAAGCCGTCCGCGCGGTGCACGCCGTCCTCACCGGCGAGCCGGGCGACGTTTGCGGTGCGGGCGTGGGCGTACTGCACGTAGAAGACCGGGTTGTCGTTGGTCTGCTTGCGCAGCTCTTCCCCGTCCAGGGACAGCGGGCTGTCCGCGGGATACCGCGCCAGGGAGTAGCGCACGGCATCCGCTCCGATCCACCCGATGAGGTCGCGCAGCTCGATGATGTTGCCGGCGCGCTTGGACAGCTTGGCCCCACCCAGGTTGACCAGCTGGCCGATCTGCACCTCGATGTTGTGCTCCTTGTCATCGCCGGCGCACGCCGCGATGGCCTTGAGCCGGTT
>JBBQNZ010000028.1:0-33137 GCA_038330415.1 Actinomycetales bacterium | reverse complement strand
ACGTCGAGGTCGACGTGCTCGAAGGTGAAGACCATGTCGAGCTCGCGGCGAGCCGGGTCGGTGACCCGCCGGGCCAGGTCGATCGTCGACCCCGGCATCTCGCCGACGGTGAGCAGGTGCCCCTCGCTCAGCCCCACCTCGCGGTTCATCTCGGACAGGAACTCCTCGAGCCGGGGCCCGTTGATCACCGCGGCGTAGGGGGAGCCGAACCGGCCACCGGGCGGCACCGGCCCGTCGGGCAGGGCCGGGTCGCGCGAGATGAGGTCGATGACGTCCATCCGGAAGCCGTCGACGCCGCGGTCCACCCACCAGCGCATCATGGCGTGGACCGCCTGCCGCACCGCGGGGTTCTCCCAGTTGAGGTCGGGCTGCTTGCGCGAGAACAGGTGCAGGTAGTACTCGCCGCTGGCCTCGTCGAGCTCCCAGGCCGGGCCGGAGAAGATCGACTCCCAGTTCGTCGGCTCGGCACCCTCGGCGCCGGGCTCGTGCCCGGGGCGGGCCGGGCGCCACCAGTACCAGTCACGCTTGGGCGAGGCCGGGTCGCGGGACTCGACGAACCACGGGTGCTCGTCGGAGGTGTGGTTGACGACGAGGTCCATGACCAGCCGGATGCCGCGTGCGTGGCACCCCTCGATGAGCGCGTCGAGGTCGGCGAGGGTGCCGAACAGCGGGTCGACGTCCTGGTAGTCGCTGATGTCGTAGCCGTTGTCGTCCATCGGGGAGCGGCAGACCGGGGACAGCCACAGCACGTCGATGCCGAGCTCGGCCAGGTGGTCGAGGTGAGCCGTGATGCCGGGCAGGTCACCCACCCCGTCGCCGTCGCTGTCGGCGAAGGAGCGCGGGTACACCTGGTAGACGACGGCGGTGCGCCACCAGCTCGCCGGTCGGGCGGCGGCGCCGTGGGGCACCTCGGGGATGGTCATCGGTCCACCCTGCCTGAGCCGCGGCCGACAGTCCGAGTCGGGTGGCATCGACGAGAGGAATACGCCGTGTCGCGCGCCCGGCATCCGGTGGGTTCTCTAGTCTCGACCGGGTGGGACAGGGCAGGCACGGCGGCCGGACCCGGTTCAGGGGACACCCTGACCCGTCCCTGAATCCTGCCCACGGGGCCGGGCGCGCGTCGCCCGCCGCCGCTACGGTGAGCCGGATGACTCCCGTCGTGCGCGCCGAGGGCCTCACCAAGGACTACGGCTCGGTGCTGGCCCTGGAGGCACTGACCCTCGACATCGGCAGTGGCACCACGGGCCTGGTCGGCGCGAACGGCGCGGGCAAGTCGACCCTGCTCAAGCTGCTGCTCGGCCTGATCCCCCCGACGGGCGGGCGGGCCGAGGTGCTCGGGCACGACATCGCCACCGAGGGCGAGGCCATCCGCGCGGCCGTCGGCTACCTGCCCGAGCACGACTGCCTGCCGCCCGACGTCAGCGCCAGCGACTTCGTGGTGCACCTGGCGATGATGTCCGGGCTGCCCCGGGTGGCCGCCCGAGAGCGCGCCGCCGAGGTGCTGCGCCACGTCGGCCTCGCCGAGGAGCGCTACCGGCCGATGGGCGGCTACTCCACCGGCATGAAGCAGAAGGCCAAGCTCGCCCAGGCCCTCGCCCACGACCCGCGTCTGGTGCTGCTCGACGAGCCCACCAACGGGCTCGACCCGGCGGCGCGCGACGAGATGCTCGGCCTCGTGCAGCGGATCGGCCACGACTTCGGCATCGCCGTGATCGTCACCTCGCACCTGCTCGGCGAGCTCGAGCGGGTCAGCGACAACGTGGTCGTGCTCGACGGCGGCCGGCTGCTGCGGGCCTCGCGCACCGACGAGTTCCTCGACGCCACCGGAGCGCTGCTCGTGGAGGTGCTCGGCGACGACGCTCAGGCCCGGATGGCGGCCGCCCTCACCGGCGCCGGAGTCTCCGCAGTCCCCCACGGGGGAATGCTCACCGTCGACGCGACCGACCAGCCGGATGCCGTGCGCGACCTGATCCGCGACACCGCGAGCGACCTCGGCCTGGGCCTGGTGCGGCTGCAGGTCGACCACCGCCGCATCGAGGACGTCTTCGCCGATGCCGACAACCACCCCGGGAGTGGGCCATGACCGACCCCTCGGCCGCGACGCCCGCCGGCGGCAGCGTCATCCACGACCTGGGCTACCGGCCCTACACCGGGCCCCGGGTCGGCCCGGGAGCCATCGCCCGGGCGCTGACCCTCACCGGGTTCCGCAACGCCTTCGGGCTCGGCCGGTCCGGGAAGTCCAAGGTGCTGCCCTTCCTGCTGCTCGCGCTCAACCTGATGCCCGCGGTGATCGTCGGCGGCGTGCTCGCGTTCGCCGCCCTCGAGGAGCTGCCGATCGGGTACGCGGAGTACGCCTCCACCACCCAGGTGCTGCTGGGCATCTTCGTCGCGTCGCAGGCCCCCGTGCTCTTCTCGCGCGACCTGCGCCACGGCACCATCTCGCTCTACCTCGCCCGGCCGCTGCGGTCGAGCACCTACGCCCTCTCGCGGTGGGCCTCGCTGCTGGGCGCCACCCTGGTGTTCCTGCTGCTACCGATCCTCATCCTCTATGCCGTCGCCCTGCTCGCTGAGCTCGGCGTCGGGGAGCAGACCCGCCAGGCCGGCATCGCGCTGGGGCTGGCCGTGCTGCTCGCCCTGTCGCTGGCCGGCATCGCGGGGCTGATCGCGTCGTGGTCGACCCGTCGCGGGTTCGCCGTGGCGGCCACGATCGCCCTGCTGGTGATCGCGAACGGCATCGTCACCGCCGTCCAGGGCATCTCCGAGGAGGAGGGGCGGCCGGAGGTCGGCGAGGTGGCGGGCCTGTTCTCGCCGTACTCGCTCTACCGCGGCCTGATGGGCGCGTGGACCGATGCCGAGGTTCCCACCCCGCCGACGTCGACCGCGATGGTGCTCGCCTACGTGGCCGTGTTCGTGGGCCTGTCGGCGGCGTGCGTCGCCGCCCTGCTGTGGCGCTACCGGCGGGTGGCGACGGCATGAGCGTGCTCTCCCTCGACTCGACCTCACGCTGGTACGGCAACGTCGTCGCCGTCAACGGCATCTCGATGACGGTCGGCCCCGGCGTGACCGGCCTGCTGGGCCCCAACGGCGCCGGCAAGACCACGATCATCGCGCTGATGTCCGGGTTCCTCGCCCCCTCGGCGGGCACGGTCACCCTCGACGGCGCGCCGGTCTGGCGGCACACCGACGCCTACCGCACCATCGGCCTGGTGCCCGAGCGCGAGCTGAGCTTCGGTTACCTCACCGGGCGCCAGTTCGTGCTCGCCAACGCCGAGCTGCACGGCCTGCCGGACCCGGGCGCCGCCACCGAGCGCGCCCTCGACGTCGTCGAGATGGCCGAGCCCGCGGGCCGCCGGATCGGCACCTACTCCAAGGGCATGCGCCAGCGCGTCAAGCTCGCCTCGGCGCTGGTGCACGACCCCGCGGTGCTGCTGCTCGACGAGCCGTTCAACGGCGTCGACCCGCGCCAGCGGCTGCACCTGATGACGCTGCTGCGCCGGATGGGCGCGGAGGGCCGGACCGTGCTGTTCAGCTCGCACATCCTCGAGGAGGTCGAGCAGGTCGCCCGGCAGATCGAGGTGGTCGTCTCGGGCCGGCACGCGGCCTCCGGCGACTTCGGCCGGATCCGCCAGCTGATGACCGACCGCCCGGTGCAGTACGTGGTCGCGGCCGACGACGACCGCCGGCTCGCGGCATCCCTCATCGCCGAGCCCTCGGTGGTCGCCGTGGCGCTGCGGGCCGCCGGCGGGGTCGACGTTTCGGTCAGCGACTTCGGTGCGTTCGCGGTGCGGCTGCCGCGGGTGGCGCGCGAGCACGGCATCCGGATCCAGGAGCTCACGCCCACCGACGAGTCGCTCGAGAGCGTCTTCGCGTACCTGGTGGGGGGCTGAGCCGGTGAACCGCACCCTCCTGCGGCTGTCCGCCCAGGCCCTGTTCGGGCGCCGCCGCGGCGTCGTGCTCCTGCTGCTCGCCGGGGCGCTGCTGGTACTCGCCGTGCTCGTGCGGCTGCTCACCGAGGACGAGGTCGGCGTCCTGGCGGTGGTCGGACTCGGCTTCACCCTCGCGATGCCGCTCGTCGCCCTGCTCTCGGCCACGGCGGTGCTCGGCCCCGAGATCGACGACGGCTCGGTGGTCTACCTGCTCGCCAAGCCGGTGAGCCGGCACGTCATCGCGCGGAGCAAGCTCGCCGCCGCGTGGGGCGCCACGATGCTGCTCGGAGCACTGCCGGTGGCGCTCGCGGCCCTCGTGATGGACCCCTCCCACGCCGGGCGGGCCGCAGCGCTCGGCGTGGGTGCTGCGGTGTCGGGCACGGTCTACACGGCGCTGTTCCTGGCCCTGGCGGCGGTGACCCGGCACGCCGTGGTCGTCGGCCTGCTCTTCGTGCTCGTCTGGGAGGGCGTGCTCGGCTCCATCTTCGCCGGCGTGCGCTGGCTGTCGGTCGGGGCATGGGGGCGCGCGGTGGCCGACCGGCTGAGCGCACCGGCCGAGGCCGCCACCACCGTCTCGGTCGGCTACGCGGTGGTGGCCGCCGTCCTGGTGGTGGTTGGCACGCTGTGGTTCACCGGCGACCGGCTGCGCTCGTTCACGCTGCGCGGCGACGAGTAGCCATTGAACCGTGCGCGCGGTCCGCGCGTAGTGCTCGGTGAGGAGGTCGGATGCCGGAGAGCTCTGTGGTGCTGATGCAGCAGCTGCATGACGAGCATGCCGCTGCCCTCTGGGGCTACTCCCTGCGCCTGACCGGTCAGGACCGGGCGCGCGCCGAGGACGTCGTGCAGGAGACCCTGCTGCGGGCCTGGCGCAACCACGAGCGCCTCGACGAGTCACGCGGCTCGGTGCGGTCGTGGCTGTTCACCGTGGCGCGCAACATCGTCATCGACGAGTGGCGCACCTCGCGGTCGCAGCACGAGTTGGCCGTCGCCGACGTGCCCGAAGGACGCGAGGAGATCGACCGCACCGACCAGCTGCTGACCTCGTGGCTGGTCACCGAGGCGATCACCTCGCTGTCGGCGGACCACCGGGCCGTGCTGCTCGAGTGCTACTACCGGGGGTCATCCGTGGCGCAGGCCGCGCACCGTCTCGGCGTGCCCGAAGGTACCGTGAAGTCGCGCACCCACTACGCGCTGCGAGCCCTGCGCCTCGCGCTGCAGGAGATGGGAGTGGGCGCATGACCTGCCAGTTCGCCCACCTCGACGGCGCCTACGTGCTCGGGTCGCTGGCCCCCGCCGAGCGGCTCGACTTCGAGGCCCACCTGCCGGGTTGCGCCGAGTGCAGCCGTGGGGTCCGCGAGCTCGCCGGCCTGCCCGGGCTGCTGGCCCAGGTCGACGTGGCCGACCTCGAGGCGCGCACCCCCGACGCCCCGCTGCCCTCGACCCTGCTGCCCGCGCTGGTGCGCGAGGTGCGCGGCCAGCAGCGGCGGCGCTCGGTGCTCACCGCAGCGGTGGCTGCCGCCGTGGCGGCGCTGTTCGTCGGTGCGCTCGCGGTCGGTGGTGTGTTCGACCGCTCCAGCCCTGCCACGTCGGCCGCGTCGCCCACGCCCTCGACCACCCGCAGTGCGCCGGTGGGGCAGGCGATGGTGCCGGTCGGCGTGGTGCCCGTGAAGGCGGCCGTGGCCCTGACCGGGGTGGCCTGGGGCACCAAGCTCGACCTGACCTGCTCCTACCCCAAGGGCGATGGTGACGGCGACGACGACGGCTACGCCGGGCCGATCGCCCCGGCCTACGCGCTGGTCGTGCACACCCGGGAGGGCGGTGTCGAGCAGGTGGCCACCTGGAAGGGCCTGCCGGGCAAGACGATGCGGCTCACCGGGGCCACCGCGACCGGTCGCACCGACATCACCTCGGTGGAGGTGCGCTCCTTCGACGGCCGGGTCGTCCTCACCCTCCCGGTCTGACCCGGTTCTCGCCGTTGGGCTGCAGTCCCCAGCCACCCGGGCCGGGTGACGCACGACGCTGCCAAGGGGCGTAGCAATGACTGCGGGTGGTGCGCCCACGGGTGGAGGCCACCCACACCACCGGCCACCGCCACCGAAGGAGCACCGCCGTGACCCAGCACGTGGGAAACCTGCGCACGATCGAGGCGTGGGAGCTTGAGGAGGGTGCCCCTGCCCCACTCGGCGCCACCTGGGTGGAGTCGGAGCAGGCGTGGAACTTCGCCCTCTACTCGCGGGCTGCCACCAGCGTGACGCTCCTGGTGTACGGCGCGGATGACGTGACGACCCCGATGCTGGAGCTCGCCCACGACCCCCTCGTGCACAAGACGGGCCGGATCTGGCACTGCATGGTCACCGCCGCACGCGTTCCGGGGGCGGCCTACTACGCCTACCAGGTCGGCGGCCCCTCCGGCGGCCGCAACCACTTCGTGCCGGCCAAGGTGCTGTGTGACCCGTATGCGCACCGGCTGCACTTCCCCGCGGGCTTCGCGCGCGACGCCGCACGTGGTGACGGGCCCAACGAGGGGCGGGCCGTGCTCGGCCAGCTGCCGCGGGCGAGCTGGGCGCGAGAGCCGGACCCCGCTCCCGGCCCCCGGCACACCCATGACACGGTCGTCTACGAGGCGCACGTGAAGGGTTTCACGGCGCGCGAGAACAGCGAGGTGACCGCCGCCCACCGCGGCACCTTCAGCGGGCTGGTCGAGAAGATCCCCTACCTGGTCGAGCTCGGCATCACCGTTCTCGAGCTGCTCCCGGTGCAGCAGTTCGACCCCCAGGAGGGCAACTACTGGGGGTACATGACGCTGAACTTCTTCGCGCCGCACGACGCCTACGCCGCCGAGGAGCCGGTCGCGGAGTTCCGGGAGATGGTCGCCGCGATGCACGCCGCCGGCATCGAGGTGTGGCTCGACGTGGTCTACAACCACACCTGTGAGGGCGACCGGTCCGGGCCGACCTACCACCTGCGCGGGATCGACAACGACTCCTACTACCTCGTGGCCGAGGACGGCTCGTACCTCGACGACTCCGGCTGCGGCAACACCACTCAGGGAGCCGACCTGGCAGTGCGAGCCCTGGTGCTGCGCAGCCTGCGGCACTGGGCGGAGCAGGGCGTCGACGGGTTCCGGTTCGACCTCGCCTCCATCCTGGCCCGCGACGCCGACGGGAGGATCGACCCGAACAGTGCCCCGCCCCTGGTCAGCGAGATCGGAGCGCTCGCCGCCCAGCTGGACGTCACGGTGGTGGCAGAAGCCTGGGACATGGGCGCCTACCTGCTCGGGCGGTCCTTCCCCGGCATCATGTGGCGGCAGTGGAACGGCCGCTTCCGCGACGACGTGCGCGGGTTCGTCAAGGGTGACGACGGGCTGGTACCGGCGCTGATGACCCGGGTCTACGGCAGTGACGACCTGTTCCCCGACGGCCCCGGCGACGTCTACCGGCCCTACCAGAGCATCAACTTCATCACCGCCCACGACGGGTTCTGCCTGAACGACCTGGTGTCCTACAACGACCGGCACAACCAGGCCAACGGCCATGACGGCACCGACGGCGCCAGCGACAACCGCAGCTGGAACAGCGGATGGGAGGGCGACGAAGGAGTCCCCGACGAGGTGCGGGCGCTCCGCCTTCGGCAGATGAAGAACTTCTTCGCCCTGCTGATGCTCAGCAACGGCGTACCGATGGTCGTGGCCGGCGACGAGTTCGCCAACACCCAGCACGGCAACAACAACCCCTACAACCAGGACAACGAGACCACCTGGGTCGACTGGGACCGGCTCGCGACCAACCGTGAGCTGTTCGACTTCACCAAGGGCATGATCGCGCTGCGAAAGTCCCGGCGCAGCATCGCCCGCAGCCGGTTCTGGCGCGATGACGTGCAGTGGTTCGGCACCGCGGGCGCCCCCGACCTCTCAGAGCAGTCCCACACCCTGGCCTGGCACCTGTCCGGAGCCACCTATGACGAGGACGACCTCTACGTGATGGTCAACGCCTACTCGGGCCCGCTGGACTTCACCGTCCAGGTGCCTGGTTCGTGGCGAGTCGTCGTCGACACCGCCGGCAGCGGGCCGCCGGACCTCGGGCCCGCGGCGCCACCCGTTCCCGACGGTCCGCTGACGGTGGGAGCACGGTCGATCGTGGTGCTGAGCGGCCGTCCCTCCTGACCGGTTGCCCCGGTCAGCGGGTGCGGGAGTTGCTCTGCTCGTGGGTGGACGCACCCACGGCTGCGTCGGACCCGCGGCTGGGCCACGCCGACCGCAACACCAGCAGGCCACCGACGATGCACACCACCTCGGCCACCGCGGCCGCCCACACCTCGACGCCGACCCACTGCTCGTTCACCCCGAACAGCCCGACGGTCGTCGACAGGATGAACGCCCCGAGGGTGCTCGCCCCGAAGCCGGCCGCGAGGAAGCCCGGGGCCCAGTGCCGCCACGCCAGCAGCAGCACCGCGATGACCAGGCCGGCCACGGCGTTGAACAGGAACGCCGGCCCGATGATGTCGACGTCGCTCATCCCGTCGAGCCACAGCTTCAGGTGCACGTACGCCGACACCAGCGCCGCCACCGCCGTCACGATCCGCATCTCCATGACTGTCTCCGTCCACCGCTCCGGTGCCACCCACGCCACCGCGCAGGGGGCCTCACCCGTCATCACGGAACGCGGCCCCCGACGGTTCACCCGCCGCACACCCGGCCCCCGACTTCCTGAACCGGCGTCGTGCTGGCACCGTGTGTGCAGGTACCACCGTCTCCCGACGGCGACCTCGTTCAGCGCAGCCGTGGAAGGGAGGGACCGTGATGACGCTGCAGGCCCGCGCGTACTGGGTGCGTGAGCCGGGGCTGGGGGAGATCCGGCCCACGCCCGTGCACGAGCCGGGGCCTGGTGAGGTGCTCGTGCGCACCCTGCACACCGGCATCAGTCGCGGCACGGAGACGCTCGTGCTGCGCGGGGGCGTGCCGCCCGACCAGCGCGAGGTGATGCGGGCACCGCACCAGGAGGGCGACCTGCCCGGGCCGGTGAAGTACGGCTACCTCAACGTGGGAGTCGTCGAAGCAGGCCCACCAAACCTGTTGGGCCGCAACGTCTTCTGCCTCTACCCACACCAGACCGCCTACGTCGTGCCCGCTGAGGCCGTCGTCGTGGTGCCCGACGACGTGCCGCCTGCGCGTGCCGTGCTCGCCGGTACCGTCGAGACCGCCGTCAACGCCCTCTGGGATGCCGCCCCGCTCGTCGGCGACCGCGTCGCCGTGGTGGGGGCCGGGATGGTGGGACTGTGCGTCGCCCGGCTGCTGGCCGGCATCCCCGGCGTGGAGGTCACCGTGGTGGACGTCGACCCGACGCGCGCCAGGGTGGCCGCGGCGCTGGGCGCCGACTTCGCGCTACCGTCCGATGCCCCCGTCCGCTGCGACCTGGCCGTGCACGCGAGCGCGACATCGGCGGGGCTGCAGCTGGCGCTCGACGCCCTCGCACCCGAAGGCACGGTCATCGACCTCAGCTGGTACGGCGACACCGAGGTGACCCTGCGGCTCGGTGGGTCGTTCCACTCGAGCCGGCTGGCAGTGCGGGCCAGCCAGGTCGGCACGGTGTCGCCGGCCCAGCGCGGGCGACGCACCCACGCCGACCGGCTCGCCCTGGCCCTACGACTGCTGCGCGACCCCGCGTTCGACGTGCTGCTCACGGGCAGCTCGCCCTTCGAGCAGCTGCCCGACGTCATGGCGCGCCTGGCCGACGGCACGCTGCCCGCCCTGTGCCACACCATCACCTACCCCGAGGAGCCCCCGTGTTCAGCGTGACCGTCCGCGACCACATGATGATCGCCCACAGCCTGCGCGGCGAGGTGTTCGGGCCCGCCCAGCAGCTGCACGGCGCCACCTACGTCGTCGACGTCACGGTGCGCGCGCAGACCCTCGACGCCGACGGGGTCGTCGTCGACATCGGCCAGGCGTCCCGGGTGCTCAGCGAGGTGGTGGGGGCGCTGAGCTACCGCAACCTCGACGACGACCCGTCGCTGGCCGGGGTCAACACGACGACCGAGCGGCTGGCGCAGGTCGTGGCCGACCGGCTCGCCGAGCGCATCTCCGCCGGCGAGGTGGGCCGGGATGCCGGTGAGCTGGCGGCGCTGCACGTCACCCTGGGTGAGTCGCACATCGCCTGGGCCTCCTACGAGCGGGACCTGTGAGCCGAGTGCACGTGGTCGTGCCGGACGGGGTCGACGACCCGGCCCGGCCGAGCGGCGGCAACACCTACGACCGCCGGCTCCGGGCCGGCCTGGCGGCGCTGGGCTGGGAGGTGCGTGAGCACACTGTGCTGGCCGAGAACCGTTGTGGAAGAGCGGCATACCCGGCATCCGGCCTGTGCGAGGCGCTCGACCGGCTGCCGGACGGCGGCGTGGTGCTGCTCGACGGGCTGGTCGCCACCGGCCACCCGGAGGTGCTGCGCGCACGGGCGCACCGGCTGCGGCTGGTCGTGCTCGTGCACCTGCCGCTCGCCCTGGGCGAGCACGAGGGCGGCGGCGACGGGCGGGCCCGGGAGGAGGCGGCCGTGCGCGGCGTCGCGCACGTCGTGACCACGAGCCGGTGGACCCGTCGCTGGCTGCTCGACGCCTATGGCCTCCACCCGTCGAGGGTCACCGTCGCGGTGCCCGGCGTCGAGCCCGCCGAGGTGGTTGAGGGCGAGCCGGACGGCCACCGGCTGCTCTGCGTCGGCGCGGTCATCCCCGCCAAGGGCCACGACGTGCTCCTCGACGCGCTCGCCCGGGTCGCCCACTGCGCCTGGACGTGCGAGCTCGTCGGCTCGCTCGAGCGTGACCCGCGCTTCGTCGAGCACCTGCGCCGCCGGGCACTCGAGCTCGGCATCGCCGACCGGGTCCGGTTCCGCGGTGCGCTGGTGGGCACGGCGCTGGATGCCGCGTACGCGCGGGCCGACCTGTTCGTCACCGCATCCCACGGCGAGACGTACGGCATGGTCGTCACGGAGGCGCTGGCGCACGGCATCCCCGTGCTGGCGACCCGGGTGGGGGGACTGCCGGAGGCGCTCGGCCACACCCCGGGCGGGCAGCGACCCGGTGTGCTGGTGCCGCCCGCGGACCCGGTGGCGCTCGCCGGGGCGCTCGAGCAGTGGTTGGGTGACCCGCGGCAGCGGCAACGGCTGCGCCGGGCGGCCGCTGAGCGGCGGCCGCTGCTGCCCTCGTGGTCCGCGACGAGCACCGAGGTGGCCCGGGTGCTCGCCGAGGTGGCGGCCTGACGTGAACCGGGTCGGCGCCGGCACCGTATGTCCGGACGAACAGGTGGCCGATCCCCGCCGTGGGGATGGCCCGGAGGCGCGGGAGGCCGGGATCGACGCAGCGTGGTGGCGATGGGCTCGTCCGCTGGGCGGCGTGCTCGTGCTCGGTGCGCTCGTTGTCGTGCTCGGCACCGGGCCGTTCGTGGCGGCGCTGCGTGCGACCGACGCCACCGTGCTCGCCGCCGGGGCGGCCATCGCCCTGCTGACCACGCTGTGCGGGGCGTGGCGGTGGCGGCTCGTCGCGCGACGGCTCGGTGCCGACCTCACCCTGAGCACGGCCCTCGCCTCCTGCTACCGGGCGCAGTTCCTCAACGCCACGCTGCCGGGCGGGGTGCTCGGCGACGTGGGTCGCGGCGTGCAGCACGGCCGGGACGGCGGCAACGTCGGTCGCGGGCTGCGGGGGGTCGCGTGGGAGCGCACGGCCGGCCAGGTGGTGCTCGTCGCGCTGACCGGGGTGGTGCTGCTCGTCGCCCGACCCTTCGACCTCCCCGACGTCTCGACGGCATCCGCCGCCGTGGTCGTCGGGCTCGCCCTGGCCGTGGCCGGTCTCGTCGCCGTGCTCGCCCGGTGGCGCGGGCGCCGGGTCGCCGGCTGGCTCCGGCTGGTTGCCGCCGACCTGCGCTCGCTCGGCTCCGGACCGGCATCCCTCGGCATCCTGCTCGCCTCGCTGCTGGCGGTGGTCGGCCACACCGCCACGTTCGTGCTCGCCGCCCGCGCCGTCGGGGTGCGCACCCCGGCGGCCGACCTGCTCCCGCTGGCCCTGGTGGTGCTCGTGGTGTCGGCGCTGCCGCTCAACCTCGCCGGTTGGGGCCCCCGCGAGGGAGCCGCGGCGTGGGTCTTCGCCGCCGCCGGGCTGGGTGCGGCCTCCGGGCTGGCCACGGCCGTGGCGTTCGGGGCCATCGCCCTGGTCGGCACCCTGCCCGGGGCCGCGCTGCTGCTCGCCGGCCGGGTGCGCCGCGGCCGGCCGGCGGAGCCCGTGCCCGCAGCGCCGGCAGCCCTCGAGGCCCCGGGCCTGGATGTCGTGGGAGGTGGTCCGCGTGGCTGAGCGTCCCTACACCGTGCTCAGCTGTGCCGTCTCGCTCGACGGCTGCCTCGACGACACCACCGACCGGCGCCTGGTGCTGTCCAACGCGGCCGACCTCGACCGCGTCGACGCCGTGCGCGCCGGCTGCGACGCCATCCTCGTCGGTGCCGGCACCGTGCGGGCCGACGACCCCCGCCTCGCCGTGCGCGACACCGACCGTCGGGCCCAGCGGGTCGCGCAGGGGCGCCCGCCGACGCCGCGGAAGGTGACGCTCACCCGGCATCCGAACCTCGAACCGGACGCCGCGATCTTCGCCGTCGGTGACGGCGACCCCCTGGTCTACTGCGCGACCCCTGTCGTCGCCGCCACCCGCGAGCGGCTCGGGGATGCCGCGACGGTGGTCGACGCGGGCCCCTCCCCCCGAGTCGGCTGGGTGAGCGACGACCTCGGGGCGCGCGGCGTGCGCCGGCTGATGGTCGAGGGCGGCCAGGACGTGCTGACCCAGTTCCTCGAGGCCGGCATCGCCGACGAGCTGCAGCTCGTCGTCGCTCCGATGGTGGTCGGTGACCCGAGCGCGCCGCGGCTGTCCGCCGACGTGCGGATGCCGGCCGGCCCTCGCCCGCGCGCGCTCCTCGCCGAGGTGCGCCGTATCCAGGACGTCGTGCTGCTGCGCTATGCGCTGTCAGTACGGTTCGAGAAGGACGACCAGGGAGGGACCATCCGATGACGCACCCACTGCAGCCCCCACCGGCCACGATCCGCACCGAGGTGATGGTGCCGCTGCGCTTCAGCGACGGGTTCAGCACCACGGCAAGGGTGCTCACCTTCGAGGGGCTCGTCGACGGCCGCGAGCACCTGGCGGTGGGGCTCGGCGACCGCACCAGCCGGCTCGCCCCGGCCGACCGCCTCGACCACGCGCCACTCGTGCGCCTGCACAGCGAGTGCCTTACCGGAGACGTCTTCGGCAGCCAGCGCTGCGACTGCGGCCCGCAGCTGCGCGAGGCGGTCGAGCTGATCGCCCGGGTCGGCGGTTACCTGCTCTACCTGCGCCAGGAGGGGCGCGGCATCGGGCTCTACGGCAAGCTCGACGCCTACGGGCTGCAGGACGGCGGCCTCGACACCTACGAGGCCAATGTGGCGTTGGGCTTCAGCGCCGACGCGCGCGACTACACGGTGGCGGCGCAGATGGTGACGGCGCTCGGCATCGGGTCGCTGGCGCTGCTGAGCAACAACCCGGACAAGGCGGCCCAGCTGGCCCGGCTCGGCGTCACCGTCTGCGAGGTGGTGCCCACCGGGGTGCACGTCAACGACGCCAACGCCCGCTACCTCGAGACCAAGGCCTCGCGCGGGGCGCACACCTTCCGCCGCCGCGCCTGAGACCCGACTGACTGCGGATTTCCCACGCGCCCGCGCTGCCGATGGGGGCCGCGGAACGGTGGGAGATCCGCAATCAGTCGGTGTGGACGCCTGCTCAGCGGTGCAGGTCGTAGCGGTCGAGATCCATCACCTTGACCCAGGCGGCGACGAAGTCGCGGACGAACTTCTCCGACGCGTCGTCGCTGGCGTAGACCTCCGACACCGCCCGCAGCTGGGCGTGCGAGCCGAAGACCAGGTCGACCGCGGTGGCCGACCAGCGCACCTCACCGGTGGCCTGGTCGGTGCCGGTGTAGACGTTCTCCTGGGTGAGCGACGACTTCCACTGCGTGCCCGGCGCGAGCAGGGTGCGGAAGAAGTCGTTGGTCAGCTGGCCGCGGCGCTGGGTGAACACGCCGAGGTCGGAGTCGCCGACGTTGGCGCCCAGGGCACGCATCCCGCCGACCAGCACGGCCATCTCGGGCGCGGTGAGGTTGAGCAGGTTGGCCCGGTCGAGCAGCAGCGTCTCGGCCGACAGCTTCTCGCCTGCGGGCAGGTAGCTGCGGAAGCCGTCGGCGCGCGGCTGCAGCACGGCGAAGGAGTCGGCGTCGGTCTGCTCCTGGGTGGCGTCGGTGCGGCCGGGGTGGAACGGCACGGTGACGTCGTGGCCGGCGTCCCTGGCCGCCTTCTCGACCGCGGCGGACCCACCGAGCACGATGAGGTCGGCGAGCGAGACGGTGGCGCCGCCGCGTGCGTCGACGTCGGCCTTGACCCCCTCGAGGGCGGACAGCACGGTGTCGAGCTCGGCGGCGTCGTTGGACTCCCAGCTGCGCTGGGGCTCCAGGCGCACGCGGGCGCCGTTGGCCCCGCCGCGCTTGTCGGTGCCGCGGAAGCTGGATGCCGACGCCCAGGCGGTGCGCACCAGCTGCGACACGGTGAGCCCGGTGGCGAGGATGGCCTCCTTGAGCGAGGCGACGTCGGCCTCGGACACCAGCTCGCCCTCGACCGGCGGCACGGGGTCCTGCCAGAGCTGCGGCTCGGCGACCCACGGGCCGAGGAAGCGCTGCACCGGGCCCATGTCACGGTGCAGCAGCTTGTACCAGGCCTTCGCGAACGCCAGGGCGAACTCGTCGGGGTGCTCGAGGAAGCGGCGCGAGATCTTCTCGTACTCGGGGTCCATCCGCAGGGCCAGGTCGGTGGTGAGCATGGTCGGCGGGCGGGTGAGCGAGCCGTCCTCGGGGTCGGGCACCGTGTTGGCGCCGGCGCCGTCCTTGGGCTGCCACTGGTGCGCGCCGGCCGGGCTCTTGGTCAGCTCCCACTCGAAGCCGAACAGGTTCTCGAAGAACTCGTTGCTCCACCGCGTCGGGGTCTGGGTCCAGGTGACCTCGAGGCCGCTGGTGATGGCGTCGCGTCCCTTGCCGGTGCCGTACTGGCTCTTCCAGCCGATGCCCTGGTGCTCGACCGGGCAGCCCTCGGGCTCGGGGCCGACGAGGTCGGGGTCACCGGCGCCGTGGGTCTTGCCGAACGTGTGGCCGCCGGCGATGAGCGCGACGGTCTCCTCGTCGTCCATCGCCATCCGGGCGAACGTGTCGCGGATGTCGCGCGCCGACTTCACGGGGTCGGGCACGCCGCCCGGGCCCTCGGGGTTGACGTAGATCAGGCCCATCTGCACCGCGCCCAGCGGGTTGGCCAGCTCGCGGTCGCCGCTGTAGCGCTCGTCGCCGAGCCAGGCGTCCTCGGAGCCCCAGAAGATCTCCTCGGGCTCCCACACGTCCTCGCGGCCGAAGGCGAACCCGAACGTCTTGAAGCCCATGTCCTCGAGCGCCACGTTGCCGGCGAGCACGAGCAGGTCGGCCCACGAGACCTTCTGCCCGTACTTCTGCTTGACCGGCCACAGGAGGCGCCGGGCCTTGTCGAGGTTGGCGTTGTCGGGCCAGCTGTTCAGCGGCGCGAACCGCTGCTGGCCGTCGCCCGCGCCACCGCGGCCGTCCCAGATGCGGTAGGTGCCCGCGGAGTGCCAGCTCATCCGGATGAAGAGGCCGCCGTAGTGACCGAAGTCGGCGGGCCACCAGTCCTGCGAGGTCGTCATCAGCTCGACGATGTCGCGCTTGAGCGCGTCGACGTCGAGGGTGGCGACCGCGGCCGCGTAGTCGAACCCGGCATCCATGGGGTTGGTGGCGGTGGAGTGCTTGTGCAGCACCGACAGGTCGAGCTGGTCGGGCCACCAGTCCTGGTTGGTGTGGGGCCGCCCCTTCTTCGGGGTGGGGGTGTCGATCGCCGGGTTCTCGCTCTCGCTGCCCTGGTCGGTCACGCCGTCGGTTGCCTGGTCGGTCACGTCCGTCTCCTGTTCGGTGGTGCGGTGCTCGGATCGGTGGTGGTCTGGTCGGGGGTGCCCGCGCGGGCGGTGCACTGCGGGCAGGTGCCCCAGTAGACGACCTCGGCCTCGTCGATGACGTAGCCGTGGTCGTCGGATGCCGTGAGGCAGGGGGTCTCGTCGACCGCGCAGTCGACGTCGGCGATGGCGCCGCACGAACGGCAGACGACGTGGTGGTGGTTGTCGCCCACCCGCGACTCGTACCGGGCGACCGAGCCGGAGGGCTGGATGCGGCGCAGCAGTCCGGCGCCGGTGAGGGCCCGCAGCACGTCGTAGACCGCCTGGTGCGACACCTCGCCGAGGTCCTCGCGCACGACCTCGATGATCGTCTCGGTGCTTGCATGCGGCCGCTCCTGCACCGCGGCCAGCACGGCGACGCGGGGCCGGGTCACCCGCAGCGACGCACCGCGCAGCAGCTGATGGACGTCGGTGGGGGGCACCCATGCAGTCTTGCCCGTTTTCTGGAATGAGTCAAGAGTCCTGCCGCGACCCCGAGGTGATGCGATCGGTCCACCTACCAGGTGGTGGGCGAGGTCAGCACGGCGCTGGTGGTGCGGTTGCCGAAGCGGTCCGAGACCCAGCCGCGTGCTCGTCGGGTCACGGATGCCGGGGAGACGACGTCTTCGCTGTCGCCCTCGCCGGGGTCAGTCCGGGAGCCGGCGCATCTCGACGACGGACAGCCCGAGGTCGGAGAACCTCGCGAGCAGGCTCGAGACGTCGGACTCGTCCTGCACGGGGCCGTACAGGACGGTGCCGCCGGTGGGGTACGGAGTGGCCGACAGCTCGGGCAGCGACTCCAGGACGTCCTCGCTCACCGAGCCACGAATGATGAACTCGTATCGCATCGACGTCCTTTCGCGGGCCGCAGAGTCGCCTGCGGTGGTCTCGACCTTGGCACCGGCGGCAGGGGCCTCGCCTCACGCGTGACGGGTGAGCGCAACCGGTTGGCCCACCGTGCGCAGGGCCATGACGCGGGTGATCGCGCACGCCGGCAGGGGTGAGCCCCGGCCGGTGACCGGTCAGAGCAACCCCAGGCCCCGGGCGATGCCGATGGCCTCGCGCCGGGTGCCGGCGCCGAGCTTGGCGTAGATCGAGCGCACGTGCGTCTTGACCGTGTTGAGGCTGATGCCCTGGGCTGCGGCGATCTCGCCGAGCGTCATCATCGAGGGCAGGTCGCGCAGCACCACGAGCTCGCGCTCGGTCAGCCACCCACCGCTCGGCGCGGTCGTCGACCCGGGTGGCAGCGCGCCACCGGTGCTGGCGGCCGCACCCTGCCACTCCTGCAGGTGCGCGATGCCCGCGAGCACCGAGTCGAGGACCGGCTCGAGGTGGCCGGCCCGCCCCCGGAGCTGGAGGAGCAACGCGTGCACTTCGGTGCCCGCGTCGAAGAAGGGCCGGGTGGCCCCCGTGGGCTCGGCGGTCTGCAGCGCCCTGAGCAGCGCCTCGGTGGCGGCAGGGCGGCGGTCCGACCGCTCGGCGAGCAGGGCCTCGAGCAGCCAGGCCGTGGTGCGCGCCGTGGTGCGGATGGGGGCCAGGTCGCCGGCAAGCACCGGGCGCAGCAGGCGCTTGGCATCGGCCGGGCGGCCGCGGGCCGAGGCGAGCTGCGCCTGCAGCACGGCGACGTCGCCGCTGGCGCCGAGCCGCATCTCGGCCCGCTCGACGGCCTGCTCAGCGCGGTGCCACTCGCCGAGGCCGAGGCACATCCGCAGCTCGTGCGGGGCGGCCAGGGCGGTGAGCACCGGGGAGGCACCCCGCTCGGTGAGCCACGCGGTGGTGCGCTGGAGCCGGTCGAGGGCGGAGCGTCGCTGCGGCGGCTCGTCGAACGCGATGATGGCCTCACCGGTGCGGGCCGCGCCCTCCACCTCGACGTCGATGGTGGTGTCGATGACGTCGAGCGAGATGGCCGCCCAGGTGGCCGCCTCCTCCTGGCGGAGCAGCTGGAAGGCGGTCCAGCCCGCGACCATGTAGGAGTAGGCCAACGTCGGCGTGAGGTCCCAGCCGCGCGCCGTCGCGAAGGCGATGGCCTTCTCGGCCGAGATCCTGGCCTGCCGGAAGTCGTTCTGCGCCAGGTAGGTTCCTGCCACGAGGTTCTTGCAGTAGAGCTGGATCGAGTGCAGCCCGGCCGCCTGGGCCAGGTCGATCGCCTGACGCAGGTCACGCCGGGCGCGCTGGTGGTCGCCCTCGAAGAGGCGCAGCGCGCCGCGGTCGGCCAGCACCAGCAGCCGCACGTCGGGGTCGAGGTCGACCGGCAGGTGCGAGGGCCCGACGTCCTCGACGAGGTCGCTCGAGCGGGCGACGGCCAGGTCGGCGGCCAGCCGGGCGCGGTGCAGCGCGGCCGCCTTGCGCAGCGACGTCATCCGCGCGCTGGTGCCGTCGTCGGGCACCGCGGCCAGCGCGGCCAGCGCCTCGTCGGCAGCGGAGATGTCGCCCTCGTCGACCGCCAGCAGCGCGCGGTGCACCAGCACCGCGGGGGCGGTGTCCTGCGGCACGGGCAGCAGCCCGATGGCGCGGCGCACGGCGGCGCCGGCGCCGGCGAGCACCAGCCCCAGGCCGTGGGTGAGCAGGATCTGTTCGACGAGCTCGCCGTCGCCCGCCGCCGACGCGAGCTCGAGGGCCTGGGCCGGGTCGCGCCGCTCGAGGTACCAGGTGGCGGCGCTCACGCGCAGCACCGCCATCTCACCGGGGTCGCGACGCCGCAGGGCCGCGACGAGGTAGGTGCGCAGCAGCGAGTGGTAGCGGAACCAGGTGCCGCTGCGGTCGAGGGGCACGACCAGGGCGTTGCGCTGGGCCAGGTCGTCGAGCATGGCGGCCGAGTCGTCGCGCCCGGAGAGCCGCGCCGCCAGCTCGACCGAGAGGTCCTCGACCACGCAGGTGCGCAGCAGGAAGTCGACGACGTCGTCCGGAAGGCGCACCAGCACCTCGCCGGCGAGGTAGTCGGCCACCGGGCGGTCGGCACCGCTGAACTCGGCCACGAAGGTGGCCGGGTCGCCGTGCTCGAGCGACAGCGCGGCCATCCGCATGCCGGCCGGCCACCCCTCGGTGAGGGCGTGCAGCACCGCACGGGCCTCGCCGTCGAGCACGATGTCGTGCCGGTCCCAGAACTCGTCGGCCTCCTGGGGGGTGAAGGCCAGCTGGGCGGCGCGCACCTCGCGCAGGCGGCCGGTGAGCCGCAGCCGGTACAGGCCGATCGGGGGCTCGAACCGGCAGCCCAGCGCCACCCGCACCCGTGAGTCGGCCCACTGCACCAGGTGCTGCAGGCCGTCGAGCACCTCGCGGTCCCGTACCTCGTGCACGTCGTCCAGCACCAGGATGATGCCGGGGACCTCGTCGCCGAGCACCCCGACGAGGTTGGCGACGAAGGTCGCGTCGGCCGGGCCGGTGGGGGCGTCCAGGCCCGCCAGCACCGTCGCCGAATCCGGGGCGGCCTCGGTGGCCGCCAGGATCACCGCGCCCCAGAACGCGGTGCCGTCGTCGTCGCGGTCGCAGGTCACCCAGGCGACCGGCACCCCGGCGGCCCGCTGGTCGTCGGCGAAGTCGGCCAGCATGGTGGTCTTCCCGTAACCGGCGGGAGCGCAGGCGAGGAGCACCTCGGGGCCGCCGTCGCCGCCGCGCGTGGCGCCCGGCACGGCACCCGACGTGGTGCCGGCGAGGTCGCGGAGGAGACGCGGCCGCTCCACAGCCCGGTCGATCCGACGCGGGACCGAGACCTTCGGTCGCGGCACGGCGAGCGCACTGCGCAGGTCTGCCACGTCTGTGAGACTAGCCAGCCGTACCGGGTGGCGCTCTCTCGACACAGGGGGTGGACGGTGTGGACGGCGGCAGCGTCGAGCCGCGGCCACCCCCGACAGGGGAGGCGACGTTCCCGGCATCCGTGCTTGATTGGCCCGATCGCCCTCGAGGAGGCCACATGAGCACGCCGTCCGTCACCGAGACCGTCGCGCGGCAGAACGCCGCCCTGCAGACCAGGCTGCCGTTCCGCGACACCGAGGACTTCGCCGATGCCGAGCGCGGCCGGATCGGCGGTCTCGACCCGGCCGTGGTCACCGCCGCCGACGGTCGCACGGTGTGGGACAACGCCGCCTACTCCTTCCTGGCGGGCGACGCGCCGTCGTGCGTCAACCCCAGCCTGTGGCGGCAGGGGACCCTCGTGGCGATGCACGGCCTCTACGAGGTCGTCGAGGGCATCTACCAGGTGCGCGGGCTCGACCTGTCGAACGTCACCTTCGTCGAGGGCGAGCGCGGGGTGGTCGTCATCGACCCCCTCATCAGCGCCGAGACGGCGGCGGCGGCGCTGGCCCTCTATCGCGAGCACCGCGGCGACCGGCCGGTGACCGGCGTCATCTACACCCACTCGCACGCCGACCACTTCGGTGGGGTCAAGGGCGTGACCAGCCAGGCCGACGTCGACGCCGGCCACTGCGTCGTGATCGCCCCGGCGGGGTTCCTGGCCGAAGCGGTGGCCGAGAACGTCTACGCCGGCGCGGCGATGTCGCGGCGGGCGGGCTACATGTACGGCGCCGCGCTGCCCAAGGGCCCGTTCGCGCAGGTCGGCGCCGGGCTCGGCATGACGACCAGCACGGGCACCATCACGCTGATCCGCCCGACGCTCGACATCACCCACACCGGCCAGCGGGAGGTCGTCGACGGGGTGCCCATCGTCTTCCAGATGACGCCGGGCACCGAGGCGCCCGCGGAGATGAACTTCGCCTTCCCCGACCACAAGGCGGTCTGCCTGGCCGAGAACACCTCGCACACCCTGCACAACCTGCTGACCCTGCGCGGCGCCCTGGTGCGCGACCCGCACGTGTGGTCGGGCTACCTCACCGAGACCATCGACCTGCTGGCCGACGACCTCGAGGTCTCGTTCGCCTCGCACCACTGGCCGACCTGGGGCCGCGAGCGCGTCGTCGACTTCCTCTCGCTGCAGCGCGACCTCTACGGCTACCTGCACGACCAGACGTTGCGGATGATGAACCAGGGCTACGTCGGGGCCGAGATCGCCGAGCTGATCGAGCTGCCCCCGGCACTGGAGGCCGCGTGGCACACGACCGGGTACTACGGCTCGGTGAGCCACAACGTCAAGGCCATCTACCAGCGCTACCTGGGCTGGTTCGACGGCAACCCGGCCCACCTGTGGGAGCACCCTCCGGTCGAGCAGGCGGTGCGCTACGTCGAGTTCATGGGCGGCGCGGATGCCGTGCTGGCCAGGGCCGAGGAGTCGTTCGCCGCCGGGGACTTCCGCTGGGTGGCCACCGTGGTCAACCACGTCGTCTTCGCCGACCCCACCAACGCCGCCGCCCGCGAGCTGCAGGCGCGCACCCTCGAGCAGCTCGGCTTCGGCGCCGAGAACGGCACCTGGCGCAACTTCTTCCTCACCGGGGCGCACGAGCTGCGCCACGGCAACGTCGGCACCCCCGCGTCGACGGCATCCGCCGACCTGCTCGCCGTGCTCACAGTGGACCAGCTCTTCGACTCGGTGAAGATCCGGGTCAACGGCCCGCGGTCGTGGCACGAGCACGTGGTCATCGACTGGGTGCTGACCGATGCCGACGAGCGCCTGCGCATGGAGCTCCGCAACGGGGTGCTCGTGCACCGCGAGGTGCCGACGACCGCGGACGGCGCTCAGCTCGAGCTCACCCTCAGCACCGGCACCCTGCGCCGGCTGCTCACCGGGCAGGCCACCGCGGAGGTGCTCGTCGGCGCCGGCGAGCTCGCCCTGACCGGCGACCCGGCTCGGCTCGCCCTGCTGATGTCGTTCCTCGACGCGCCTGACCCCGGCTTCGAGATCGTCCTCCCCTGAGGGCTTGTCCGCGGAAACGCCCGTGGGGCTCAGATGCCGGTGACGGCCTCGATCCGACCGTCGGCGACGGCCGCGCTCAGGGCCGCGTGGTCCTGCTCGGTGCGGTCGGCGTAGGACTCGGCGAAGGTCGCCAGGGCCCGGTCGAACTTGTCGGACTTGCCCAGGTACCCGGCGATGGCGAACCGGTCGCCCGAACGGGCGTGGGCCCTGGCAAGGGTCCACCCGCAGAGCTCGGCGTACGCGACCAGGCCCGGCAGCAGCATCTGCTCGATGGCTGCCGAGAACTTCATGTCGCGCAGCTGGCGCACGTAGAAGTCGCGCGAGCCGCCGTCGAGGCCGTCGTCGACGTGCTGCCAGCCCAGGAAGATGTCACTCGCCGCCTGCATCAGGTGCTGCCCAGCGACGACCCGCTGGCCCTCGTTGCGGTACTTGCTGGCGCCGCAGTAGTCGGCGAGCACCGAGCGCTGAGCCTCCTTGGCCTGCAGGAAGAGCGGCTCCTGGCCGCCGTCGGCCTCCAGCAGCAGGATCCAGGCCCGGGTGCCCACGCTGCCCACGCCCACGACCTTTCGGGCGACCTGGGTGAGGCGGAACTGCCCGATGAGGTGGCGGCGGTCGGCGCTGAGCGTGCGGCGGTACTGCGTGAGGAGGGTGCGCATCCCCTCGACGATCTGGTCGGCGGTCCAGCCGTCGGCCAGCTCCTCGATCGGCACCACCAGCGGGGGGTCGCTGATGATCCGGCGCTGGCCGTCGACCACCGTCGTCAGCTTCTTGAGCACCTGCATGCTGTCGCGCTTGCGCGCCTTGGCCAGCGACTTGCGGGTGCGGCTCAGGGCCTCCGTGCCGACCTTGGGCGCCACCTTCTCGAGAGCGTCCTCGATGTCGAGGCGGTCGTACCAGACATCCAGCAGTTTCTTCTCGGTGAACTGGATCATGCTCCGCCGGTAGGCCGCGACGCCGCCCATCACCAGGGTGCGGCGGTCCGCGGCATCCAGCCCGTTGTCGCGGGCTGCGACGGCCAGGCTGGCGGCGAACCGCTTGACGTCCCACTCGAACGGCCCGGGCAGGGTCTCGTCGAAGTCGTTGAGGTCGAAGACGAGCCGCCGGTCGGGGGCGGCGAAGACGCCGAAGTTCGACAGGTGCGCGTCACCGCACAGCTGCACCCGGATGCCGGACGACGGCACCTTCGACAGGTCGGCAGCCATGGGCAGCGCGGCGCCGCGGTAGAACGTGAACGGCGAGACCAGCATCCGCCCGTGCCGGATCGGCACCAGGTCGGGCACCCGGTTCGCGGCCTGCCCGATGACCAGGCCGACCGGGTCGCGCCCGGCGTCCGGGCCGATGCCGGAGTGCGACTCGAGCGGCGCCGTGGCGCGTACCGCCTTGCCCTGGGCCCTGCGCTCGGCCGTCGTCAGCTCGGTCATACCGGCATCCACCTCTCGTCGTGGCCCCGCCTGGCGATGGCGGCCGGGCCGGTGCTGGGTCCGCGCCGGCTCAGGCCGGCACGGTGGAGCCCGGCGCCGCGCTGGGCGCCGGAGGGTCTGGTGGTTCCTTGGCGAGGTGGCCCGACAGGATGGGCAGCACCCAGTGCGTCGTGGGGTCGGCCTCGATGAGGATGGCCCGCATGAACAGGCTGAACGGCACCGCGAGCAGCGCCCCGATCGCCCCGAGGGCCCAGGCCCAGAAGATCAGGGAGAGCAGCGTGATGGTGGGGGACAGGCCCACGGCGTCGCCGACGTAGCGCGGCTGGATGACCGACTGGATGACGACGTTGATCACCGAGTAGACGACGATGACGCCGATCATCAGCGTCGGGCCGCCCTCGAGCAGGCCGATGATCATCGGCGGGATGACGCCGATGACGAAGCCGATGTTCGGGATGAAGTTGGTGACGAAGGCCAGCACGGCCCAGATGAACGCGCCCGGCACCCCCATGACGTACAGCGCGATGCCGTCGATGACCGCGACGATGAAGCCGAAGCCGGCGGCCACCCCCATGTAGACCCGGGTGCCGTGGGCGAAGCTGACCATCGCGTCGACGAGGTGTGGTCGGGTACGGCGCACCACGCCCATGACCCGCTCGACGCCGCCGGTGTCGAAGGCCATCATCAGCGCGACCGTGACGATGAAGAAGAAGTTGGAGAGCACCCCGAGCACGGCGGTGAACGCGTCACCGATGACGCCCACCACGCTGCTCGGATCGATCGACGTGCCGACCGAGGTGGCCTGGTCCTTGGTGATGCCGAACGAGGCCAGCCAGTTGGTGAGGTCGGCGGTGTACTTGGTGAACTCGTCCTGGTACTGCGGGAGGAGCGCCGCGAGCCGGCCGGCCGAGACGACCAGCGCGATCGACACCGAGAAGAGCAGGAAGTAGACCGACAGCACGACGGCGAGGGCCACGACCCAGTCGGGCACGTTGCGCCGCACGAGTGCTCGGCGGACCGGGTGCACGGTGATGGTGAGTACGAGGGCGAGGAACGCGGGGCCGATGATGCCCGCGGTCTCGCGGGCACCGGCCAGCACCAGCACCAGGGAGCCACCGACGATCGCGACCATCGCGAGCCGGGGCAGCCCCGGCCGGTGCGGGACGTCCGGCACCGCCTGATCGGATGCCGACGCCGTGGTGACGTCCGTGGCGGCATCGGGGGTCGTCACGTCGGCGACGACACCCGGCTCACCGACGCCCCCCGGCACCACGGCATCCGTGGTGCTCGGGGGCCCGTCACCGGTGACCGCGGTAGGGGCCCCGGGCGCAGGGCCCGCCCCCGTCACCGCGGGCGTGTCGGCATCAGCCAAGGAGCTTGGCCTTCTGCCCCGCGAACTCTGCCTCGGTGAGCACGCCGGCGTCGCGCAGCTCACCGAGCTGCTTGAGCTGGCTGATCATGTCGGCCTGGGACACCGCGGCCGGCGGCTCCGGGGCGTACTGCGGCGCAGGCGCGTACTGCTGCTGCGGGGGTGCGGCGTACTGCGGCTGCTGCCCCATCTCCTGCTCGTACGCCTGGGAGCGCTCGGCCGCGGCGTGTGCGTCGCGGTCGGCGTACTTGTCGGCCTGGCGGCGCTGCACGCGGCCGCTCACGGCGGTCGCCGTGCCGGCGACGACGGCGGTACGGGCCACACCTCGGAGTAGTCCTGGCATCGGGTTACCTCACTCTTCTTCGGACTCGAGCGCGTCGAGGGCGTCCATGACGTCCGACGCAGGGATGCGCATGCTGGCGATGACCTCGCCGCCGTTCTTGCGGGCCGCGGCGACGAACGGTGCGGCCCAGGCGTTCTCGAACACGATCAGTGCCGCGGTCGTGCCCGGGGCCATCGCGTTGCCGGCCTGCTGCACGTCGTCGTGGCCGATCAGGCCCGATCGCGCCCCGGCGAACTGCACGAAGGCGTTGACGTCGCCCAGGCCGTCGATCTCGATGACCTCGACCGTGCCGTCCTCCTCCTTGCGGGCGAGGACCAGGTCGAGCAGGCGGATCGTGCCTGCGTCGATGAGGTCGGCGAGTGCGTCGGCGGCGGCGCCGTCGGTCTTCTCGTTGGGGAACTCGATCAGCAGGAAGTCGATCGGCCCCATCGCATCGGTGGTGGTCATTGAGCTGACCCCCCTCTCGGTTCGGGTGATCCCATTGGTATGCCGCGTGGCGCGAGCGCGCCTCACCCCGCCGGGGTGACTCCTGCCACACCCCCGCAGCCCGCGCGGCCGCCTCACGGGCCCCGGGTGGCGGCCTCACCCGCGCGAGATGAGGCGCCCCCGCGAGCGGGTCAGCACACTGGTCGCGACGACGACTAGGAGAGCGGATGCGGCTGCCCGACGTGCTCGACGAGGAGTGGTTCCCCCGCCGGTGCCTGCGCTGCTTCTTCGAGATCCAGGGCTTCGACCGGGCCATGGTGATCGCGTCGCAGGCGTTCACGGCGCTCATCCCGCTCGTCATCCTGACCTCGGCGCTGCTCCCCTCGGAGAACCACGGCTCGATCGCCGACGCCATCGTGCGCAAGTTCGCGCTCACCGGCGACTCCGCGAACGCCGTGCAGACCGTGTTCGCCCCCTCGGGGGAGGCGACCATCGGCCTGCTCAGCCTGATCCTGTTGCTGATGTCCGGCATCAGCCTGTCCCGGCGCATCCAGCGGATGTACCTCGAGGCGTGGGGGCTCCCGCGGGCGCCCGGCGTGCGGGCCTCGCTCTACGCGGCCGTCGCGCTCGGTGCGCTGATGCTCGAGCTCGCCCTGCTGTCGTTCATGCGCTCGCTGCTGCGCGAGATCCCCTTCGACTGGGCCGCGGGGCTGACCGGCTCGCTGTTCTCGAGCGTCGTGGTGTGGACCTCGATCCCCTGGCTCCTGCTCAACCGTCGGGTGGCGTGGCCGCGGCTGTTGCCGGCCGGCCTCCTCGCCGGGGGCCTCAGCACCCTGTGGGGCTACGCCACCACCGTCTACATGCCCCGCCTGATGTCGTCCTACAGCGACCGGTACGGGTTGTTCGGGGTCACCGTGGCGCTGGTCGGATGGCTGCTGTGCATCTCCTTCATCATCGTGGCGTCCACCGTGGTTGCTGCGGAGTTCGACCGCGCGCCCGAGTCGTGGGCGACCCGGCTGCGCTACCCCTGGACCGAGTCGCAGCGGCGGCCCGACCGGGCGCCGAACCGGGGCGGGGCCGGGGTGGGCACCACCGCCGCGGGCGCCCCCTCCGCGCAGGACCCCTGAGCGGCTCAGCGGGGCAGCACCCACGCACCTGAGGTTCTCTCAGGGTCCGGGGCGGCGCCGAACCTAGACTCCAGCCATGTACCCGCGGCTCGGCCTGCGCAGCCGCATCCTCGCGCTGACGATGCCCATCGTCGTCCTCGTCAGTGCCGCAACGGCCGGCATCATCTACGTCTCGATCGGTCGCGTGCTCGAGGCGTCGGCCCGCGACATCGCCACCGCCGAGGCCGTCGAGCTGCGCGGCGAGCTCGCCTCCGGAACCGGCGGCAACCTGGTGGTGGACCGCGGGACCGACGCCGGGATCCGGCTCACGCAGGTGGTCGACGCCACCGGCACCGTGGTGATGACGAGCGACGACTCGGTGACCACCCCCGTGGTCGACCGACAGGTCGCACCCGGCGAGCTGCAGTTCGTGACCGTCGAGTCGTTGCCGGGGCTCGAGGAGCAGGGGTTCGCCGTCGCCGCCGCCGGCGCCGTCCGCCCCGACGGGCGCCGCTACACCGTGCTCGTCGCGGTGGGGACCCGGGCCGGGGCCGCCGCTCTCAAGCGGTCGACCGAGTTCGCGCTCATCGGCGCCATCGGCCTGGTCGCGCTCCTCGGCGCCGTGACCACCTTCGCCATCGGCCAGGCGCTGCGGCCGGTCGAGCGGATGCGCGACCAGGTCGAGAGCGTCGCCGGCTCCCGGCCGGCGCCGGTGCTGGAGGTACCGCCGGGCCGCGACGAGCTGGCCAAGCTGGCCGAGACCCTCAACCAGGTGCTCGAACGGCTGCGCCGGTCCGACGTCTCGCGGCGCGCCTTCGTCTCCGATGCCGGGCACGAGCTGCGCAGCCCGCTCGCGACGATCCGCGTGCTGCTCGACCGCCTCGGCGGGGACCGCCCCCTCGAGGAGCGACGGCTGGCGGCCGAGCGGGCCTCGGCAGAGGTCGACCGCCTCTCGCTGCTCGTCGACGACCTGCTCACCCTGGCATCGGCCGACGAGCAGGCGCTGACCCTCGTCGACGCCGAGGTCGACCTCGACGACGTGGTGGCCGCGGTGGTGCGGGCGCGCGGGCTGCCGGTCGCGGTGCACCTCGAGCCCGCGCGGGTCAGGGGGGATGCCGCCCGGCTGGGCCGCGTGGTGCGCAACCTGCTCGAGAACGCCGAGCGGCACCGCCACGACTCCGTGCGGGTGCGGCTTTCACGGGTGGGCGACCAGGCCCTGCTCGAGGTCGACAACGACGGGCCGCTGGTGCCGGTCGAGGACCGCACCCGGATCTTCTCCCGGTTCGTGCGGCTGGACGACTCGCGCACCCGCGAGACCGGCGGCGCCGGGCTGGGCCTGGCGATCGTCGCCGAGGTCGTCGCCGCGCACGGCGGCACGGTGGAGGCCGACGAGAGCCCCGACGGCTGGTGCCGCTTCGAGGTCAGGCTTCCGCTGGACCAGTGACCGGGTTGAGCCGGTAGCCCAGGCCACGCACCGTCTCGAGCAGCTTGACGTCGAAGGGCGCGTCGATCTTGCGCCGCAGGTAGCCGATGTAGACCTCGACGACGTTGTCGGCGCCGGGGTAGTCGGAGTCCCAGACGTTCTCGAGGATCTCGCTCTTGCTCTGCACCTGCCCGGCCCTGCGCATCAGGTGGTGCAGCAGGGAGTACTCACGGGGGGTCAGCTGGATCTCGCGCCCCTCGCGAGTGACCCGGCGGGTGGTGGGGTCCAGGCTCAGCCCGCCGACGGTGAGGGCCACCGGGCGCTCGGGGGCGCCACGGCGGGACAGCGCCTGCAGCCGGGCGAGCAGCACCGGCGTGCTGAAGGGCTTGGTGACGTAGTCGTCGGCGCCGAGCTCGAACGCGTCGGTCTGGTCGTAGTCGCCGTCCTTGGCCGTGAGCATCAGCACCGGAGACCACACCTTCTTGGCCCGCATGTACTTCAGCACGTCGTAGCCGTTCATCAGCGGAAGCATGATGTCGAGGACGACGACGTCGTAGTTGCCGAGCACCGCCATCCGCAGCCCCTCGCGCCCGTTGTCGGCCACGTCGACGACCCAGCCCTCCTCGCGCAGGGCGTCGTCGAGGGCCGCCGCGAGCGGGCGCTCGTCCTCGACCAACAGAAGTCGCACGAGCCCCCCTGTCCTCAGTGGCCTCAGGCTCCACCGCACAGGCTACCGGCGCCACACCGTTTACCCCCCGCTTTTCTGGAGTTTGCCGCTCAGCGCCGGCGCACGGCACCGACCCGCTGAGTCGTGGTCAGCGGTCGAGGGAGTCGACGAAGCGCAGGCTCGCCTGCGTGATGAGGGTGCGGGCCTGCTCGTCGGAGATGGTCGGGATGCCGTCGCCGGGCTGGGCGCCGTAGGCCCCGAACTGCGCGTGCGAGGCACCCTCGATGACGGTGAAGGTCGCGTCGGCGGGCAGGTCGGCGCGGGAGGCCGCGATCTTCGCGGGGGTGGCCAGGCCGTCCTGGGTGCCGGAGACCGACTCGACGGCCGTGGTGAGCGAGCCACGCACGTCTCCCGCCGGGTACGACGCGTAGAGCAGGAGGCCGACCGCCGGAGCGGACCGGTCGGCATCCGCGGCGTCGGCCTGGATCGCCGCGACCGTGCCGCCGAGGGAGTGCCCGCCCACCACCCAGCGCTCCACCCGGGGCTGCGCGGACCGGGCCCCGTCGAACGCCGAGAGCGCGAGGAAGGCGATGCCGAGCGGCTGCTTCGCGATCACCACGGGGTGCCCCGCCTCGGCGAGCGGGCGGAGCACGGCGGCGTAGGCGCGGGCGTCGACCCGGGCGCCGGGCTGGAAGAAGACCCCCACCTCGCTCGCCGTGCCGGAAACAGGGGTCAGCACGATGCGGGTGGCCGACTCCGTCACCTCGACCGACGCGTCCGAGCGCATCGCCGCCAGTGCCGGCTGCACCGCGGCGAACGGGCGCAACCAGGCCATGGCAGCGACCCAGCCGACGGCCAGCACCAGCAGCACGCCACGACCGACCAGTCGCCAGGCGCCGGTGCGAGCCCGCGGGCGGCGGGCTCGCCACAGGGAGGCAAGGGCGCCGATTACCGTGAGGGCCAGCAACACGGGGTAGGCCGGGTGGCCGTGCACCACCGGCGCCCACGCCGTGAGGCAGACCCACGCGACGGTGACGAGCGCAAGGAGCGCGACGGCGCGCACCACCCACTGCCACCGGGTGGCAGCCGTGCTGCGTGATTCCGTGATCGGAGCTTCTTCCACCGCCCGGATCCTAGGGGATGCGCCGTGCATCCGACGGATTCCGCAGTATCGACAGCTCTGACCGACGGTTAGGATCGGCCCATGATCGAGCAGAAGCGGATTCTCGCGACCTCCATCCCCGGCCCCGCGTCTCAGGCCCTGCAGGCGCGCAAGGTGGCCTCGGTGTCCGCCGGCGTCAGCACCGCGCTCCCGATCTACGTGACCGACGGGGCGGGCGGCATCCTGCGCGATGCCGACGGCAACCAGCTGATCGACTTCGGGTCAGGCATCGCCGTCACCACGGTCGGCAACGGCAACCAGCGGGTCATCGACGCGGTCACCGAGCAGATCCAGCACTTCACGCACACCTGCTTCATGGTCAACCCGTACGAGAAGTACGTCCAGGTGGCGGAGAAGCTCAACGAGTTGACCCCGGGCGACCACGACAAGCGCACCGCACTGTTCAACTCGGGCGCCGAGGCGGTCGAGAACGCCGTGAAGGTGGCCCGCCACTTCACCGGGCGCGACGGCATCGTCGCGTTCGACCACGCCTACCACGGGCGCACCAACCTCACCCTCGCCATGACGGCGAAGAACATGCCCTACAAGCACCGGTTCGGGCCGTTCGCGAGCGAGCTCTACCGGGTGCCGATGGCCTACCCCTACCGGTGGCCGGGCGGCCCGCAGCACTGCGCCGACGAGGCATTCGGCTACATCACCGACCAGATCCACGCCCAGATCGGCGAGGAGAACTGCGCGGCGGTCATCATCGAGCCGATCCAGGGCGAGGGCGGGTTCATCGTGCCGCCGCGGGGCTTCCTGCCCGCGCTCGCGCAGTGGTGCCGCGACAACGGCATCCTGTTCATCGCCGACGAGGTGCAGAGCGGCTTCTGCCGCAGCGGCGACTGGTTCGCCTGCGACGACGAGGGAGTCGTCCCCGACCTGATCACGACCGCCAAGGGCATCGCCGGCGGCATGCCCCTCGCGGGCCTCACCGGGCGCGCCGACATCCTCGACTCGATCCACCCCGGCGGCCTCGGCGGCACCTACGGAGGCAACCCGGTCGCCTGCGCCGCGGGGCTCGCCGCCATCGAGACGATGGAGGAGGAAAACCTCGCCGGTCGGGCTCGCGAGGTCGAGGCCATCCTCAAGGACCGGCTCTCGATCATCGCCGAGAAGTACGACGAGGTCGGCGAGGTGCGCGGCCGCGGCGCGATGATCGCCATGGAGCTCGTCACCGACCCCGACACCAAGGAGCCGGCGGCCGCGCTCACCGCCCGGATCAATGCCGAGTGCCACTCCCGCGGCCTGGTCACCCTCACCTGCGGCACGCTCGGCAACGTCTTCCGCTTCCTCCCGCCGCTCACGATCTCCGACGACCTGCTGCACGAGGGCATGGACGTGCTCGAGGAGTCCTTCGCCGCCGCCGTCGCCTGACGGTGGCTCCCATCCTGCCGGCGGCGTTCGACCTCTCCGGTCGCACCGCGCTGGTCACGGGCGCGGGGTCGCCGACCGGCATCGGGATGGCGTGCGCGCGGCTGTTGGCCGAGTGCGGCGCGCGCGTCGTGGTCGCCGCGACCACGGGCCGGGTGCACGAGCGGGTGGCCGAGCTGGTGGATGCCGGTCACGTCGCCTCCGGCGTCGTCGCCGACCTCACGACCGGCGAGGGTGCTGCCGCCGTGGTGGCGGCCGCGGTCGACCTCGGGGGTGGGCTCGACGTGCTCGTCAACAACGCCGGCATGGTGTCGACGGCCGCGGGCGGCGACTACCTCGAGGGCGACCTGCTGGGCACCCCACCGGAGCGCTGGTCGGCATCCTTGGCCCGCAACCTCGACACGGCATACCTCACCACCCGAGCCGCCCTGCCGCTGCTGCGGGCGAGCGGGCACGGCCGGGTCGTCATGGTCACCTCGGTCACCGGCGCGGCCATGGCGATGCGCGCGGAGGTCGCGTACGCCGCGGCGAAGGCCGGCCTGGTGGGCCTCACCCGGGCGTTGGCCGTCGACGAGGCGCGGCACGGGCTCACCGTCAACGCGGTGGCCCCGGGGTGGGTCTCCACCGGCTCGCAGACCGTGGCCGAGGCGCGCGAGGGGCAGGTGACGCCCGTCGGCCGGTCGGGGACGGCTCAGGAGGTCGCCGCGGCGGTGGTATTCCTCGCCGGCAAGGGGGCCGCCTACGTCAACGGCCAGGTGCTCGTCGTCGACGGCGGCAACACGGTGGCCGAGGAGCGCCTCCCCGTCGAGAGGTCATGAATCGCCCCGAGGCCGTCGGTGCCGGGCAGGTCGCGACCCCTCGACCTGGCAGGGGCCACCGGTTTGCCGCCGGATGCCGGATGGTTGTGATGGGGCGCCTGTGGCGCCATAATGGCGCCATGCCCAGTGTTCAGATCAAGGATGTCCCGGAGAGCACCCACGCGGTGTTGCGCCAGCGGGCTGCCGCCGCGCACCAGTCGCTGCAGGAGTACCTGCGCTCCCGGCTGATCGCCGAGGCCAGTCAGCCCACGGTGGAGGAGGTCCTGGACCGGGCCAGCGGGCGATCGGGTGGGTCGGTTCCGCTGGCGGATGCGGTCAAGACCCTGCAGGGGGATCGTGCTCGTCGTTGACGCCAGCGTCCTTGCGGTCGCGTTGGCCGATGACGGCCTGGACGGGGATGCCGCTCGCACCCGGCTTCGGGGTGAGACATTGGCCGCGCCAGAGCTGGTCGACCTGGAGGTCGCCTCGGTCCTGCGTCGTCAGAACCGGGCGGGGACGCTGGACGACCGCCGAGTGGAGCTGGCCCTGACCGACCTGGCGGCGCTACCGATTCACCACGCCGCACACCTGGCGCTGCTGCCCCGATGTTGGGAGCTTCGGGACAACCTGACCACCTACGCCGCCGCCTACGTCGCGCTGGCGGAGGCCCTGGACGCGACGCTGCTCACCGGCGACCGACGACTCGCCCACGCCGCCGGCCCCACCTGCACCATCGAGCTGCTCAGAACGCCCCGCCACTGAGCGACGAACAACCAAGTGGAACGGCCGCCGATCGTGCCGATGGTCGGATGGACGAGCAGGACCACCGCGGACGTCGGTCCCGTCACCGCGCGACCGGCGACGTCAGCCGGTGCCGCGGTGCAGCGTCGGCGTCGTCCGATGACCGTGACGACGCACCGCCCGTTCGTCCCCCTGAGGTGCCCGGCTGAGCCGAGTGGGACGCTGGCTGGATGCACCGTGAAGAGCTTGCCTCGCTGATCGATCAGACGTGCCGATTGTCGGGCTCGTTCACACTGCGTTCCGGACAGGTAGCGAGCGAGTACTTCGACAAGTACCTGTTCGAGTCACGTCCCGGGATCTTGGCTGTGATGGCCGAACAGATGACCGCGTTGCTCCCACCCGACTCAGACCCAGATCCGCGAGTAGGCCCGGATTCGGGCGGGTGGGGGGTGTTGACCGGTGGTGGGGCTTGCGGTTGGGGTGTGGGGCATGGGGAGTAGACGGCTGTCGCGCCGGTGGGCGGAGGGTCCGACTGCGCCTCGGGGTTC
>JBBQNZ010000027.1:0-34190 GCA_038330415.1 Actinomycetales bacterium | reverse complement strand
GGATCCCGTCTTCCGCCTCGGAGCAGTGCTGACCCCTGCGCTCGGTAGGTTGTGCGTTGGCCGCTACGTCCTCCGGGTGCCCGTGACGGCAGCGAGAGCGGAAGGGCTAATGGGCGCTTTGACACTGCCCCACAGTGGGCGGTATGACGCAACGCTCATAGGTCCGTGGCAGTCCCCCCACCGGAGGCTCGGCCGTAGACCGGACGCCGCTCCAGCTGCGCCCTGTACCCGCTTACCGGCCCTCGCTGCCGGCCATCGCGGAGAGGGCGGCCGCGATCTCCTTGTCCCGTCCCTGGGCCGCGTGCTGGTACCTCAGCGCCGCGGAGACCGAGCTGTGACCAAGGCGCTGCTGCAGCTCGGCGAGGGTCGCGCCCGCGCGCGCGGCCATCGTGGCCCCGGTGTGCCGGAGGTCGTGCACCCGTAGGTCCGGACGACCGGCCGCCTCGCGCGCCATGCGCCAGTTGCGGTGCAGCGTCGATGGCTGCAGGTGCGAGACGCCGTCACGTCCCGGGAAGAGCAGGGCATCCGGGGTCGCGGCCGTCATCGCGTCGAGGTGGTGCGCAACCGCCGGGACGATGTGCGGCGGAATGGACACCACCCTCGTCCCCGCAGCCGACTTCGGAGTCCCCACAATGGGCTGGCCGCCGACCCAGGACACGGCACGCACGACCCGCACCGTCCCGGCCGCGATGTCGACGTCTTTGCGGCGCAGCTCGAGCACCTCCCCGCTGCGCAGCGCGCACCACGCACACAACAGCACCAGTGCGCGCTGCCGACTGGGGATGGCCTCCACGACCACCGACAGCTCTCCGAGGGACGCCGGGCGGATCTCCCGCGCTCGAGGGGTGTTGGCCGCACCGCGGATGCGGCACGGGTTGCTGTCGATCACCTCGTCGGCGACCGCCGTGTTCATCACCGCCTTGAGCAGCGCGTAGCTACGAGCGCGGACGGTCGGCAGGTCCGACGGCAGCTGCGACCACCAGGTGCGCACGACGCTCGGCGTGATCGAGTCGATGGTCAACGGCCCGAGCACCGGGGTCAGATAGCGGCGCAGCAGGTGCTCGTACCCCTCGCGGGTGCGGGGCTTGAGGTCCCGCTCTCGCAACCACTGGGCCGAGTAGGCGGCGAAGGTCAGCGGTGCCACCTTCAGCACCTTCACCGGTGGCTGCCACTCCCCCGCCAGCACCTCCCCACGGCGTCGGCCGAGCCAGCCCTCGGCATCTCCCTTGGTGTCGAAGGTCTGCGGAGCCGGCCGCCGGACCAAGTCCGGGCCCACGAAACTTGCCTGCCAGCGGCCCGAAGGCAGTCTCCGAAGGCTCCCAAACCCCCGCCGAGACTTGGCCCCGGTCACCTCGACGCACCTGTCTTATGCCCCTGGCGTGCAACATACGTGCAACAACGGTGACGATTCCTGTCCATCCGCGTCTACTCCTGTCCCCGTGGCGACGACACTGTCGCTGCCGCAATAGCAGCACAGGACAGGGGTTTTCAGCAAGAGTACGTTGAGCTGGCGAAGGGACTCGAACCCTCAACCCCCTGTTTACAAGACAGGTGCGCTACCGATTGCGCCACGCCAGCGGGCCCACGCGGACGGGGCGCGGACAGCCCCGGAGTCTACGCGGATGCCGGCACCCGGCATTCGCGACCGGCCCGTGCCGCACCCAGCACGCAGAACCTCCCGGCGCACGCAGACATCTCCGCAGGCCGCCCGAACTGCCGCGGGCCCTCGCGCACGACCGGCCCCGCACCGGAAATCCGCGTGCCTCAAGCTCGCCGCAGGTCCCCGCCGTCGTCGTCGTGCCCCTCATGACCGTCTCGACCTTCGGGTCGGGCGCCGCGCACCGAGCGGTCCCACGGCGACGCGAGGATCTCGCCGAACACCGTGCCGGTCGCTATCGCCACCAGGATCGCCCCTGCGCCGAGCAGCGTGGTGAGCCCCGACTGGATGGTCAGCGAGCCGGGTGAGTCCCCACCCGCGGCGACCAGCTCGTAGAGGCCACGGAAGATGGTCAGACCGGGCAGCAACGCGAAGCTGGCCGGCACCACGAGCACCATCGACGGGGCACCGAGCCGCGCCGCGAACAGCCGCCCAGCCGTCCCGAGCGCGACCGCCGCGAGCCCGGTGGCGGCGATGGCCCCGATGCCGATCCCGCGCCCGAGCACGGCGGACACGACCGCGGTGCCGACCGACAGCAGCCCGGTGGGCAGGATGAGCCGGCGCAGGCTCTGCACCGTCACGGCACCACTCAGCCCGACGACGAGCGCACCTCCGACCGCCGCGAACACCGACGACTGGTTGACCCCCAGCTTGAGCACCGACGGCGAGACGAAGTCGGACCCCAGCATCGTCGTCAGCGAGAGCATCACGGTGAGCCCGCCGGCGATGCCGATGATCAACCCCATCAGCGCGACCAGCACCGAGAGCAGCCGGCCGGCACCGGTGAGCGGGAAGCCGAACAGCACGTCCTCGATGGCCGCGGCCATGGAGCGCCCGGGCAGCATCGCGACGATGCCACCGGCCACGATGAACGCGAAGTCCTGCTCCTCCATGGGTCGCCCGACGGCTGCGGTCGCCGCGTAGACCGCGCCCGCCAGGAGCGTCGCCACCAGGGCGTTGATCGCGTTGGCGTAGAACTCGGGCAATGCGGTTCGCGCGTAGAGCCGGTTCACCGCGGTGACCGCGAGCACGACCAGCACGGTGGCCACGGCCGCGAGCGGGCTCGCGCCGATCATCACCGCGACGGCCGAGGCCAGCAGCGCACTGGCGCACGACACCGCCCAGACCGGGAAGATCCGCCGGCTGCGTTTGATCTGCCGCAGCCGGCGGTCGGCCTCTCGGGAGTCGATCTCGCCGGCGGCGAGCGCCTCGACCAGTTCGTGCACGGCGACGAGGCGGGCGTAGTCGTGGCGGGTTCGCCGCACCACGCGCAGCAGGGTGTGCGGACGCCCGGTGGAGCTCGACGCCTGGATGAGCAGCGACTGCAGGGTGATGTCCACCTCCACCACGTCGACGCCGGCGGCCGCCGCCACCGCCGCCACGCTGCCCACCACCTGCGGCGCACCAGCCCCGCAGCGCAGCATCAGCTCGCCGACCCGGGCCGCGAGGTCGATGGCCCAGCGCACCTGGGTGTCCTCGGGCGCCTCCCCGGGGATGCGCATGTCGCGGTACGGCGTGCGCCGCAGCATGTCGGCCATCGGCATGGGTTCGGTGGGCGACTCGCCCTGGAAGACGCGTCCGGGGCGGTCGCGCGGCGGTCGGCTCACAGGGTCGGCACCGCCTGCGACGCCCACCCGGGCGCGGTCGTGCGGGGCCACCACGTGGGCCCGGTGCCCGTGAGGGTCATCGCGAGCACGATCACGGCAACGACGATCAGGATGCCGGCCAGCACCTGCCCGGCCGCCTCACCAGGCGTCAGCCCCCGCACGATGCTGCGGCTGCCCCGGCGCAGGCTGGCGCCGCCCGGCCCCCACCACGCGGTGAGCCCGGCGAAGACCCCGGCGACCACCAGGGGCAGCACGTCGTCGGTGCGAACCTCGGTGCCCCGAGCTGCGGTGAGCACCAAAGCGCTGGAGTACATCGCGCACACCCCCACGAAGAGCGGCAGCACGAGCGTTGCGGCGGCGCCTACCAGGCCGAGCAGGAGGTGCCACGGGCTGGTCGCGACGGCCACAGCGACGTCGCTGCCCCGGGCGCCCCGCTCGTGGCGGCGCATGACGAGCGCGGTGACCGAGCGGTCCGCCGTGCGGGCGAGGGTCACCCAGGCGAGCAGCCCGAGCACGGCCACCACCGGGGCACGGGCCGTGACGGCCGCGAGGACGGCGAGCAGCGCGAGCAGGGTGCCCGACCGGCTGGGGCGGCCGATCCGGGGGTCACCGTAGGGGCCGTGCCCCAGGCGGGCGGCATCCCAGTCCGACTCGGAGTCCGGCACCGGTGACACCGGCGGCCCGGGCATCGGGGCGGGCGCGAGCTGCTGCCGGCCCGGGGCGGGTCGCGCCGGCGGCGGCTGCATCGCCTGACGGCTCACCGGCCGGGCCTGCTCCCAGCCGGGCGGACCGGCGGGGCGACCGGTCGTCACCATCGGCGCCGGCAGGGGTGACGGCGCCGGCGACTGCACGGGTGACGGCACGCGGGCCGCGACGGGCCGAGCGGCGGCCGGCGGCCCGGCATACCCGCTCGAACCCGCGGCCAGCCCGGCGCCCGCGGCGCCCGCCCCGATCACGGGCGCGACCGGGGGACGTGACGGCGGAGGCGGAGGCAGGGGTAGGGCGGTGGTGGGAGCCACAGAGAGGCGCTGGGTCGGCGGGCGCACCCGGCGCACCAGAATCGCCTCGGTGGCCGGCGCGCCGTGCGCGTAGCGCTCGAGCGCCGCGACGACCTCGTCGTGGTGGGGCCGCTCGCTCGGGTTCGGCGAGAGCGCCGCGTAGAGCAGGGGCTCGATGCGCGGGTCGACCGCCTCGAGGTCGGGGTCGCCGGCAGCCACCCGGGCCAGCACGGCGCTCATCGGCCCGGTGCCGAACGGCGGTGTGCCGCTGGCGGCGAAGGCGGTGGTCGCGGCCCATCCCCACCAGTCGGTAGCGGGCGTGACGTCCTCACCGCCGACCACCTCGGGGGCCAGGTAGCCCGGCGTGCCCATGACCAGCCCGGTCATGGTGAGCCGGATGTCGTCGGCCACGTGGGCGATGCCGAAGTCGATGAGCACCGGGTCGCCGTCGACCAGCAGCACGTTGCCCGGCTTCACATCACGGTGCACGACCCCGGCCGAGTGGATGGCGTCGAGGGCCTCCGCCAGTCCGGAGGCGACCCGGTGCAGGTCGGCCGGGGGCAACAGGCCGCGTTCTGCCACGTAGTCGTCGAGCGAAGGGCCGGGCACGTAGCGGGTGACGATGTAGGGGGTCGGGCCGTCGACGTCGGCGTCGATGATCGGCGCGACCCGCGGGCTGGTGATCCGGCTCAGGCTGCTGACCTCGCGGGTCAGGCGGGCCCGTGCGTCGGGGTCGTGCGCGATGTGCTGGCGCAGCACCTTGATCGCCACTGCGCGGCCGTGCCGGTCGAGCGCGAGGTGCACCACGCCCATCCCGCCCTCGCCGAGGCGCTGGACGAGGCGGTACTCCCCCAGGCGCGTGTGCTCACGCGGCTGCAGGGTCTCGTCGTCCCCCGGCTCGGGGCCGTCGGCGATGGCGTCGGCGGTCATGCCCCCACGGTAAGCCGTCTTGCTGGGTGCCGGATGCACCCGGCCCCAGCCCCCGGCCGGTCAGGACTGGATGTAGGTGCGCAACTGGTCGCGCTCGGCCTGCAGGTCGTCGATGCGGTTCTTGACCACGTCGCCGATGCTCATGATCGCGACGAGCTTGTCGTCGACGACCACCGGCACGTGCCGGAAGCGGCGCTCGGTCATCATCGACTCGAGGTCGTCGAGGCTGTCGTCGGGGCTGGCCGTGTGCACCTCGGCGGTCATGATCTGTCCGACCGGGGCGTCGAGCAGGCTCGCGCCGTCGGTGTGCAGGTGCCGCACGATGTCGCGCTCACTGACGATGCCGTGCACGCTCTCGCCGTCGTCGCTCACCACGACCGCACCGATCTTGTGCTCCGAGAGAAGGGACAGCAGCTCGGTCACCGATGCGTCGGTGCGCACGGTGATGACGGTCCCGCCCTTGCGCCTGATCACGTCCGAGATCCTCATGCCCGAACCATAGGGGTGCCTCCCCCGACGCGCCAGAGGAACCCGGATGCCGGCCACGCGGCATCCGCGCCTTGGCGGCGGTTCAGGCCCGGTGCGGCACCGCGCCGGTCGAGCCGCGCACGACGAGCTCGGGGCGGAAGACGTACTCCGCCCGGGGCGGCCCCTCCCCGCCGATCTCGTCGAGCAGCGCGCGCACCGCGGCATCCCCCATCGCCTCCACCGCCTGGCGGATGGTGGTGAGCGGCGGGTCGGTGAACCCCATGATCGTGGAGTCGTCGTAGCCGACCACCGAGACGTCGCGGGGCACGCTCAGGCCCATCGAGCGCGCCTGCCGGATCGCGCCGAGGGCCATCAGGTCCGACCCGCAGATCACCGCCGTGGCGCCGCGCGAGATGAGCCGCCCCGCCGCCGCCGCGCCACCCTCCAGGCTGAACACCGTGTGCGTGACCAACCGTTCGAGGTGGGCCGGCTCGACCCCCAGGTACTCGCGCATCGCCACCCGGAAGCCCTGCACCTTGCGGATGACGGGGGTGTAGCGCTCCGGCCCCAGGGCCAGCCCGATCTCGGTGTGCCCCAGCTGCGCGAGGTGGTTGACCGCCAGACCCATCGACGCGACGTCGTCGTTCGACACGAAGGGGGCGTCGACCCCGCTCAGCCACCCGTTGACGAGCACGATGGGCAGTCCGCGGTCACGCAGCCCCTGGTAGCGCGCCGGGTCGGAGGTGGCGTCGGCGTGCTGGCCGCTGAGGAAGATGATCCCGGACACGCCGCGGTCGAGCAGCATCTGCACGTAGTCGTCCTCGTGCACGCCACCCGGGGTCTGCGTGCACAGCACCGGGGTGAAGCCCTCGGCGGCCAGCGCCGTCTCGATGACCTGCGCAAACGCCGGGAAGATCGGGTTGACCAGCTCCGGCATGACGAGCCCGACGAGCAGCGCCGACTTGGGCTTGAGCCGGGTGGGGCGGTCGTAGCCCAGCACGTCGATCGCGGTGAGCACCGCCCGCCGGGTCGCGTCGGACACCCCGGGGCGGTCGTTCAGCACCCGGCTGACCGTCGCCTCGCTGACGTCGGCCTGCGCCGCGATGTCGGCCAGGCGCGCTGACCGCGACTCGTTCACGTGCCGCAATCTAACAACGTCCGGCCGGAGGCCGCGCCGAATCTCGTCGGGACGGGAGTACCGCTACGCGGCACGGACACGGCATACTGGCGAAACCGCTTACACCGATGTGGCGGGAGCTCCACCACCTTTACAACGGATCGTCCGGCACGTTCCTGCCGGTGAAGGAAGGCAATGACGCCATGGCAACTGTCAAGTTCGACCAAGCCACCCGCATCTACCCGGGCAACGACTCGCCCTCGGTAGACCGCCTGGACATCGACGTAGCCGACGGGGAGTTCCTCGTCCTCGTCGGACCCTCGGGGTGTGGCAAGTCCACCTCGCTGCGCATGCTCGCCGGTCTCGAAGAGGTCAACGGCGGCAAGATCTGGATCGGCGACCGCGACGTCACCGACCTGTCCCCCAAGGACCGCGACGTCGCGATGGTCTTCCAGAACTACGCGCTCTACCCGCACATGAGCGTCGCCGACAACATGGGCTTCGCCCTGAAGATCGCCGGCGTCGACAAGAGCGAGATCAAGAAGCGCGTGGCCGAGGCCGCCCACATCCTCGACCTCCAGGACTACCTCGAGCGCAAGCCGAAGGCCCTCTCCGGTGGCCAGCGCCAGCGCGTCGCCATGGGCCGCGCGATCGTGCGCTCCCCCCAGGTGTTCCTCATGGACGAGCCGCTGTCCAACCTCGACGCCAAGCTGCGCGTGCAGACCCGCACCCAGATCGCTTCTCTCCAGCGCCGACTCGGCGTCACCACGGTCTACGTCACGCACGACCAGATCGAGGCCATGACGATGGGAGACCGCATCGCCCTGCTCAAGGACGGCATCCTGCAGCAGTGCGCCACCCCGCGCGAGATGTACGACCGCCCCACCAACGTGTTCGTCGCGGGCTTCATCGGCTCCCCGGCCATGAACCTCGTCTCGGTGCCCGTCACCGAGGACGGCGTGCAGTTCGGCAGCCACCGCCTCCCCGTCGAGCGCTCGCTGCTCGGCAAGGTCGGCAACCAGGTCATCGTCGGCATGCGCCCTGAAGACGTCGAGGTCACGACCAACGCAGACGGCCTCGAGCTGGTCGTCGACGTCGTCGAGGAGCTCGGCGCCGACGCCTACGTCTACGCCACCCCGGCCAACGACAACGTGAAGCTCGAGGGCGGCGACGACGGCCTCGCCAAGCCGTTCATCGCCCGCGTCGACGGCCGCAACGTGCCCGAGAAGGGGTCGAATATCTACGTCTACCCCAACCCCGAGCACATGCACGTGTTCGACCCCGCGAGCGGCGCCCGCCTCGGCTGACCCGCCCCACCTGCACGCCGCGACGCCCCGGACGACCTCGTCCGGGGCGCCGCTCGTTCCGTAGGACCCGGTGATGCGAGAGGGTGTGACCATGGCACTCGAGATCTCGGCCGCCCGCCCCGACCCCGCACTGCTCGACCTGCCCTGGCGCATCCCCCTCGAGGAGTGGCCCGAGGACCTGCTCGCCGCCCTGCCCCGCGGCATCTCGCGGCACGTCGTGCGGTTCGTGCGGCTGTCCGGGCGCGTGCTCGCGGTCAAGGAGATTCGAGCCGACCTGGCCCGGCACGAGTACGAGCTGCTGCGCAGCCTCAACCGGTTGCAGATGCCGTGCGTCGAGCCGTTCGCGGTGGTGAGCGGGCGGGTCGGGCTCGACGGCGAGCCGCTCGACGCGTGCCTGATCACCCGCCACCTGCAGTTCTCGCTGCCCTATCGCGCGCTCTACAGCCAGAACCTGCGCAAGGGCACCGCCGGCCGGCTGATCGACGCCCTCGCCGTGCTCCTCGTGCGCCTGCACCTCGCCGGCTTCTGGTGGGGCGACGTGTCGCTGTCGAACACATTGTTCCGGCGCGACGCCGGGGCGTTCGCCGCCTACCTGGTCGACGCCGAGACCGGCGAGCTGCGCGAGCGGCTCAGCGACGGCCAGCGCGAGCACGACCTGGAGATCGCCCGGGTCAACATCGCCGGCGAGCTGATGGACCTCGAGGCCGGTGGGCTGTTGCAGGAGGACCGTGACCCGGTGGCGGTCAGCGAGCGGATCATGCTGCGCTACCGCGAGCTCTGGGACGCGCTCACCGGCAGCGAGCAGATCGACGACAACGAGCGGTGGCGGGTCGACGACCGGATCAGGCGGCTCAACGCGCTCGGCTTCGACGTCGACGAGCTGGCCATCACCACCGACATCGGCGGTACCTCGATCCAGATCCAGCCCAAGGTCGTCGATGCCGGCCACCACTCGCGCCGCCTGCTGCGCCTCACCGGCCTCGACGTGCGCGAGAACCAGGCCCGCCGGCTGCTCAACGACCTCGACGCCTACACGGCGGCGACCGGACGGCAGGGAGAAGACGAGGAGATCGTCGCGCACGACTGGCTCGCGAACGTCTACGAGCCGGTCACCCGCCGGGTGCCGCGCGCCCTGGTGTCCAAGCTGGAGCCGGCCGAGGTCTTCCACGAGGTGCTCGAGCACCGCTGGTACCTGGCCGAGCGGGCCCAGCACGACATCCCCATGGAGATGGCGATCGACGACTACGTCAGCTCGGTGCTGCCCTCGAAGCCCGATGAGCGGGCGGTGCTCGGGGTCGACACGCGTGAGCTACCCGTCATCGCCACTCCACAGGGGCGAGCCTAGGATCGAGGTGCACGTACCGCTTCTCCTCGCCGAGGGACATCATGACCGACCAACCGCAGGGCCCCACCGAGCCGACACCCGGCGAGCCGCAGACCCCGCCCACTGCTCCTCCGCCGCCGGATGCCGCGCCCGCGCCGTCGTCGGAGGCCGCGCCACCCCCTTCGTCACCAGTCGCACCTCCCCCGCCGCCCGCGCCGGCTCCGCCGCCCCCCGGCCCCCCGGCACCTCCGGCCGCCCCTGAGTACCCGCCCGTGGCCCCACCAGTCGGCTCCTACGCACAGCCGAATCCCGCTGCAGCACAGTCTGGTTACCCCCAGCCGCCGGCCAACCCCTACGGTGGCTACTCCCAGGCACCGGTCTACGCCAGCGGGGGCCCCTCGTACCCGGGGAGCCTCGCCTACGTCGAGCAGAACTTCGGCAAGGTGGCCAGCTTCGGGCAGCGCGCCCTGGCCTATCTGGTCGACCTGGCCATCACCCTCGTCGGGATGATTCCGGTCATCTTCGGCATCATCCTGATCGTGGTCGGCGCGCCCAGCGAGATCACCACCGACCAGTTCGGCGATCCCATCACCTCGGGCGACTCCAACGCCGCGCTCGTGGTCGTCGGCGGCCTGCTCATCGGGCTCGGCGCGCTGATCTCCCTCGGCATCACCATCTGGAACCGCGTCTTCAAGATGGGCCGCACCGGCCAGAGCGTCGGCAAGAAGGTCATCGGGCTCTACCTGCTCGACGACAAGACCGGCCAGCCGGTCGGCGCCGGCATGACCTTCGTGCGCGAGATCGTCAACAGCCTGGTCAACCAGGTCATCTACATCGGCTGGCTCTGGATGCTCTGGGACGCCGACAAGCAGACCCTCGGCGACAAGGCCGTGCACTCCAACGTCGTCGTGGTGTCGAAGCGCTGACCCGGGCTTTCAGCCCTCCGGTGCCTCGAACACCGCGAGAACGGTTGTCTCACAAAGGCGACAGCCAGGTCCAGCCGGGGATGTTGCGCGCCACCCAGTAGGTGAGGATGACGCCGAGGATGCCGTAGAGCACCCAGGCCGGCGCCATCGTGGTGCGCACCCGGCCGGTGACCGTGCGGCGTGCCCACACGACGAACCACACGGCCAGCCAGCCGATCGCCAGCACGGCCAACGGGTTTCGCGCCATCGCCGCGGCCGGGTCGCCGTGGGCGAGCGCGTGGATGGCGCGCAGTGAACCGCACCCGGGGCAGTAGGTGCCGGTGACGGCGAGCCACGGGCAGGTGGGATAGTGCCCGGCGACGTTCGGGTCGAGCAGCCCGATCGTCGTGACGGCGGCCGCCGCCGCGGCCGCCACCGCGACGGGGGCGAGGACGCGTCGACCGCCCCCCGAGGAGTCGAGCGGGGGTCGTGCGTGGTCGAGCCGGACGGACACGAGGGTTGTTACATCCCGTTCGTGGAGGTGGAGGAGCTGGCGGCGAGGACGACGAAGAGCAGGACCCAGAGGATCACGCCGATGACGGCACCGATGATGCTGACGATGACCGACCACTTGATCCACTTGCCGGCGTCGGCGGCCGACTGGTGTGCGCCGGCGACGTCGCCGGTGTTCCACTTGCTGTTGACCTCGGCCGACTTGATGATCGCCACTACGCCCAGGGGCAGGCAGCAGAACAGAGTGACCAGGATCGACCAGACCAGCTTGTTGTCAGGAGGCCCACCAGGCGCTCCGCCACCGTAGGGCACCGGCGGGGGAGCGGCGTAACCGCCGCCGTCCGAGCCGTAGGGCGGCGGCGGCGGAGGGGGTGATCCGGCGTCAGACATGATTCCCTTTCACGTGCACGGGGGGGTCCGCACTCCCCGGCGGGACCCCTGCGAGACACCTTTGTACAGCAAAGAGAACCGGCCTGAGAGCAGACCTCGCCTTTTGGCGGGCCCGGAGCCCTGTTGACCGGCGCCGGCGCCGCGCGCCACTTGCACCCGCCGACACCCCGGGAAGCCGGTCCTTGTCGTGCACCGCGGCGCTAGGGTGACGAGCGACAGCAAGCCCGGCACCAGACCGACGGAGCACGCATGAGCAACGACACGCCTCCCCCGCCCCCGCCCGAGGAGCCGCGCGCGTCCGGCTCCGACGAGGGCGCAACGTCGCCCCCGCCGCCCCCTGCGCCCGAGTTCGGCGCCGAGGACATGCCCGGCTCGACCACCTCCGACCCCAGCGGTGAGGGCACCTTCAGCCCGCCACCTCCCCCGCCGCCGCCGTCCGAGGGCGGGTTCGCTCCTCCGCCGCCGCCGTCCGAGGGTGGCTACCCGCCGCCGCCCCCGGCTGGGGCCGGATACCCGCCGCCGCCGAGCGGCTACCCGCCGGCACCGATGCCCACGGGCTCGTACGACTCAGGGATGCCGGGCGCCCCGCCGCCGTTCCCCGCCGCCGCGCCGCCGCGCAACAACAAGGCGCTCATCGCTCTGGTGACCGGCATCGCCGGCATCGTGTTCGCCTTCTGCTGCAGCCCGATCGGGCTGATCCTCGGTGGGGTCGGCGCGGCGCTCGGCTACCTCACCCGCGCCGAGATCCAGAAGACCGGTGTCGGCAAGGAGAGCGAGAACCTGGCGCTCGGGGGCCTGATCACCGGTGCGGTCGCCGTCGTCCTGTCGCTCATCGCGTTCGGCATCGGTGCGTCGAACGTCTTCGGCAACTGACTACTCGGCGGCCCCGACCATGACGAGCAACACCTTCGTCGCCGGGGCGCTGCGGCGCCCCGGTGCGGGGTTCGTCGTCGCCGGATCCGTTGCGGCCGCGGGCGGGCTCGCCTACCTCGGCACCCACGACCCGCACCTCGCAGGCAGCTACCCTCAGTGCATCCTCTACAGCCTGACCGGCATCTACTGCCCGGCCTGCGGGGGCACCCGCGCCGCCTACGACCTGATGCACGCCGACGTCGCCGGCGCCTTCGCCCGCAACCCGGCCGTGCCGCTGCTGCTCGTGACCGTGCTCGTCTGGGTCGGCTACCGCGTCACGTACCGGCGCCGGCGCGGCGCGAAGGCCCCGGCCGTGCCCTCCTGGGTGCCGGTCGGCATCGCGGTCGCGACCCTGCTCTTCGGGGTGCTGCGCAACATCCCCGGCTGGGACTGGCTCTCGCCCGCCTGAACGGCCTCAGTGCCGGCGGCGGCGCGCGACCTCGTAGAGAGTGACTCCGGTGGCGATGCCGGCGTTGAGCGACTCGACCGCCGAGCTCATCGGCACCGACACGATCTGGTCGCAGTGCTCGCGCACGAGCCGGGACAGGCCCTTGCCCTCGGAGCCCACGACCACGACCAGCGGCTCCGACGCCAGCTCGAGGTCGGGCAGCTCGACGTCGCCGTCCATGTCGAGGCCGATGATGAAGAAGCCGGCCTTCTTGTAGTCTTCGAGAGCCCGGTTCAGGTTGGTGGCCTGAGCCACCGGGATGCGCGCCGCCGCACCGGCCGACGACTTCCACGCGGATGCCGTCATCCCGGCCGAGCGCCGGCTCGGCACGACCACGCCGTGGCCGCCGAACGCGGCCACCGAGCGCACGATCGCGCCCAGGTTGCGCGGGTCGGTGATGCCGTCGAGCGCCACGACGAGCGGGATGCCGGGGGCCTCGGGGTCGATGAGGTCGCTCGGGTGGGCGTACTCGTAGGGCGGCACCTGCAGGGCCAGGCCCTGGTGCACCGACCCGTCGGTGAGTCGGTCGAGCTCGCCGCGTGGGGTCTCGAGCACCGGGATGCCGCGCTCGGTCGCGATCTTCAGCGCCTCGCGGACCCGGTCGTCGGAGTCGATGCGCCCTGCGACGTACATCGTCGTGACCGGAACGTCGGCGCGCAGGGCCTCGAGCACCGAGTTGCGACCGGCGACCATCTCGCTGCTCGCCTTGTTCTTGCGGGTGCTGGTGCGCCCCGCCTGCCCGCCACCACGCCGCTCGGCGGCCTTGTGCGCCTTGTGGTTCGGGCGGTCGGCGGCCTTGGGTGTGGGGCCCTTGCCCTCGAGGCCGCGGCGGCGCTGACCGCCGGACCCGACCTGGGGGCCCTTCTTGTTCCCGGTGCGCACCGCACCGCGTCGCTGAGAGTTACCGGCCATGGTCATTCACTCCGTCTCCGCGCGAGGGACCAACGGGCCCCTGCGGCGGTGTCCTCGAGCGCGATGCCGGCGGCGGCGAGCTCGTCGCGGATGGAATCCGCGGTGTCGTAGTCACGGGCGGACCGGGCTTGGGCCCGGGCCGAGATGCGCCCCTTGACGATGGCGTCAAGGCTCGCGAGGGCGTCGCCGGCGCCGCTGTCGCCGGCCGACCAGATGGGGTCGAGCGGGTTGATCCCGAGCACGTCGGTCATCGCGATGACGACGCGGGCGATGGCCTTGGCATCCTCGGTGTCACCGTCGTCGCGCGCGGTGTTGCCTGCGGTCACGGCCTCGTGCACCGCGGCGAGCGCGCCGGAGACCCCCAGGTCGTCGTCCATCGCCTCTCGGAAGTCCTCGGGCAGCACCTCGTCGCCGGTCGGCACGGCTGTGATGACGCCGGGGAGGGCGCGGCGCAGGAAGCCCTCGATGCGCTCGACCGCGGTGGCCGACTCCTCGATGGAGCCGGGGTGGAACTCGATCATCGAGCGGTAGTGGGCCGCGGTGAGGTAGTAGCGCACCGCCAGCGGGCGGTGCTCCTTGATGACCTCGCTGACCCGCAGCGAGTTGCCGAGCGACTTGCTCATCTTCTCGCCGCCCATGGTCACCCAGGCGTTGTGCAGCCAGTAGTTGGCGAAGCCCAGGCCGGCAGCGCGCGACTGCGCCATCTCGTTCTCGTGGTGCGGGAAGCGCAGGTCGACCCCACCCCCGTGCACGTCGAAGGTGTCGCCGAGGTACTTGCGGGCCATCGCCGAGCACTCGAGGTGCCAGCCGGGGCGCCCGGCGCCGAACGGCGTGGGCCACGACGCGGTCAGGGGCTCGCTGTCCTTGTGGCCCTTCCAGAGCGCGAAGTCGCGGACGTCGCGCTTGCCGCGCGGGTCGGCATCCTCGGCGTCGACCATGTCGTCGACCTTCTGGTGGGTCAGCTCGCCGTAAGCCGGCCAGCTGCGCACGTCGAAGTAAACGTCGCCGCTGCGGTCGCTCGCGGCGTAGGCGTGGCTCCGGGCGACGAGGGTCTCCATCAGGGTGACCATCTCGGGCACGTGGCCGGTGGCCCGCGGCTCGTAGGTCGGGGGCAGCACCCCGAGCGCCTCGAGCGCGGCCGCGGTCTCGATCTCGTTGCGGTAGGAGATGGCGTACCAGGGCTCGCCGCTCTCGGCCGCCTTGGCGAGGATCTTGTCGTCGATGTCGGTGACGTTGCGGATGAGCGTGACATCGAGGCCGTGACCCCGCGTCATCCAGCGGCGCAGCACGTCGAACGCGACGGCGAAGCGCACGTGGCCCAGGTGCGGCGGTGCCTGGGTGGTGAGCCCACAGATGTAGATCCCCGCCTTGCCGGGCACGACGGGGACGAAGGTCCGCAGCTCGCGCGTGAGGGAGTCGAACAGCCTGAGGGTCACCCGCGCAAGGGTACCGGCGCGGGCGCCCATCCCCCGATTCCTCCCCCCGCTACGCCCGATGCCGGGCCGACCTCGGTGATTCGAGGTGATTTCGTGACCCGAGGTACCAGCGGATCACCTCGAATGCGGCGACGCCCCGGCGGTTCGAGGTGATGTTCTGGCCCGAGGTGTCGGCGGATCACCTCGAATCAGGATGACGGGTCAGTGGCCGCGGGCGACCCAGTCCTGCAGGTGCGGGACCTCGGCACCGATGGTGGTCGGGTCGCCGTGGCCGGTCAGCACCACGGTGTCGGCGGGCAGGTCGAGCAGCCGGGTGCGGATCGACTCCACGATGGTGGGGAAGTCGGAGTAGGACCGCCCGGTGGCGCCCGGACCGCCGTTGAAGAGGGTGTCGCCCGAGAAGAGCGCGCCCAGGGCCGGGGCGGACAGGCAGCAGGCGCCCGGCGCGTGGCCGGGGGTGTGCAGCACGGTCAGCTCGACGTCGCCGACGGTGAAGATCTGGCCGTCGGTGAGGTCGGCGCCGGGCGGCACGCTCTGGCTCTGGTCCCAGAGCACCCGGTCGGCGGGGTGCAAGGATGCCGTGGCACCGGTCGCCGCGATCACCTCCGGCACCGCGTTGACGTGGTCGTTGTGGCCGTGCGTGCAGATCAGGGCAGTGACCCGGCGGCCGCCGACGGCGGCGAGGATGGCGCCCGCGTCATGCGCCGCGTCGACGACGAGCACCTCGGTGTCGTCACCGACCAGCCAGACGTTGTTGTCGACCTCCCACGAGCCGCCGTCGAGCTCGAAGACACCCGAGGTGACCACCCGCTCGACCCGCACACCACCCGGGGAGGTGCGCACCGGCATCCCGATGTCGGCCGTCATGCGGGACCGCCCATGACGACGACCGAGCGCAGCACGTCGCCCCGGTGCATCTTGTCAAATGCCGCCTCGACGTCACCGATGCCGATGCGCTCGCTGACGAAGGCGTCGAGGTCGAACCGGCCCTGCCGGTAGAGGTCGACCAGCATCGGGAAGTCGCGCGAGGGAAGGCAGTCGCCGTACCAGCTCGACCTCAGGGCGCCGCCGCGGCCGAACACGTCGAGCAGCGGCAGGGTGATCTCCTTGTCAGGCGTGGGCACACCGACGAGCACGACGGTGCCCGCGAGGTCGCGGGCGTAGAAGGCCTGCTCGTAGGTCTCGGGCCGGCCCACCGCCTCGACGACCACGTCGGCGCCGTGGCCGCCGGTGAGGGCCCGGATGGCCTCGATCGGGTCCTCGGTGGAGGAGTTCACGGTGTGGGTCGCGCCGAAGCCGCGGGCGGCCTCGAGCTTCCGGTCGTCGACGTCGACCGCGATGATCGTCGTCGCCCCGGCCACGCTGGAACCGGCGATGGCCGCGTTGCCGACCCCACCGCACCCGATCACCGCGACCGAGTCACCGCGCTGCACGCCACCGGTGTTGACGGCAGCACCGAAGCCGGCCATGACGCCACAACCGAGCAGCCCCACCGCCGCGGCGTCGGCATCAGGGTCGACCTTGGTGCACTGGCCGGACGCGACGAGCGTCTTCTCGATGAACGCCCCGATGCCCAGCGCCGGGCTGAGCTCGGTGCCGTCGGTGAGCGTCATCTTCTGGGTGGCGTTGTGGGTGGAGAAGCAGTACCAGGGCTTGGCCTTCAGGCAGGCGCGGCACTGGCCGCACACGGCGCGCCAGTTGAGGATGACGAAGTCGCCGGGTGCAATATCGGTGACTCCCTCACCGACCGACTCGACGGTGCCGGCGGCCTCGTGGCCGAGCAGGAACGGGAAGTCGTCGTTGATGCCGCCCTCGCGGTAGTGCAGGTCGGTGTGGCACACCCCGCACGCCTCGACGCGCACCACGGCCTCACCCGGGCCGGGGTCGGGCACGACGACGTCGACGAGCTCGACCGCCGCTCCCCTGGCTCGGGCGATGACTCCCTGGACGGTCTGTGGCACGGGTGCTCCTCGGGTCGAACGGCAGCGGTCTGCGCCACGCTAACCCGCGTCGCAGGATGCCGGGAAGGGCCCGCACCGCGCGGCCGCTGCCGGCTGCGTTGTGGCACAGGCCTCGATCGCCTTTCCGCGCAGGAAACGCGCCGTATGCTGCGCACCATGCCCTACCCGGTGTTCGACGAGGTGATCCACGAGCCGCACCGGCTGCGCATCTGCGCCATGCTCGTGCCGTCGACCGGCACCGACTTCGGCACGGTGCGCGACGAGATGGGGCTGTCCGACTCGGCACTGTCCAAGCACCTGAAGGCCCTCACCGCGCGCGGCTACACCCGGCTCGACCGCTCGGTGCGCGACGGCCGCCAGGTGACCACCGTGGTGCTCACGTCGGACGGCCGCGAGGCCCTGTGCGGGCACGTGGCCGAGCTGCAGCGGATGGCCCGCATCGTCAGCAGCGAACGTCGGGTCGGCGGGGCCCGCAGCCGCTGACCGGCCCGGGCGGCAGCCGGCGGGACAACTTTGACCTATTGGTCGATCTTGACCCGGGCCGGCGGGACAACTTTGACCTATTGGTCGATCTTGCCCCGGGGGATCACCAGGGCGGTCGCGATGGCGGCGACGCCCTCGCCGCGGCCGGTGAGCCCCAGCCCGTCGGTCGTGGTGCCGCTGACCGACACGGGTGCGCCCACGGCATCCGAGAGGGCGGCCTGCGCCTCGGCGCGTCGGGTGCCGACCTTGGGGGCGTTGCCGACCACCTGCACCGCCACGTTGCCGACCTCGAACCCCGCCTCGCGCACCAGCCGGGCCGCCTCGGCCAGCAGCGTCGCCCCGGACGCCCCGGCCAGCTCGGGCCGGCCGGTGCCGAAGTGCGCCCCGAGGTCACCGATGCCGGCCGCCGAGAACAGCGCGTCGCAGGCGGCGTGGGCGGCGACGTCGGCGTCGGAGTGGCCGTCGAGCCCGCGCTCCCCCGGCCAGTGCAGCCCCGCCACCCACAGCTCGCGCCCGGACCCCTCGGCCGCCAGGGCGTGCACGTCGACCCCGATGCCGACCCTGGGCGGTGCGCTCATGGGGTCAGTCTGGCAGGCGCCCGGCGGTGGCCCCCGCCCGCTCGGTGAGCACCCGCTCGGCGTGCTCGAGGTCGTCGGGGGTGGTCACCTTGAACGCCAACGGGTCACCCTCGACCACGACCACGTGGTGCCCGCCGAGCTCGACCAGCGCCGCGTCGTCGGTGGCCGCCAGACCGCTGCGGTAGGCCGCGACGAGCACCTCGCGCCCGAACCCCTGCGGGGTCTGCACCGCCCGCAGCGATGCACGGTCGGGGGTGCCGGTGATGACCCCCGCGGCATCCACGGTCTTGACGGTGTCGACGAGCGGGATGCCGGGCACGGCACCGGCCGCACCACCCCACACTGCATCGACGACCCGCTCGAAGACGGCCGACGGGGTGAGGCAGCGGGCGGCGTCGTGCACCAGCACGACGTCGACGGCACCGACCGCGGCCAGACCTGCGGCCACCGAGTCGGTGCGCGACGCACCCCCGACCACCACCACGGCATCCGGGGGCAGGTCGACCCCGGCCCAGGCCGGCGCGGACGGGTCCGCGTGCTCGGCCGGCACGACGATCACCACCGACCGCAACCCCGGCAGCCGCACGACCGTCTCGAGCGCGTGCCCGAGCAGCGGACGGCCACCCAACGGCACGAACGCCTTGGGCAGCCCGGCCCCCAGCCGGGTGCCCGACCCGGCTGCGACGACGACGACGCCGACGCTGCACGGGGCAGCGTCGGCGTCGGTCACGTCAGTGTGGGCGCGAGCCCGGCGTCAGGACGCGAGGACCTCGTCGAGGATGACTTCGGCCTTCTCCTCATCGGTCTTCTCGGCGAGCGCGAGCTCGGAGACCAGGATCTGGCGGGCCTTGGCCAGCATGCGCTTCTCGCCGGCGGACAGGCCGCGGTCCTTGTCGCGGCGCCACAGGTCGCGGACGACCTCGGCCACCTTGATGACATCGCCCGAGGCGAGCTTCTCGAGGTTGGCCTTGAAGCGGCGCGACCAGTTGGTCGGCTCCTCGGCGAAGGGAGTACGCAGCACCTCGAAGACCTTGTCGAGGCCTTCCTTGGAGACCACGTCGCGGACTCCGACGAGGTCGCAGTTCTCGGCAGGAACCTCGATCACGAGATCGCCTTGCGCGACCTTGAGCTTGAGGTAGAGCTTCTCCTCTCCGCGGACCGTGCGCTTCTTGATCTCTTCGATACGCGCGGCCCCATGGTGGGGGTACACGACCGTCTCGCCGACCTTGAAAACCATGTGTTGTTGTCCCCTTTCGCGACACTCAGGATACCACGCACCGGCGTGTCGCAATAATCCAGTCCATCGACGTTTGCGCAGGTCAGGGCCGGGAACCGGGTTGCGAGAGACTTAGATCGGGTCTTGACAGAACCGCGTCGTCCATGCTTCGCGCGCGGCCCCGGGGTGGGTACGGACACCCCCGCACACCCCTCCCGCAGGTCCGGTGGGCGGCGCCATGGAAGGCCACATGGAAGGCCACCGACACACCCGCGACACCGGTCTGCGGGCACCCTGGGCGGAGTGGGGCCGGGCATGGCTATCCTTGGCCGCGTGACGAACCGTGCCGCCTCCGCCCTGCGAGCCACCGCCCTGGCAGGCACCGTCCTGCTCGCCTCGGGGTGCGCCGTGTTCAATCCGGTCCAGACCAGCTATGCCAGCGACGCCGGCGACGGAGTCCCCCTGACCATCGTCGGCCTCGACCTGCGCGGCCTCGCCGTCGTCGTGCCCGCGAAGGGCGAGACCGGCATCGTCGTCGGGCAGGCGGTCAACCGCAGCAGCTCCGCGGTCGACGTGACCTTCGCCGTCGAGGGCGCCCCGACTCCGGCCACCGTCGCCGTTCCGGCCAGCTCGGGCAGGACGCTGTCAGACGCCGCGACCGCTGTCGAGATCCCGGGCATCCCGGTCGCCCCGGGCACGATGGTGCAGATGACCGTCACCACCGCGGAGGCCGGTGCCAACATCGTCACGGTGCCGGTGCTCGTGAACCGGGGCTTCTACGCCGACCTCAAGGCCTCGTCCTCCTGAGCCGAGCCGCTCAGATCTCGAACTTGTAGCCCAGCCCCCGCACGGTGAGGATGTGCGTCGGGTTGGCCGGGTCGGACTCGACCTTGGCGCGCAGCCGCTTGATGTGCACGTCGAGGGTCTTGGTGTCACCGACGTAGTCGCTGCCCCAGACCCGGTCGATGAGCTGCACCCGGGTGAGCACCCGGCCGGTGTTGCGCAGCAGCATCTCGAGCAGCTCGAACTCCTTGAGGGGGAACGAGACCTGCCCCCCGCGCACGGTGACCACGTGCCGCTCGACGTCCATCCGCACCGGGCCCGCCTCGAGCGTGGTCGGCAGCATCTCCTCGGGCTCGGCGAGCCGGCGCAGCACGGCCTTGATCCGGGCGAGCAGCTCGCGCGAGGAGTAGGGCTTGGTGACGTAGTCGTCGGCCCCGAGCTCGAGCCCCACCACCTTGTCGATCTCGCTGTCCTTGGCGGTCAGCATGATGACGGGCACGTTCGAGCGCTGCCGCAGGGCGCGGCACACGTCGACCCCTGACAGGCCGGGGAGCATCAGGTCGAGCAGCACGAGGTCGGCGCCGGTGGCGTCGAAGGCGGTGAGCGCGTCGTGGCCGTTCTCGGCCACCGACACCTCGTAGCCCTCCTTGCTGAGCAGGTAGGACAAGGGGTCCGAGAAGGACACCTCGTCCTCAACGATCAGGATGCGCGTCATGCAGGGCTCTCTCCTCGTGCGACTCGGGCCGCGGGCGGCCGTCGTCGAGCTCGACCGCGACCGGCCGGTCGGCCGCCGCGGGAAGGGTCATGGTGAAGGTCGAGCCGCGCCCCTCCTGGCTCCAGACGCTCACCCGACCCCCGTGGTTGGCGCAGACGTGCTTGACGATGGCCAGCCCGAGACCGGTGCCCCCGGTGGCGCGCGAGCGGGCGGCGTCGACCCGGTAGAAGCGCTCGAAGACGCGCTCCTGCTCGGCCCCGGGGATGCCCTGCCCCTGGTCGGTCACCGTGACCTCGACGGAGTCCTCGACCCGGCGGGCGCCGATGCCGACCCGGGTGCCGGACTCGCTGTAGTTGACGGCGTTGGTCACCAGGTTCGCGACCGCGGTGGTGAGCAGCTCGGCATCCCCGAAGACGCGCAGGCCGGCCTCGCTGACCAGGGTCAGCTCGATGTCGTGGGCCTCGGCCGCCACCCGCACCCGGTCGACCGCCTCGGACGCCACCGCGCCCACGTCGACCAGCTCGGGCTCGTGCAGGGTGTCGGCCACCTGCAGCCGGGACAGGTCGACGATCTCCTGCACCAGCCGGGTGAGCCGGGAGGACTCGACGAGGATGCGCTGGGCGAACCGCTCGACCGCCTGCGGGTCGTCCTTGGCGCCGAGCACGGCTTCGGCGAGCAGAGAGATGCCGCCCACCGGGGTCTTGAGCTCGTGGCTGACGTTGGCGACGAAGTCGCGGCGGATCTCCTCGACCCGGCGGGCGTGGGTGTGGTCCTCGGCGAGGATCAGCACGTGCGAGACCGCGATGGGCGCCACCCGCACCCGCATCACGACCGATGCCGTCGTGTTGGGGCCGCGGGTCAGGTCGAGCTCGGCCTCGCGGATCATGCCGTCGCGGCGCACCTGCCGTGCGAGGTGGCGCAGCTCGTGGTGGACGAGCTCACCGTGACGCACCAGCCCGTAGCTGACCGCCGATGCGGACGTGTTGACGACGGCGTCGCTGGCGTCGACCACGACCGCGATCGAGCGCAGCACCGAGAGCACGTCACCGACCCCGCGCGGCAGCGGCGGATCCTCGGGCTCGGCCTCGGCGTTGCTGCGCTCCGACCACCGCGTGGCGGCGACGGCCACGGCCCCGATGACGAGGCCGACCGCCCCGCCGAGCATCGCCGCGAGCGTGGGGTCCACGAGGTCAGGGTACGGGGCGCACGCAGGCGGTCCTGCGGATCCCCGGCCAAGGGCGGTAGCGCTTCCAGAAGTTCACCTCGGGGGCGTCTCCGGTTCATCACGGGGTGTCACAGTGCCGTGGGCGGGCAGGTCGCCTCCCGCTGCCACACCGAACCCCCGGAGGACACCCCGTGATGCGCAAGGCCTTCCACGAGGAGCTCGACCGCGTCGCCGAGACGCTCGTCGAGATGACCCACCTCGCATCGTCGGCGATGAGCCGAGCCACGACGGCCCTGCTCGACGCCGACATCCACCTCGCCGACTCGGTGATCGCGGCCGACGCCGAGATCGACGCGCGCCGGGCCGCGCTCGACCTGATGTCGTTCGACCTGCTGGCCCGGCAGCAGCCGGTGGCCACCGACCTGCGCGTCATCGTCACGAGCATGCGGATGAGCAGCGACATCGAGCGGATGGGCGACCTGGCCCGGCACGTGGCGAAGGTGGCCCGGCTGCGCTACCCGGAGTCGGCCGTGCCGGCCGAGCTGCGGTCCACCATCCTGCAGATGGGCCAGGTGGCCGAGCGGATCGTCGAGAAGGCGGGCTCGGTGATCGCCGCCCGCGACGTCGAGGCCGCCCACCAGATCGAGCGCGACGACGACGCCATGGACGACCTGCACCGCGAGCTGTTCGCCCGGGTGACCGACAGCAGCTGGCACCACGGCACGGAGGCTGCGGTCGACATCACCCTGCTGGGCCGCTACTACGAGCGGTTCGCCGACCACGCCGTCAGCGTCGCCCACCGGGTCATCTGGCTGGTCACCGGGGAGTTCGACCCGGAGAGCGAGCAGAGCCACGAGGACGTCGAGGACGGCGCGGCAGCACTGCGCTGACCCTGCACAGACCTGTTCGCACGGAGTTCTCGGTGTGAGACTGGGACGGTGACCCTCACCGTCGAGGACGACTTCCGCGACTTCGTGGCCGCGCGCTGGCCGGACCTCGAGGGCGTGGCCTTCGTCGTCACGCTCGATGCCGCCACGGCCCGCCGGGTCACCACCGACTCACTGGCGACCCTGCACCAGCAGTGGCGCCAGGCCCTCGACGAGGGCCGACCGGTGGCGATGGCGCGCCGCTCGGTGCTGACCGCCGCCGTCTCGGCGACGCCCCGACCGGATGCCGGGTCACTACCCCGCGTGCTGCCGCACCCGTGGGACGACCCCGACGACGACGACCCGGTGCGCACCGCGCTCGAGGCCGTCGTGCGCGACGCGACACCGCTCGAGCGGGCCGTCGTGGCGGCCGGGTCGGTCTGGGGCGCGGGCCCCGACGAGGTCGCCGACCTGCTCGGGATGCCGGCCGCCGACGTCCGCGACCGGGCCGCGGCACTGCGGGGCCGGCTCACGCGGGCCCACGACGCCGCCCGCGCCGCGGAGGGCCTCGAACCCGCCGACTGGGCCCTCGACGTCGACCTCGACGCCGTGGTCGAGCGACTGCTCGCCGGCCAGGGCGACCCGCCCGACCCTGCAGCCCTGGTCGAGGACCGGCGCAGGTCCGTGCAGCGTCGCTCCGTGGTCGCGGGTGGAGCCGCCGTGGTCGCGGCCGGAGCCCTGGGGTGGTGGGTGGTGGGCCGCCGGACGGCTGCCGCCGGCGTCGCCTCCGGGCCGACCGCGCGGCCCACGGGCATCCCCGCCGCGACCGACCCGAGCTGGCGGGACGTCTCACGGTGGGCAGCGCGCGGCCGGCTCGCGACCGACCCCCGGGTGCAGGGGCTGGTCATCGCCCGCTCGGAGGGAAGCGCGCGCCTGCTGTTCGCCGACGACGTCGAGGGCCTCCGGCTGGTCGTCTCGGCGACCCTCAACCAGGGCACCGACGACCTCATCCTGCAGGCCTGGCAGGGAGCGGCGGGCGAGGACCCGGCGACCCTGCTGGAGGTGCCCCTGCAGAACCCGTTCGTCGCAGCCGGGCAGGAGTGCGTGCCGGTGGCCGTCGCGACCTCCCCCGGCACCCTGCTCTTCCTGCTGGCCCGTCCACAGGTCAGGTTCGGGAGGTACTCCACGATCGTGACGCCGAAACCCGACGGCACCATCGACCGCGCCTGGGCGTCGACGACGCTGGCGGCCGGCATCGGGGCGACCCGCTGGGAGGGCGATCAGGGGCCGGCGCTGCGCGTGCGGTGCGGTGGGTTCGACGGACCGCCCTCCGGGTCGCTGCAGACCTACGTCAACGAGAGCGGCCTCGACGCCTTGGCCGGCTTCGCCGAGGAGACCCGCCGGTTCGTGGCCGCGGCCATGGGCCAACCGGTCGACAGCCTGCGCACGGAGGTCGTCACCGACGCGAAGGTCGGTGGCGGCGTCATCGACCCGATCGCCCTGACGGCGGAGGGGGGCGACGGCCGGGTGCGGGTGCTGCGCACGACGACTCCCGACGGTGTCGTGGTGCGGTCGGTGCGGGTCGTGGACGACGGCCGTAGCAAGGTCAACTGGCTCGACCTCGAGCAACCGTCGGTGCTCCCCGCCGACACCCCGATCGACGAGCCGGTCGTGCTGCGGCTGGAAGACTCCCGGCCCCGGGTCGGGCGCTTCCTCGTCATCGCTCCCGGAGCCGCGCGGGTGCAGCTGCTGTCGACCTCGCCCAACGCCTACCCCGTCTCGAAGGTGACCCGCACCCGAACCGGTGGCGTCGCCATCGTCGAGGTCGTCAACGCCGAAGACGCCGCCGCGTTCCGGCTCGTGCGCCGCGACGCCTCCGGGCGCCGACTCGGCACCGGCGTGCCCCGCACCGGTCGGGACCTGCTCGACCTGTGGCCGGGCGAACGGTCGATCGTCCTGTCATGACGGTCACTGCCGAGGAGGACTTCCGCGACTTCGTGGTCGCGCGCTGGGGCGAGCTGGAGCCGGTGGCGCGCCTGGTCACCCTCGACGCACCGGCCGCCCGCCGGGTCACGACCGACGCGCTGGCCGACCTGCACGGCCAGTGGGGCGCACTACTCGACGAGGGGGTCCCGGGCGCCACTGCCCGCCGGCGGGTGCTGACCTCGGCCCTGGCCGCGGCCCGGCACCGAACCCCCACGCCGACGGGCCACGACCTCCTTCCCCCCTCCAGCGACCTCCAGCCCACGGCCGAGGCGGACGACGCCGTGCTGTCCGCTCTGCTGGCGGTCGTGCGAGCCGCAAGCCCGCTCGAGCGGGCGGCGCTCGCTGCCGACACGGTCTGGGGGGTCGGCCCGGGCCGGGTCGCCGACCTGCTCGGGATGCCGTCGTCCACCGTGGTCGACGCCGACCGGTCCGTGCGTGGTCGCCTCCTCGAGGCGCACGCCGCGGCCCGGGCCGCCGCCGGCCTGGAGCCGGCGGAGTGGGCCCTCGACCGCGGCCTCGAGGACGCCCTGGACCTGCTGCTCGCCGACCACGCCGACCCGCCCGACGCGGTGGCACTGGTCGGCGAGCGCCACCGGCAGGTGCGCCGCCGCTCGGTCGTCATCGGCACCGGTGCCGCGCTGGCCGCCGCGACCGTCGGTGCCTGGTTCGTGGAGGGGGTCGCGACGGGCACGGCATCCCGGGCCGCACCCCAGCCACCGGGGCCCGGCGACCCGGTGTGGGTGGCGACGAACACCTGGCCGGCCAGGGGTGGCCTCGCGACCGATGCGGGGGTCGCCGCCCTGGTGGCGGGCGCCTCGCCCCGGGCGCACCTGCTCTGGGCCGACGACCTCGCCGGCCAGCGGGTCGTCGTGGCAGCCTCGGCTGACGCGAGCGGCACGGGGGGCACCCTGGCGCGCATGTGGGCGGGCGCTGCCGGCGCCGACCCGACGTCGCTCACCCCGGTCGGCCTGGTCCGGGACCGGGTCACGTTCCGCGACGACGTCGTGCCGATCGCCGTCGAGGACGGGGCGGCCGACGGGCGCGGTCCGGGAGCGGTGCTCCTGCTGGCCCGGCCAACGGTGCTCGAGGCGTCGTTCTCACCGGTCGTCGAGTACAACCGCAACGGCGGCGTCGGCCGACGGTGGACCGAGGTGGTGCTGCGCGACGGCGTCGCGACGGTGCCGCTGCGCGGCCCCCTGCCCCCGGCCTTCCGGGTGCGCGTCGACGGGTACGACGGCGGCCCGCTCGGCGCCACACCCCTGGGGCTCCCCACCCCGAGCCCGTCCAGGCCGCTGGCCGGTTCGCTGCTCGAGGCCCTCGGCCCCTTCATCGCCGCGTGCACCGGGCTCCCGGCCTCGGCCGTGCGCAGCCGTATCGTGCTGGAGGCGGCCGTACCGGCCGACGTGTTCGTTCAGGCGGCTCGCGGCGAGAAGCCCGGACCTGGCCGGGTGGTCGTCGCCCACTCCGTCCTGCCGAACGGCGTGCTGCTGCGCAGCGTCCGGGTCGGGGGTGACGGGCGCGGCGAGGCCGGGCCGCTCGACGTCGAGACGACGCGCGTCATCGCCCCGGACCCCGGGTCGGCCCCGTTCGCCACCCGGCTGCCCGCCTTCACCGCCGCCGTGAGCCGCTTCCTCGTCGTCGCCCCCGGTGCCGCGCGCGCCCAGCTGGTGGGCACGGCGTCGAACACCTACCCGGCCTCGGAGGTCACCGCGCTGCGCGGTGGCACCGGGGTGCTGAAGGTCGCGGACTCGCGGCGGGCCGCGCTCTACCGGCTCGTCACGTGGGACCAACGCGGGCGACGGCTCGGCTCCTGGGAGTCGCTGTTCCGCCGACGCGACCCCCGCGACCTGTGGCCGCGGGTGCGTTGAGCCGGACCACTCCTTGCGCGCTGAGTGCGGAAGTGGTTGTCAGAGCGACCACTTCCGCAGCCACGAGCGGTGGGAAGGGTCAGCGGCCCTGGTTGGCGACGGCAGCGGCAGCGGCCGCCGCAGCCTCGGGGTCGAGGTACTCGCCCGGGCCGGTCGGCATGAAGTCGTCGCCGAGCCGGTAGACCAGCGGCATGCCGGTGGGGATGTTGAGCCCGGCGATGTCGTCGTCGCTGATGCCGTCGAGGTGCTTGACCAGGGCCCGCAGCGAGTTGCCGTGGGCGGTGACGAGCACCGTGTGGCCGGCGGTGAGGTCTGCCTGGATCTCGTTCTCCCAGTAGGGCATCATCCGCGGGATGACGTCGGCGAGGCACTCGGTGAGCGGCACCTCGACCCCGGCGTAGCGCGGGTCGCCGGTCTGGTCGAACTCGGTGCCGGCCTCGATCGGTGGCGGCGGGGTGTCGAAGCTGCGGCGCCAGAGCATGAACTGCTCGTCGCCGTACTTGTCGCGGGTCGCGGCCTTGTCGAGCCCCTGCAGGGCGCCGTAGTGCCGCTCGTTGAGCCGCCAGCTGCGGCGCACGGGGATCCAGTGCCGGTCGGCGGCATCGAGCGCGAGGTTGGCCGTGGTGATGGCGCGGCGCAGCACCGAGGTGTGCACGACGTCGGGGAGCAGCCCGGCATCGGCCATGAGGTGACCACCGCGCACCGCCTCGGCGCGGCCCTTCTCGGTGAGGTCGACGTCGACCCACCCGGTGAAGAGGTTCTTCTGGTTCCAGTCGGACTCGCCGTGACGCAGCAGGATGAGCGTGTGTGCCGTCATGCCGCCAGCCTAGCCACCCGGTGCGGGCCGGGTCAGGCCGGCTGATCCGCGGGACCGGGGTCGCCCGGCCGGGCCAGGACGGAGCGGAACGCCTCGAGGTTGCGCAGGCTCTCGCCGCGCGTGACGCGCCACTCCCACTCCTTGCGCATCGAGCTCAGGAAACCCATGACGAGCAGCTCGTTGAACGGCTCGTCGGCAGCGGTGAGCACCACCCCGAGCAGCTGGTCGAGCACCTCGGCGTCGACCCCGGCAGCGGGGACGCGGCCGGTGACGTAGACGTCGCCGGCCTTGTCGACGGCGTAGGCCAGCCCGGGCAGCCGCAGGTTGCGGCGCAGCAGGAAGCGGTAGACCTCGTCGTGGTTCTCGTCGGGGTTGCGGATGACGAAGGCCGTCACCGAAAGGGCGGTGTCGGACACCACGACCGAGGCCACCGTCTTCAGCTTCTTCTCGCCGGGCAGCGAGACGACGTACTCGTCGTCCCGTGCGCCCGGCTCCCAGTCGTGGCCGTTGTCGCGCAGGTAGGCCTCGACGGTCGTGGCGAGGGTGGCGCGGTCGGTCACGGGATGACCGCCTGCGGGATGCCGGTGAGCGTCTCGGCGTCGTTGATCGACGCCTCGCGTGGGCGGGTCATCGCGTCGTCGTAGACCTCCGCGAGCCGCGCAGCGGTGCGCGCCCAGCCGAAGCCGGCCGCGTGCTCGGCCGAGGCCCGGGACAGGCCGGCCCGCCGGTCGGGGTCGAGCACCACCGCGGCGATGGCAGTGGCCCAGTCGGCGGTGTCGTGGCCGTCGACGAGGATGCCGGCGTCGCCGACCGCGGTCGGCAGTCCCCCGACGTTGGCTGCCACGACCGGGGTGCCGCAGGCCTGCGCCTCGACCGCCACCAGCCCGAACGACTCGTTGTGCGAGGGCACGGCCAGCACGTCGGCCGCGCGGTACCACTGGGCCAGGGTGGGCCGGTCGACCGGCGGCACGAAGCGCACGAGGTCGCCGATGCCGCGCTGCTCGGCGAGATCGGTCAGCTCCATCGGGTTGCGCACCCCGGAGCCACTGGCCCCGCCCAGGATGCCGACGACCAGCCGTGAGCGCAGGTCGGGTCGGCGACGCACCAGCTCGGCGGCCGCCTTGACGAGCACGTCGGGCGCCTTGAGCGGCTGGATGCGACCGACGAAGAGGAGGAGCACGGCATCCGAGGGGATGCCGACGGCGGCCCGCGCCTCGAGCTGGGAGCCGGGCCGGAAGACGGCCAGGTCGACGCCCGGCTCGACCACGACCACCCGCTCGGGGTCGGCGTCGTAGAGCTCGACGAGCTCGGCGGCCTCGCGTGCGGTGTTGGCCACCAGGCGGTCGGCGGCCTCGACGACCTGGGCCTCGCCGATCTCGCGGCCCATCGGCTCGGGCAGGTCGCCATCGGGCAGGTGCAGGTTCTTGACCCGCGCCATGGTGTGCATGGTGTGCACGAGCGGCACGCCCCACCGGTCGGCGGCGAGCCAGCCGACCTGGCCGGAGAGCCAGTAGTTCGAGTGCACGAGGTCGTAGTAGCCGGGCGGCGCGTGGGCCGCGACGCGCATCATCCCGGCGGCGAAGGCGCACAGCTGGCCGGGGAGGTCCTCCTTGGACAGCCCCTCGTAGGGGCCGGCCGGCACGTGCCGCACGACCACCCCGGGCTCGACCTCGACGACGGCCGGCTGCGAGGCGCTCGTGGTGCGGGTGAACAGGTCGACCGCGATGCCGCGGCGGGCGAGCTGGCGGGCCACCTCGAGCACGTAGACGTTCATGCCACCGGCGTCGCACTCACCCGGCTGGGCCAGCGGGGAGGTGTGCACGGTGACCATCGCGACCCGCTGCAGGTGCGTGGGGGTGGTGGGCGTGCTCATGCGTTCGAGTCTGCCACGGTGCCGCGGGGGGTGTCCGTGACGGTGACCACGACCCGAGGGGCCCACACGTGCACGGCGATCCGGCCGTCCTGGCGCAGGTCGACCGCGCGTGGCACCTGCACCGGCCCGATCGACACGTCGGTGCCGAGCACCCAGGTGAAGGCCGGCTGCTCGACGACGGTCGGGTCGACCCAGTAGGCACGCTCGCGCAGGTTGCGTTCGGGCAGGGCCGGCGCGATGCCCACGGTGGCGGGCCGCCAGTCGAGGTGGATGGCGACCGCGTCGGCGCCGGGCACGGCGGCATCCATCCGGATCCGGCCGTCGATCGGCTGGAAGTCGATGCGCAGCGGCTTGCTGGTCGTGTCGTCGTGGACCACGCCGACGTAGCGCACGGTGTCGTTGACCCGGGTCACGGCGTCGATCCGCACGTGCATGAGGGTGGAGGTCACGCGCTCGCGGGGGTGGCCGTCGACCTCCTCGATCGAGCCCATCATGGCGGTGACCGGGGCGCCACGGGTCACCGTGTCGGCGAGCACGGTGCTGCCCCTGGCCAGGCGGAAGCCGGAGTCGTAGAGGGTCACCGAGAGGCCGGCTCCGAGCGACTGCACGCCACGCGCACCTTGGGCCACCTCGAGCAGGCCGGGCGCGACATCGGACACCCCGATGTCGCGCTCGAGCACCTGAGGCACCCACGAGGTGAGGCCCAGGCTCAGGGCGGCGAGGAGCGAGACGACGAGGGCCACCATCGAGAGGCTGACCTGGCCCTCTCGTGACCGCTCTCGCCACCACTCACGCACCCCTTCAGGGTAAGCGGTCCTACGCTGGGGCCGTGCCGCAGCCGCGACCCGTCGGGGTCATCACCCGGGGGACGACGAACCCGAACCGGCTGCGTCGCTGCGACCGCTGGCTGGCCGGTCCGCAGGCCTGGCGGCTGCGCGGTGGACCGCCCCCGGTGGTGGTCGACCTCGGCTACGGCGCCTCCCCGGTGACCGCCCTGGAGCTGCACGACCGGCTGCGGAAGGTGCGCCCCGACGTCGCGGTGGTCGGCATCGAGATCGACCCCGCCCGGGTGGCGGCCGCCCGGTCGCTCGAGCGGCCGGGGCTGCGCTTCGCGCTCGGCGGGTTCGAGGTACCGCTGCCCGGTGGGGCCAGGCCGGTGGTGGTGCGGGCGTTCAACGTGCTGCGCCAGTACGAGGAGGCGCAGGTGGCGGGGGCCTGGGCCACCACGGTGGCCCGGTTGGCCCCCGACGGCCTGCTCGTCGACGGCACCTGTGACGAGCTCGGCCGGCTGGCGACCTGGGTGGCTGTGACGGCCGACGGGCCGCAGAGCCTGTCGCTGAGCTGGCGGCTGCGCAGGCTGGAGCGCCCCGGCGTGGTGGCCGAGCGCCTGCCCAAGGCGCTGATCCACCGCAACGTGCCCGGCGAGGGCGTGCACCGGCTGCTCACCGACCTCGACGAGGCCTGGGCGCGGCAGGCGCCCCAGGCGGCGTACGGCATCCGGCAGCGGTTCCTCGCGACCGTGGGGGCGCTGCGGGATGCCGGGTGGCCGGTTCTCGACGGCCCGTCCCGCTGGCGGCTGGGTGAGCTGACGATCGCCTGGGATGCCGTGGCGCCGCGGCCGCCGGCGGCTCGCCGCGGCGCGGGTCGGTCAGGCGCGCTTCACCAGGGGCCGTAGGGACCCTGGTTGCCCTGCCCGCGGCCCATGACCTGGTCGAGGGCCGGCTTGACGTCGGCGAGGTAGACCCCGGCGGCGACGATCGCGATGATGGCGAGGAAGCCGACCCCGCCGAGGGCGACGATGCCCAGCAGGGCGGCGACGCCGGTGACGAGCAGCCAGAACTGCTTGGTGCGCTTCCCGGCTGCGGTGAACGCGTCGGAGCGGCGGCGCAGGCAGTCGACGAGCGCGTACAGCTCGACGCCGAGGGCCACGACGGACAGGCCGAGGACGATCCAGTTCTGGAGCTGCGCGATCATCGACATGGGACCAGCGTAGGCGTCAGACCTCGAGCAGGATCGTCACTGGCCCGTCATTGACCAGCTCGACGTCCATCTGGGCGCCGAACCGGCCGGCCTGCACCTCGACCCCGCGGGCCCGCAGGGCTGCGACGACCTGGTCGATCACCGGCTCGGCGACCGGGCCGGGAGCCGCGGCGTTCCACGAGGGCCGGCGGCCCTTGCGGGTGTCGGCGTAGAGGGTGAACTGGCTGACCACGAGCACCGGGGCGCCCTCGTCGAGCACCGAGCGTTCGCCGTGCAGGATGCGCAGGTCGGTGATCTTGCGGGCCATCGTGGCGACCTGCTCGGGCCCGTCGTCGTGGGTGACCCCGACGAGCGCGAGGATGCCGGGGCGGGTCAGCTCGCCGACGACCTCACCGTCGACCGTCACCGAGGCCCGGGAGACCCGCTGCAGCACTGCCCTCATGCGCGACTCAGTCCGCGATGCCGACGGCGACCACCGCGCCGACCGGCTCGCCGTGGCCGAGGATCGGCGCGTCCTCGAGGCGGGCGTAGGCCGTGGACTGCACGCCGAGGCGTCGCAAGACCGCCGCCAGCACGACCGGTCGGGCCCGCTGGCCGCCGTCCGCGACCTTGAGCGCGACGCCGCGGCCGTCGCCCAGTCCGACGGCGTAGACCGCCTCCGCGCCGTCCTTGCCGATCAGGCCCTCGGTACCGCGAATCAGGGCGGTGACGTCACGCCGGGTGCCGCCGACGAACTCTGGCCAGGCGCGCATGGCGGCGGTGACCTGGCCCTCGGGGGTGTCGGGCTCGCTCGAGGCGATCCGGCCGAAGGCCCGGGCCAGCCCGGTCAGGGACACGGCCATGACCGGGGCGCCGCAGCCGTCGACGGCCGTGGCCGCGACCGACTCACTGGCGAGGTCGGCCAGGGTGTCGGCCATCAGGCGCTGCAGCGGGTGGCCGGTGTCGCGGTAGGTCGTGAGGTCCCAGCCGTTGAGGCGGCAGGTGGCCAGCATCGCGGCGTGCTTGCCCGAGCAGTTCTGGGCGAGCGGACGGGCGGTGCGGCCGGCGGCGATCCAGACGTCACGCTCGTCGGGGTCGTAGGGCAGGTCGGGGGTGTTCTGCAGGTCGGCCTCGGTGAGGCCGACGGCGGTGAGCATGTCGCGCACGCCGTCGAGGTGGAAGGGCTGTGCGGAGTGGCTGGCGCAGGCCAGCGCCAGGTGCTGCTGGGGAAGGGTGAGGCCCGCGCGCAGCATCGCCACGGCCTGGATCGGCTTGTTCGAGCTGCGCGGGAAGACCGGGTCGTCGGCGGCGCCCCAGGCGTGGACGAGGGAGCCGTCGGCGGCCGTGACGGCGATCGTCGCGCGGTGGGCCGACTCCACGAACCCACCGCGGGTCACGTGGGCGACGACGGGTGGCTCGGCCAGCGCCGGCGGGGTGGTGGCGCTGCGGGCGGATGCGGTCTGGTCGGGCACGGGCCGACCCTATCCGCGCGCGGTGGGCGCGCGGCATCCGGCGGGGTGGACCGCCGGCATCCGGCGGGGTGGACCGGCGGCATCCGGCGGGGTGGGCGCGCGGCATCCGGTGGGGTGCTCGGGCCGGGACGCCGAACGACCGGGGCCGGTCGAGCCGACCCCGGTCGTCGGGGGTGTCACCGGGAAAGGGGGGAACCCGGTGACGGGTGGTCGGCCGGGGCCGACGCTGGGGGGAGGGTCAGCTCGCGGCCGGGGTGGCCGGCTTCTCGGCCGGGGTGAGGGGCGCGGTGCCGACCTTCTCGGTGGCCTTCTCCGCGGCCTTCTCAGCGGCGGCGGCGGTCTTGCGAACGCTCGTCGTGGCGCCCTTGGCCGAGGTGGTGGCCTTCTTGGTGGCGTTCTTGGTCGTGGTGCTGGTGCGCTTGGCCGCGGTGCGGGTGCGCTTGGCCGACTTGGTGACCTCGGCCTCCACGGCCTTGGTCTCCTCGGCGACGGAGCCGCTCACGACGGTGACGACCTTCGCGGCCTCCTTGCGGGCGGTCGTGACGGTGGCCTTGGCGGACCGCTCGATGTCGGCGCTCGCCTTGCGGGCGGAGGTGACGGCACCCTTGACGTGAGCCTTGGCGGTGTCGGCCTGGGCGACGAGGTCCTGGGTGGCCTTCTGGTCCTGGATGCGCTTGACGAGCTTGTGGCCGCGGGCGGCGAGCTCGTCGTAGGCCTCGGTCAGCTTGCCGCCGAAGACCATGGTCTGGTTGATCGCCAGGGCCGGGATCTCCTTGGCGTCGTCGACGGCCTTGGTGGCGCGGGCCTGGACGTTGGCCGGGGCCAGGTCGGTGGAGAGCTCGACGCGGGCCTTCTCGGCGCGCAGGCGAGCCTCGCGCACCTTCTCGACCGCGAGGTCGGTGGCGCCGACGGCGGCGAAGAACGGGGTGGTGTCGACGGTGTTCCTGAGGTCCTGGATGACGGACATGGTGTGTCTCCTTCTGGTGGTACGGGTGGTTCAGTTCTGGGGGGTTCTCGGGGCCCTGGCGGTCTTGCTGGCCGTGGCGGTCTTGCTGGCCGCGGCGGTCTTGCTGGTCTTGGGGGCCCTGCGGGTCGGCGGCGCTGCCGTGGGGGGTTCCTCGAGGTAGGACTCGTAGATGTCGAGGAGGGTCTTCTTCTGGCGCTGGGTCAGGGCCGGGTCCGCCGCGATGGCGCCGCGGACGTCGGGGGCCGTGGTGGGCGGGGCGACCTCGGCGTCGAGGATGCCTGCCTTGACGTAGAGACTCTCGGCCGAGACCTCGAGGCCCTTCGCCAGCTGTTGGAGGATCTCTGCGCTCGGCCGCTTGAGCCCGCGCTCGATCTGGGACAGGTAGGGGTTGGACACCCCGGCGAGCTCGGACAGCTGACGAAGGGAGAGCCGGGCGGACGTGCGCTGCTCGCGCAGGTACTCGCCGAGGCTGCTGCCCAGGTCGTTCAGCGGATTCTTGCTCACGAGTCCATTATGCTTGCTCTAGTTAGCAAAATGCAAACTGGAGCAAGCGTGAG
>JBBQNZ010000026.1:0-34395 GCA_038330415.1 Actinomycetales bacterium | reverse complement strand
GCGTGGAACACTTCTCGGATGGCCAGCGTCGTGGGGCGAGCGGAGGTGCTGTCGGACGTCGACGCGCTCTTGTCGGGTGCCACCGATGTGACGGCACTCCTCCTCGAGGGTGAAGCAGGAATCGGCAAGTCGACCGTGCTGCGAGAGGCCGCGGACCGAGCCGAACGTGGGGGCTACCGCGTGTTGTCATGCTCTCCGTCGGCGTCCGAAGCGCGCTGGTCCTACGCGGCACTCGCCGACCTGCTGGGCCCCGTCGATGACCGCTGGTTCGACATCCTCCCCGCCCCACAGCGCAGCGCCCTCCGGGTGGCGCTCCTGCGTGAGGACGGGGACGGCGTCCGTCCAGCGCGCCGGGCTGTCGCGACCGCGACCGGTTCCCTCCTGTCCGCGTTCGCGAGCGACCAGCCGCTGGCGGTGGTGATCGACGACGTGCAATGGCTCGACGTGGCGACCGCACGCGCTCTGGAATTCGCACTTCGACGACTCCACACCAGCCACCTCGTCGTGCTGGCCTCGCGGCGGACCGATGCGGCCGGGACGCAGGCCCCATCGCTGTTCGACGGGCTCCCCGCCGATTCGGTGATCCGGACCACTCTCGGACCCCTCGACGCGCCCGCGATCCACTCCCTGCTGATCGCCCGCCTCGGTCGAACGCTGCCCGGACCCCAGCTCCGCAAGCTGGCCGACACCACTCGCGGCAATCCTTTCTACGCACTGGAGGTCGCCCGGCTCCTCGACGATGACCCACACGACGGAGCTGCCGTGCCCCGCGATCTCCAGCGACTCGTGACCAACAGGGTCGAACGGATCCCGGCCCACACCCGCCGATCCCTCCTGCGTGTGGCAGCTGCGACCCGTCCGACCACCGCACTCCTGTCCACCGCTGACCAAGAGATCGCCGTCGGCGCGGGGATCGCCACCGTCGACGGCGATCGCGTCACGTTCGTCCATCCGCTGTTCGCCTCAGCGGTGTACCGGTCGGCCTCCGCGACCGATCGCCGGGCGGCGCACCGCGACCTCGCCACCCGGGTCGCGGAACCGGAGGAACGGGCCAGGCACCTCGCGCTGTCCACCGTCAGGCCCGCCGAATCGATTGCGGCGACACTGATGGCCGCAGCAGAGCACGCCAGGGCCGTCGGGGCCCTCGACGCCGCCGCCGACCTGGCGCTGTTCGCTGTCGAGCGGACCCCGAAGCGGGACGCGGCCCGCCGGACGCGTCGCCAGGTGATCGCTGCGGCCTACCTCGTCCGCGCCGGTGACACCCAGCGTGCTGTCGAGGTCCTCGACGCCGTGCTGACCGTGGCGCCCCGGGGCCGCACGCGCGGTGAGGCCCTCCGCCTGCTCGGGGAGGTCCGCTATCACGACCACGGCTACCACGATGCGTTGACCCTCATCGCGGAGGCGCTCGATCAGGACGAAGCCGGCGACTTCCAGGTGCCGACACTCCTGGCCAACGCCTACGCCGTCTTCAGCGCAGGCGATCCGAGCGCCGCGGCGGGGTTCGGGCGCCGGGCGCTCGAACTGGCGGAAGAGCTGGGCGACGATGCCCTCATCGCAGAGTCACTCGCCGTAGTGACCGCCGGGCGCGGGTTCGGGGGCCATGGAGTCGACTGGAACGGGTTCGCCCGGGCCATCCAGCTCGAAGATCGCAGCCGCGAGCTGCCCATCCACATGCGGCCGAGCGTGCTGGCCGCCGAGCAGACCACCTACTACGGCCGCCTCGCCGCCGCCGCCGAATCACTGACCGAGCTGCGGACCTGGTTCGTCCAGCGTGGCGATGAGGGTGACCTGCCGTACCTGCTGTTCTTCCTCGCCCTGTGTCGCTGGTGGCAGGGTCGATTCGAGGAGTCGATCGAGGCCGCCGACCATGCGGCCATGCTCACCCTGCAGGCCGGGAACGACGCCATGCACGGCCTGGCACTGGCGCATCGCGGGCGGGCGAACGCGGCGCTGGGCAGGCTCGATGCGGCACACGACGACATCGAGCGCGGTCTCGTCCTGCTGGAACCCACCGGCTGGGTCGGGGGCATCGCCGTCGCCCGATCGAGTTCGGGCTTCCTCGCCCTCTCGACGGGCGACCCGAAGGGCGCCGCAAGGGCCCTCGCGCCGCTCGCCGAGGGCGCGGCCCTGGGCCACGGGGGTTGGATGGCGGTCGGGTTGGCGTTGCCCGACCTCGTCGAGGCGCTCGCGCAGGTCGGTGATGAGGTTCGGGCCTCTGCAGTACTCGATGCGTTCACAACAACCTATTCCGAGCTCGACGTGCCATGGCTGAAGGTCGGCGTCACCCGGTCACGAGCTCTGGTGCACGCCGCCCGGGGCGAGCTCGACCAGGCGTTGGCGCTGGCGCAGGAGGCGAGCACAACGAGCGCGTCCTGCGAGATGCCCCTGGAAACGGCCCGCTGCCTGCTGGTCCAGGGAGAGCTCGAGCGACGAACCCGAAAACGAGCCGCGGCGCGCCGCTCACTCGAGCGTGCTGTCGCCATCTGCGACGAGATCGGAGCGCCGCTGTGGTCGAGCCGGGCTGCGATCGCCCTGACCCGCCTCGGCGGTCGTACCGCCTCCGGCGAGCTGACCGTGACCGAGGCACGGGTAGCCCGCCTCGCAGCGGAGGGGCTCGCCAACAGCGAGATCGCCGCGAAGTTGTTCGTGAGCCGGCGAACGGTCGAGGCCAACCTGTCTCGCTCCTACTCGAAGCTCGGGATCCGCTCGCGAGCCCAGCTGAATGCCGCGCTGGGATGACCGGGGGCGCCGAGAAGCGCATTCGACATGTGGAGATCACCGATTCGATCGATGGCGGAGGTCTCTAGGTTTCGCGAGATGGGACCCTCGCCGTACATCAATGCTCGTCGCCATGTTGTGGCTGTCGTCGCCGCCACCGCCGCAGTGGCACTGTCGCTCGTGGTCGTCGAGCCGGCCTCCGCCACCGCCACGATCTCCAGCTGCGACGAGGTGGTGTTCCGGGACGCAGCGGCGGCCGGCGGTGTGGTGACGTTCGCCGTGAGCTGTCCCTCGTTGGTGCTGACCCAGACGGTCACCATCCCGGCCGGCCTCGACGTCACCGTCGTCGGCACCGGCTTCGACGTACAGCTCAGCGGCGGTAGTGCTCGACGCCTGTTCGACGTGAGCGGTGGGACGTTGGAGGTCCGGGGCGTCACGTTGCGCAACGGATCGGTCACAGGATCCAGCGGGTCGGCGGGGCCGGGCGGAGATCCGGCGTCGACAGCGGGCTCCGCCGGCGCGTCCGGGTCCTCCGGCGAGTTGAACCGGTGCACCGATTCCAGCCGGGCGGCCGACGGTAGCCCGGGCCGATCCGCCGGCCCCGGACAGGACGGGGGCGGCGGAAGCTCAGGTCAGGCAGGCGGGGACGTTCGGGGTGGCGCCCTGCTCGTCGGAGTGGGGGGCACGCTGCGGATGACTGACGTCGTGCTCCGCTCCAACTCGGTGGTCGGAGGCCGCGGAGGCGGCGGGGGTGTGGGCGGTTCCGGTAGCCCGGGTGGAGTCGGTGGCGGCGGCGGCAGCGGTGCGGCGGGGACCGACTCGGGCGTCCTCGAGTTCGAGGGCCTTCCGGTGATAAAGGGAGTGAAATGCGTGCAGGGAGGCACCGGCGGAGCTGGTGGTCCCGGCGGCCCGGGTGGCACCGGGGGGACCGGTGGCAACGGCGGACCGGGCGGCAGTGCCAGGGGGAGTGCGTTGTCCAACGACGGGTCGGTGAGCCTCCTTCGTGTACGCGTCGAATCGAACGTCTCGACCAGCGGTGATGGCGGTGCGAGCGGAGTCGGTGGCCCAGGCGGCCTCGGCGGAGCGGGCGGAGAGGGCGGAGCGGGCGGCCAGGGGGCCCGTGGCGAGTCGCCCGGACCCGGCGGGCTGGGCCAGATCGCCGGGGATGGTGCTGCGGGCGGTTCCGGAGGCGCGGCCGGCAGTGCAGGTGCAGCCGGCGATGCCCGTGGTGCGATCGACAATGCCGGGACGCTCAGCGTCACCGACTCGACGTTCGCGTCGAACCAGGTCCGCGGTGGCACCGGCGGGACGGGGGCGTTCGGCGGCAGGGGGGCAGCGGGTGGACCCGGTGGCGTCGGCGGTCCCGGAGGACCAGGTGGCGTCGACGCGAGCGGCCTCAACGGTGGAGAGGGCGCGGCCGGCGGTGCTGGTCGCACCGGTGGTGGTGGCGGGTCCGGCGGTGCCGCAGGTGCAGGTGGCGCGGCATCCGGAGGATCGATCGACAACAGCGGCGCCCTCGTGATGGTCGACGTGCGCTTCTCTCTCTCGGTCGCGAGCGGCGGCCTGTCGGGCGGTGGCGGGCAGGCCGGCGTCACGGGGACGGGCGGCGCCGGTGGTGCCGGTGGAGCGGGGGGCCCGGGAGCATCGGCCGTCGCTGCGGGCGCAAGTGGCGGTGCCGGAGGCGCCGCCGGCGGCAGCGGTGGTGGCGGGGTAGGCGGTACCGGCGCGCCAGGCGGCACCGCGGCGGCCGGTGGGGCTGCCGTCGGCGGCACCATCCACAACCGGGCCGGGGTCGCCACCCTGGGCGGCACGCTGAGCTCCGTGACGAGCTCCATCGCCCGAGGTGGGTCCGCATCGCCCGCGGGGTTCGGCGGGCCCGGAGGTATCGGCGGGTCGAACAGCTTCGGAGGCGTGGGTGGTACGCCTGGGAGCGCACAGAGCGGCACAGGCGATCTCGACGGAGGCACCGGTGCCGCAGGAGGGACCGGTGGTTCGGGAGGGCCTGGGGCCGGTGCCGCCGGCCCTGCCGGAGCGCCGGGTTCCGCCGAACGCGGAGGAGCAGCCCGGGGCGGCGCCATCGCCAACGCGTCTGGAGCCACGCTGTCCATCCAGGACACCCCGCTCACCGCCTCGTCGGTCACCGGCGGCAACGGAGCAGAGGGTGGCGCCGGCGGCCGGGGCGTGTCGGGCGGCGTCGGGGGCAGACCAGGCCAATCCCGTGAGGGGTCGCCTGGCGGCAGTTCCGCGATCGGGTCCCCCGGGCGCGGCGGCGGGACGACGGCCGGCTCTCCCGGAGGAGGCGGCGGTCCGGGCTCAGGAAGTCGCGATGGTGCGCCGGGCGGAGCCGGAGGCTCCGCGGACGGCGGTGGTATCTCCAACTTCGGTGAGCTCACCCTGGCGCGGGTCCGCCTCGACACCAACGCGGCGCGAGGCGGCGTGGGCGGCGTCGGCGGCGCCGGGTCGTCGGCCAACGGTGTCGCGATCGGCGGCGGTGGCGGAGCGGCGGCGCGGGGTGGCTCGCCCGGGGGCTCCGGGTTGGTCGGTGTCACCGGTGCGTCGGGAGCCGCCGGCGCCGGTGCCGGCTCGACGGGACCGAGCAGCAGCGCTGCACCGGGTGGGACCGGTGGCCGGGCCGCCGGTGGCGGTCTGAGCACCGACGGTGTGTTTCGGCTGGAGGACGTCCGGGTCATCGCGAACCAGGCCGTCGGCGGTGCCGGCGGAGCGGGCCAGGTCGGCGGCGACGGGGGAAGTGGCGCGGCCGGCGGCGCCGGCGGCAGCGGCGCCGGCTCTGCGGGATCCGACGCCGGAGGCGGGAGCGGCGGTGCGGGCGGTAGCGGGTCTGCGGGTGGCCGTGGCGGCAACGCCAGCGCCGGTGGATCCGGCGGTCCTGCCACAGGTGGGGGCATCGCGGCGGCGACGTCGGCGACCTCGGAGCTACGTACGAGCTACGACCGCAACCAGTCGACGGCCGGCATCGGCGGCGCCGCAGGGTGCACCTCGCCCCCGGCGGCCTGCGGCGCACGAGGCGGAATCGGTGGTCCCGGCGGGCCCGGTGGCGGCAAGGGGTCAGGTTCGGAACCCGATGGTTCCAAGGACGGGATCGACGGCCCCAACGGTGCGACCGGCCCTGCCGGCGCCGCGGGTGTGGGCGCGGCCGCAGGCGGAGCCGGTCTCGCGAGCTTTCCCAGGTGCACCCCGCCGCTCTGCGGCGAGACGAACCGGCTCCCGGCGACCGCTCCCAACGCCTATCCCGTTCCGGTCGACCAGCTCTCCGACGTGGTCGTAGCGGTCAGCGTGCTGGCCAACGACACCGATGCCGACGGGGACGTACTCCGGGCGGCATCGTGGACCCAACCTCTCACCGGCACCCTGATCGAGACCCGTGAGGACGGATCGTTCAGGTACCGGCCAGCTCCCGGGTTCACTGGTGACGACACGTTCACCTATCGCGCGACCGACGGCGTCGGTCAGAGCGTCGAGACGACGGTGACCATGAAGGTCGGCGCACCGCTCGATCGCCCGGTTGCAGCGGACGATGCGTTCTCGACGGGCCGTGACGTGACACTCGCAACGAGCGCTCCGGGCATCCTCGGTAATGACAGCGACCCGAACGCGCGGACCCTGACCGCCACCCTGGTCACGTCGACGTCGGCCGGACTCCTGCTCCTCCGGCCGGACGGGTCGTTCAGCTTCCGGCCGTCGACCGGATTCGTCGGCACTGCCGAGTTCAGCTACCGCGCCAGCAACGGCAGCACGCTCAGCGAAGTGGTGATCGCGAGGATCGTCGTCGACGACTCCGCCCCGCCGACCACGACGACCACGACGGTGCCGCCGACCACGACGACGCCGACCACGACGACGCCGACCACGACGACGCCGATGGGGCCGGCTGGTTCATGGCGCGGTCGTGGCCGGATCCGGGGGAAAGGGCCCGAGCAGAGCCATCCGGTCGGTGTCCGCGGCGGCGACCGTGAGGGTCTTCGCGTCGGCGCCGGTCAGCTCGACCACGACAGGGTTCGCTGCGAGGCGACGGAGTGTCCTGGCCTCCGCCGGGGTGGCCGCTCGGCCGTGCCCCCCGACGACCTGGACCAGGTCCTCGGCCCACGCCGCCGGGCTACCGCGCCAGGCGAAGACGTCCGAGACCCACAGGGCGTTGCCACGAGTCCAGCGGGTGTGACCTGGGCGCAGGACCCGGACAGGGACGTTGCCGTGGCGGGTGCGCAGCCGGCGACCTCGGAACACCAGGGTGAGGATGCCCAGGGCACACAGCCACACGGGCACGCCGAGGAACACCAGAATCGCCCAGATCATGTCAGGAACCTCCACTGTCGTGAGTGAGCCCGGTCGCCGCTTGCCCCGCGTGGACTGGAGCTCGGGGAGGGCCGCACGTCATGGGCGCGATGCGTGTGTGGTCGGCGCGCGGTGGACGGGTTGCACGGCTGGGAAGGACCACGTGCCGTCGACGACCTCGGGGTGGGGTCGGTAGAGCCTGACGGTGTAGTTCCAGCCGTCCATCAGGTGCAGTCGGTTGGGAAGGTCGGCGCCGCCGCCGAGATGGACCACGACGGAACCGTCGGGTTCTGCGACGGCGGTGAGCTGGTTGATGCTGCAGCCGCCCGCGTCGCTGTCCTCGAAGAAGCCGTCGGCGTTGTAGAGCGAGATCGACCAGAAGGCATCGACCGGGACGTCGCGAACGACGATCTGGTACTCCCCGACGGGCAGGCCGGGATCGACCGTGGCGTAGAACGCCTCGCTCTCCGGCAGGCCGCCCCAGCCCATCGCGGTGCCGATGAGGTGGTGCACGGGGTCGACCTCGTCCTGCGAGCCGAACATCCCGGCGGCGCCGGTCATCGTGCGGCCCAGGGCGAGGAGTGCGGTGCGCACGGTGTCGAAGGACTCGGGCTCGTACCGCGGCATGGCCATCGGCTCGGCCGAGCCGGCCGTCACTGCAAGCCCGTCCTGCACCGCGTTGGCGGCGGCCACGTCGGCCGGGTCGGCGGGGTCGGCCAGGACCCGCGCGACGAGCGTGACGTAGCGGGTGCCGTGGTCGGCCGGGTCGAGCCGGTGCTCACCGGGTGTGTGGATGACCTGGTGCGTGAAGTGGTCCTCGTTGACCACCGCCACGGACAGGTAGCGCTCGCTCGCATCCGGAACGGACACAGTCGCCCCGTCGGCGAGGTCGGCCACGGCGTAGCTGTAGAGGGTGTCGCGGTTCATCCGCACCACGGTCTGCTGGTCCAGCGGTGTCGGGACGCGGACGTGGTGGAGGCGATTCACGCCACCGGCCGCGGCCATCAGGCTGGCCATCATCCGTGCGGTCTCCGCGCGCACGAAGGTGTCGACGCTGACCTTCACCGGATCGGTCATGCCGCACTCAGCCCCACGGGTCGAAGTTGCCGGCGCCGTCGATCAGGCCTTGGTACATGTTCGCCAAGCCGTCCGGGAGGATGTTCGCCACTCCGGTGGTGGTGATGGCGAGGTCCTGGGGGAGGGTGACGGTGCGGAACTGCCACCCCTCAGGCAGCAGGAGCCGGCCGCCGAGGCCGGGCAGCCCTGTCTCGGTGAGGTCGTGCGCGACGTGGTCGGTGAAGGTCTGCATCACCCAGGTGACCTGCTCGGGGTCGCGCAGCAGGTACACGGGTCGCCCGGCGTGGAACTCGTACACGTTGACCCGGTGGATCTGCGTGCGGCGGTAGGCGAAGGCAGACTGGTCCTTGCCGGGGTCGAACCCGGCCGGCATGTGCATCCTGGCCACCATGTTGAACGGCACCCCACCGAAGGTGGCGGGCTCACCGACCAGGTCGATGGTCAACACGTCCATCATCCAGAACCGGCGCGGGTTCCTCCAGACCAGGTCGCACCCGTGCTCCGCGGCCAACGCCTCCACGTCGATCGCAGTGAACTCCTCGTCCGGGCACGGCCCGCACCCCGTGGTGTTGTACACCAGCGCGTCGAAGCCGTCGCCCGCTCTTGTCAGGAAGAACAGCTCCCCCTGCGGATAGGCGCGCATTCCCTCAACCCGAATCGTCGTCTCAGCCATGGCCCGAATCTACGAGCGGGCAACTCGCAGCGCCTCCCCTTGATGAGGTGACGCCGACTGCGTGGAAGAGCGAAGCGTCACCTGGTGCGCGGGTACGCATGGGATGCTTCTCCTCGGGCCCGCAGCGGGCATCACCTCAACCAGATGAGGCGTCAGATGAGTCCCCGACGCAGTGGTCGACCAGCAGGTTTCGTGATGGGTCGACGACCGGTTCGCCGAAGGGTCTCCCGTGTCAGCCGTTGACCTGCCACCGAGACCCGACGACCTCGTCGCCCATCTGCCCTCCCGGCGGTTGTGGGTACCGCGCCTCCGGTTGAGGCACCTGGTCACCGGCCCCGGGGGAGGGGTGATTGATGGGGACGGCAGGATCGTCGTGGTCAGCGGCCCGGGCGGGTCGGGTAAGTCCGTGCTCGCGAGCCAGGTGCTCGATGCCGACCCACGGGTCCGGCTGGAGCTACCGCTCGTGCCGTGGCTCGACGAGCCGGCGGCCCTGACCCGTGCCCTCGTCGATGCCCTCGAGACCGTGGGCCCACCGGCACCGAACCTGCACTCGAGCATCACCGGGTCCGAGCCCGGGCTGTCGACGATCGTGCTGCCCGCGCTGGAGCGTCTCGTGAGGTCCCGCACCACGAGCTATGTGCTGGTCATCGACGACCTCCACCTGCTGCGAGGCCTGGCGAGCCAGAAGATCATCCGCACGCTCTGCGAGGCGACACCGCGCGGTTCCCGAGTGTTCCTGCTCAGCCGCGACGTGACCCCCGTGTGGCTGTCACGGTCTCGCGCAGAGGGACGCCTGGTGGAGATCACCGGCAGTGACCTGGCCTTCGACGCCGCGGAGGCCGCCGACCTGCTGCGTCGGATGGACGTGGCCGCCAGCGACCGAGACGTCGCGGACATCGTGGACGAGACCCACGGGTGGGCCGTCGCGCTCTATCTCACCGGGTTGGCCCGGCGTCACGGCGACGACTCCACGCCGTTCGCGACCTCGGGCAGCACGAGGAGCTCGAGCCGGTTCATCGCGGACTACATCAGCAGCGAGATCCTGCCGCCCCTCGAGCCGGAACTGCAGGCCTTCCTGACAAGGACCTCAGTTCTCGACGAGCTGACCCCGGGTCTGTGTGACGCGGTCCTGGTTCGGAACGACTCGGCCGCGACCATCGCCCGGCTTCAACAGCACCTTCAGCTCGTCACCCCGCTTGACGCCAGTTTCTCGCGGGTCCGCTATCACCACCTGCTCGGTGAGGCCCTGCGAGCCGAGCTGTCGCGCAGGGCGCCTGGCGAGATTCCGGCCCTGCAGGCCCGTGCCTCGCAGTGGTACGCCGACCAGGGGGATCTCGATGCAGCGATCCGGCATGCGAAGGCCGGCGATGACCTGGCCCGGGTCGGGCTGTTGGTGTGGTCGGGGACGATCGGGTGCGGGGGCTCGGGCGAGACCGACCGGTTGGCGACCTGGCTGCGCGACCTCACCGAGGCGCAGATCGCCTGCGACCCGTGGCTGTCCCTGTCCGCCGCCTGGTTGGCGCTGCAGTGCGGCGAGAGCGACCGGATGGACCGCTGGGTCCTGCACTGTGAGCGGCATGCCGGTGCCGACTGGCGGGGGAGGGCGGGCGAGCAGCCCTACCCGGCCGGCGTCGCACTGATCGTCGCTCTCGTCGGCCGCACCGGCCTCGCCGACTCGCTGTCGCTCTGCGAGGCCGCTGCTCGGGGAATGCCACCCGACGAGGGCTTCCGCTCCGCGGCCGTGTTCATCCACGGAGTCGCCCTGACCCTCAACTACAGGACCGAGGAGGGGCTGGAGCGCCTCGTGGAGGCCGAACGGCTTGCCCGGGCCCTGGATGTGCCCATTGTCCAGGCGGACTCCTTGGCCTGGCGCGGCGTGCTGGCCATGGCAGTTGGTGACCACCCCGCTGGACAGCAACTCATCATCCGCGCCCGTCAGGTCATCCTCGACCACCGGCTCGAACGCTTGACCAGCGCCGCCCACAGCGTCACCGCGACGGCACTGGTCCAAGCCCTGCGCCACGACGCCGAGGCGCGAACCACGCTCGCCACCGCTCGTCGGCTCACCGCGCAGGCGGATGACATCGCGCCCTGGTTCGAGGTGTGCGGTCGCCTCATCCAGGCCCGCGCGGCCACGGCTCTGGACGAGGCCAGCCTGGCGAAGCAGCTGATCATCGAGGCCCAGGCCCGGATGACCCCGGACCTGATCGGCACGCTGGCCCAGGAGCTTCTCGACGAGGCCGAGGCCGCACTGGCGCGCCTGCGGGCCGACGGGGTCTACACGCCGACGCTCACCGCCGCCGAGATGCGGGTGCTGCAGTTCCTACCCAGCCACCTGCAGCTGCCCCAGATCGGGGAGCATCTCTTCGTGACCCAGAACACGGTCAAGACCCACGTGTCGTCCATCCACCGGAAGCTGGGCGTGACCTCGCGAGCCCAGGCGGTGGAGCGTGCCCGTGAGCTCGGGCTGCTCGAGGCCCCCGCCTACGACTGACCACCGCTCTTGGTCTCCCCCACGCAGGGTGATGCGCCCATCCGTGTGCGCTGGTGAATTGGATCGGTCAGGCCAACCACTGATGTCGTGAGGTCGCGCCATGGGGTCACGCACCCGGTCCGGGAGCTCGGAGATGCAGCTCCTCGTCGACGCCGCCCCCACCCACCTCGCTCTCATCCAGGTCGCGGGTTCAGCTGCGGCGGATGTGCATCGGCTGACCCTTCGAGACCTCTCACCGACGACGATCTGGTTGTTGCAGGGAGCACCACGCAGGATCGGCCACATGTCCACCGGAACCTTCCTGGACCTCTGGTGGGACCCTGGGAGCCGGCTGGGCGGCTCGGCCCTGCCGGCGCACATTGGGCTGGCCGACCCCGAGGTGCAGCGCCTTCCTGACCCGAGCCTTCTGCTGCGCTCACCGCGGATCAGCGGCTCCGGCATCCAGTACGACATCGAGCTGCTCAGCGGCAGCCTGCCCGGACACACGGGAGCGTGCGTCCTCTTCCTCGGACCCGGACTTCGGGCCGAGTGAAACCCGCTGCGGCCAGCGCGGAAGCCACCTCATCAGGGGTGGTCCGGCAAGAATCGCCCTCGGTAGAACGGACACTCGGGCGACCGACGCGCCCGGTGGCCGGCGCACGCACCTCGCGAGCTGAGGAGGTCATGCCGTGCGCTGCTGCCGGGGCTGACAAGGGGCACAAGCCATCATCAGCGGCCTGGGTTGGCGCCGGCTAGCCCCGGTGCGCGGGAGTCCTGACCATCCGGATAGGGAGTCGCCCAGATCCGTTCACGGTGCGTTCACCCCAGACCGGCCAAGCGGACACCCGACGTCCCTAACGTCTTCCTCGTCGGGCGAAGCCGCCCGCGTCCCTGACCCTTGTCCTCCGAGAGGTACACCCAGTGAAGATTCAGCGTTTCGGCGCCTCCGCCGCCTTCGTCATGGTCGGCGCCCTTGCCCTGTCCGCGTGTGGCGGCCAGGAGGCGAGCAGCGGCTCCGACGGTTCCGCCAGCAGCGGCGCGGCCCTGAGCGGCACCATCTCCTCCGACGGCTCCAGCACCGTCGGCCCCCTCACCGAGGCCGCGGCCGAGCTGTTCATGACCGAGAACACCGGGGTGCAGGTCACCGTCGGTACCTCCGGCACCGGCGGTGGCTTCAAGAAGTTCTGCGAGGGCCAGACCCAGCTGTCCAACGCCTCGCGGCCGATCAAGGACGAGGAGAAGGCGGCCTGCGCCGCCAAGGGCATCGAGTACCAGGAGATCATCGTCGCCAACGACGCCCTGACCGTCGTGGCCAACAAGGAGAACACCTTCCTGAAGTGCCTCACGGTCGAGGAGCTCAAGACCCTCTGGGCGCCCGCCGGTACCGGCAAGGTGACCAAGTGGAACCAGGTGAACCCCGCCTTCCCGGCCGAGAACATCAAGCTCTACGGCCCCGGCACCGACTCGGGCACCTTCGACTTCTTCACCGCCGAGATCAACGGCGAGGAGGGTGCGTCGCGCACCGACTACGAGCCCTCCGAGGACGACAACGTCATCGTCCAGGGTGTCTCCGGCGACAAGAACGCTTCCGGCTACTTCGGCTTCACCTACTACGAGGAGAACTCCGACACCCTCACGGCCGTGCAGGTGGACAACGGCAAGGGGTGCGTCTCCCCGAGCGCCGAGACGGCCCGCGACGGGTCCTACGCCCCGCTCTCGCGCCCGCTGTACATCTACATCGACAAGAAGGCCTTCGCGTCCAACGCGGCCCTGCAGGGCTTCGTGAACTTCTTCGTCGAGAACGACGCGAAGATCGCCGAGGCCGCGAAGTACATCGCGCTGAACGACGAGCAGAAGAAGAAGGCCCAGGACGAGCTCGCCGCCCTCGGCTGAGGCCGGACCCACCCAACAGGAGTTCTTCCTCGTGTCAACCATCAGTGCCGGAGCGGGCCCCTCGACGACCTCGAGGGGCCCGCGCCCGTCCTCGGAGCCGCCCACATCGCTGCGCTCCACCCGCCCTCGCTATGGGGAGAAGGCCGCCTACGCCTTCCTCGTCGTCGCAGCGGGCGTGTCCATCCTCACCACCGTCGGGATCGTGCTCTCGCTGCTCCTGCCGGCCTTGCAGTTCTTCCGCGAGGTCAGCGTCCTCGAGTTCCTCACCGGCACCTCATGGACCCCGCGGTTCCAGCAGAAGAGCTACGGCGTGCTCCCGCTCATCACCGGGACGTTGTGGACCACGGCCATCGCGCTGTCGGTGTCGATCCCCATCGGGCTCGGCGCCGCCATCTACCTGTCGGAGTACGCCTCGACGCGCACCCGCAAGATCTTCAAGCCCACGCTCGAGCTGCTGGCCGGTGTGCCGTCGGTGGTCTACGGCCTCTTCGCCGTGGTGTTCGTCGGCCCGGTCGTGCTCAACCAGTGGCTGGGCATCGAGGTCGGCACGTTCTCCGTGCTCGCCGCGGGGCTCGTCCTCGGCGTGATGATCATTCCCACGGTGGCGTCGCTGTCGGAGGACGCGATGTCGGCAGTGCCGAGGTCGCTGCGCGAGGCGTCCTACGGCCTGGGCGCGAACCGGATGCGCACGGTGCTGCGGGTCGTCTTCCCGGCTGCCATCTCGGGCATCGCCGCCGCGATCGTGCTCGGCCTGAGCCGTGCGGTCGGCGAGACGATGATCGTGGCCATGGCCGCCGGGAGCCAGGCCAAGATGGTCACGAACCCCCTGGAGGGCGGTCAGACGATGACCGGCTTCATCGCCTCCGCCGCCCTCGGCGACAGCGTGCAGGGCTCCTTGGACTACTACACGCTCTTCGCGGTGGGCCTGGCCCTGTTCGTCATCACGCTGATCATCAACCTGATCAGCATCCGTCTCGTCGACCGATTCCGTGAGGAGTACTGATGGCCACCATCACCGCCGAGCCGATGTCCGACGCCCGGCCGCTGACCGCCGCCTCCCACGGTGAGCGGAACCCGCAGTCGCTGGTGTTCCTCATCCTGCTGTGGCTGAGCCTGGCCTTCGGCCTGCTCGTCCTGGCCGTGCTCCTCGTGACCACGTTCCTCGACGGACTTCCCCGGATGGACTCCGCGCTGTTCACCAACTACGCCTCCCAGCTGAACCCGGAGACGGCAGGTGCCCGTGCGGCGATCCTCGGCTCAGCCCTGGTCATCGGGGTGACTGCCCTCATGGCGATCCCCATCGGTATCGCGGCGGCGTCCTACCTCGAGGAGTTCGCCTCCCGCAAGAGCCGGTTCGCCAAGTACGTCGAGCTGAACGTGCAGAACCTCGCGGCCGTTCCGGCCATCATCTACGGCATGCTCGCCGCGGCCGCCGCGGTCGCGATCGGCCTGCAGCGCAACACGGTCCTCGCCGGAGGCATCGCGCTGGCGCTGCTGATCCTCCCCGTCGTCATCGTCTCCACCCGCGAAGCACTGCGCGCCGTCCCGCAGGAGATCCGTCAGGGCTCCCTGGCCCTCGGGGCCAGCCCGATGCAGACGCTGCAGCGCCAGACCCTGCCGGCAGCCATCCCCGGCATCGCGACCGGCACGATCCTCGCGCTCTCCCGGGCCATGGGCGAGGCGGCCCCCCTGCTGCTTCTCGGTGGGCTCGTGTTCGTCCAGTTCGACCCGAACGGGTTGCTCAGCGGCTTCACAACGATGCCCATCCAGATCTTCAACTGGGCGGGACGTTCGCAGGAGGAGTTCCAGCAGCTCGCTGCCGCGGCCAGCATCGTGCTGCTCGTGCTCGTCATCGCCATGAACGGTGTCGCCATCGTCATCCGCAACAAGTTCTCGGACCCGCGATGACCGACCCGACCACCACGCCCCCCGTGGATTCCCCCGTCCCGACGTTCTCGGACCTCGCGGCAGAGCAGCACCCGACCCTCGACCCCACAGGAGAGCCCACCGTGGACCCCACGTCGACCATCACCACCCGACGCCCGGAGCCGATCGACGCCGGCCGCATCGAGCTGTCCGAGGCGCCCCGGGCGGTTCTCAGCTGCACCGACGTCAGCTGCTACTACGGCGCCTTCCGCGCGGTCAACGAAGTGACGATGGATATCGGCGTCCACGAGATCACCGCGCTCATCGGTCCGTCGGGCTGTGGCAAGTCCACGATCCTGCGCGCGCTGAACCGGATGAACGACCTCATCCCGGGAACCCGCGTCGAGGGCACGATCGCCTACCACGGCATGGACATCTACGCCAAGGACGTCGACCCGATCGAGGTCCGCCGCCGGATCGGGATGGTCTTCCAGAAGCCGAACCCGTTCCCCAAGTCGATCTACGACAACGTCGCCTACGGCCCCAAGGTCACCGGCATGAAGGTCTCGAACATGGACGACGTCGTCGAGCAGAGCCTGCGCGACGCGGCGCTCTGGGACGAGGTCAAGGACAAGCTCAAGCAGTCCGCGTACGGCCTGTCCGGTGGCCAGCAGCAGCGCCTCTGCATTGCGCGGACCATCGCGGTCAAGCCCGAGGTGATCCTCATGGACGAGCCCTGCTCCGCCCTCGACCCGATCGCCACCGCCCGCATCGAGGACCTCATGCTCGAGCTGCGTGACGACTACACGATCGTCATCGTCACCCACAACATGCAGCAGGCAGCGCGGGTGGCGGACCGCACCGCCTTCTTCACCGCCGAGGCCGCCGAGGGCAATGGAGACCGCACCGGCCACCTCGTGGAGTTCGCCGAGACCACGAAGATCTTCAGCACGCCCTCGGACCCGCGCACCGAGGACTATATCTCCGGCCGCTTCGGCTGACCGGCACGAACGTCCACGGGGGCGAAGTGTCGCCGGCTGCGTCCACAACTCAGTCGCCCTTCGCCCCCGTGGGCCCTGCTCCTCACTGTGTGCCACGGAACGAACACCAGGCGGCTCAGCGTTGCTCGTCTCCGTCTGTGGGTGAGGGGCCACTGTCCATGATCCGAGGGGCCTTCTGTGACTCAGCTGCAGCCCACCATCCACACGCGTCGAGACGCGGTGGAGAACCGTGAGCGCATCCTGCAGGCAGCGCGCGAGCTCTACGCCCAGGCGGGGGTGGGCGTCACCCTCCACGATGTCGTGCGTCACGCCGGCTTCGGAGTCGGGACCGCCTACCGGAACTTCCTGAACAAGGAGGAGGTCATCGACATCGTCTTCGAGGCAAAGCTGCAGTCGCTGGTCGACATCGGCGGTGAGTGCCTGCAGGGGCACGACCCTTGGGCGGGGCTGACGCGTTTCCTGGAGGAGTCATTGCAGATGCAGGCGGCGGACCGTGGGTTCAGCCAAGTGCTGAACGAGGCCGGCTACGGCTCCGAGAAGCTGGCATCGGCACGTGGACAGGTCGGCGAGCTCATCGTGTCCATGGTGGATCGGCTCAACCAGAGCGCTCTGCTCAGGCCGGGAATCGTCGGCACCGATGTGCAGCTCCTCCACACGGCGCTTGCCGGTCTGATCGACCGATCCCGGCCGCTGTCCCAGACCACCTACCGGAAGTACCTCACGATCGTCCTCGACGGCCTGTACTCGCGGCCTCCGGCGCCGTCCTGATCGCCGCGGGTGAGCAGCTGCTCACCCGCAAGACCCGGACTCTTGGCGGGACCGACGTTTGATCCAAGAGCCGCCCCGCCCCGGGCATGCGTGGCGTTCCGGTGGCCCGGTTGGTGCGTGGTCGTCGATAGGGCTGTCGGGCCACGTGCCCCGTGCGAGGGAGACTGGCTGGGGCAAGGACAGCAGCAGGCGTCCCAGAAGCCCGAACTCGACTTGGGTGAGGTGAAGTCGGACATCGGGGATCCAGACTGCGCGGCTCTGCGTGAAGGCAGCGCCACGTCCCACGGCCAGCTTCGTCAACCCTGCGTTCTCGCGACCATCGTTGCTGCGTAGTGCTGTTCGCAGGTCGGACTGCGTGGCTGGCATGCCCACGAGCCCACTGGGCCCACGAGCCCACTGGCCCCGGCGAGCCCACTGGCCCCGGCCTGTAGTGCTTCGACTGAGACGTGCTTGCTCTGCTCCTGCGCTCGTCGTGCTGACCGGTCTGAACCCGGCACCCAGCTTCGTCCTTGTGTGCCGTGGTCCCCGTAGGGAGGTAGGTCAGTCCCAGCAGCCGGAAGTGGATGACGACGCAGTCCCCGGCAGCCCACACATGGGAGCCCGGTGGCCATGGTGCGGTCGACGACGGCGGCACCCGAGGGCCAGGTCCCGGCGCCGGCCTTCGTGAGCACGTCGGTGCCGGGGCGCACGCCCACCAGGACGAGGTCGACAGTCCTCGACGAGGACGAACGTGTCGCCCATCGTGTGCAGGACGCGGACGCGGTCGCCGGCGCCAAGGTGTTCCAGCCCAAGGATGGCCGACCGAGTAGGTCTCGCCCCGGTCCCCACCAATTCGTCATGGGTCAGGACCCGCTCGACGCCGCCCCGGCCGCGCACCATGACCTGTTGTCCGGACGTCTAGATCGACGTGGCCAGCGTGTCCAGCTCGTTGTCGACGCGGGCAGTGGCCGCTCCGTGCACGGGTCCGGCGCTGCGCTCGTCGGTCGGGTCACGTCGAGGCGGCACCGGCTGGTCTCGAGGTGCGTCAGGACCGCTCGCCGCTGTCGCGAGGCCGTCATCGAAGCCGGTGACGCGCTCTTCACCGGCGCCGACCTCCTCCTCGAGGACCTGCGGGAGGCCACCAAAGCCATCAGCGTGCCGGGGGCTGTGCGCTGAAGTGCATGTCGGGTCTAATGGAGGCATGCCCTCGCAGCGGCGGGTTCGGACTCAGGTGGTCGAGTCGTGGTTCCGCTCTGCGGCTGCGGGAGTACGGGCCGAGACGGTCGACGCACCGATCACGTTGCCGAGCGATGCCCTGCGTGACCACCGGGAGGCCCATCCGCTGGCGCGGGTGTTTCCCCTCTTGGATGACGTGCTCGGCCAGGCCGCGCGGGACTGCGACGCAGTCATGGCTGTCTTCGATGCGGCCGGCCAGCTGCTGTGGGTGTGCGGGACGCCCCGTGTCCTGCGACGCGCCGAGGCGATCGGCTTCGTCGAGGGCAGCAACTGGGACGAGAGGCTCGCCGGCACCAACGCCCCCGGCATGGCGCTGACCCTGGATGACTCGGTCCAGGTGGTCAGGGCCGAGCACTTCCGCCGATCGGTGCATGGGTGGAGCTGCGCCGCGACGCCCATCCACGATCCGACCACGCACTCGCTGCTCGGCGCGTTGGACATCACCGGGGGCGACAACATCGTGGTCCCGCAGACGACCGCGCTCGTGCGTGCCGCCGCCCGGCTGGCGGAGGTCGAGCTCGCCCGTGAGAGTCTCGCCCAGCGCGGTCAGGAGCAAACGCGCTCGACTGGTCATCTCAGGGTGGTCATCGAGTCGTTGGGTCGGTCCTGCTCTCTGCTCGGCATCGACGACGGACGCAGCAGCCGGCACACGATCCGCCTCAGCCCGCGGCACAGTGAGATCCTTGTCCTCCTGTCATCGACGGCTCAGGGTCTGTCCGGCGACGAGCTCGCGGTCCTGCTCTACCAGGAGGACGGCGGCACCTCGACCCTGCGAGCCGAGCTGAACCGCCTCCGGCACCTGTTGGGCGAGGAGCTGTTGGCCTCCCGCCCGTACCGGATGATGGCTGAGGTCAGCGCCGACTGGCTCGCCGTCGAGACCCACCTTGCCACTGGCGACGTGGTCGCAGCCTTGCGCGGGTACCGGGGGCCCCTGTTGTCGGCGTCGGTCGCTCCTGGGGTCGTGCGGCTGCGGGAGAACCTCGAGGCCTCGCTGCGCCGGGCCGTGATCGACAGTGGGGAGCCGGACCTCATGTCCATCTGGACCCGCTCGACCTGGGGGGCGGACGACTACGGAATGTGGCAGGCCCAGTTCGACGCGCTGGGTCCCACCTCACCGCTGAGGCCGCTTGCAGCGGGCCAGCTCGCCCGGCTCGACCGGGAGTTCGGCCTGCCGGGCACCGAAACCGGACGGCGCCACCGGCCCTGAACTGGTGCGCAACGTTGACGCAACGTGTACCGACGTACCGTCGGTCTCGCTCGTGACAACGTCGTCGGAGGGACCACCCATGGCTCACATGAAAGCTGCAGTCGTCGAGGAGTTCGGCGCCAATCTCGTCATCGAGGACCTACCCGTGCCGGTGCCTGGTCCCGGCCAGGCCCTGGTCAGGCTCGTCACCAGTGGCGTCTGCCACACCGACCTGCACGCGGCTCACGGCGACTGGCCGGTCAGGCCCACCCCACCTTTCATCCCCGGACATGAGGGGGTCGGCGAGGTCGTGGCGCTCGGAGACGACGTCACCCGACTGAAGGTCGGTCAGATCGTCGGAAACGCGTGGCTCTTCTCGGCCTGCGGTGAGTGCGAGCACTGCACCACCGGCTGGGAGACCCTGTGCGAGAGGCAGCAGAACGCGGGGTACAGCGTGAACGGCTCCTTCGGCCAGTACATGCTCGTCGACGCCGCCTATGCCGCGCTCATCCCTGACGGCGTCGACCCTGTCGAGGCCGCTCCGATCCTGTGTGCAGGGGTGACCGTCTACAAGGGGCTGAAGATGACCGAGGCCCGCCCGGGCCAGTGGGTCGTCATCTCCGGCATCGGCGGCCTCGGCCACATCGCGGTGCAGTACGCCAAGGCCATGGGCCTGCGAGTTGCCGCCGTCGACATCGACGACACCAAGCTCGCGCTGGCCACGAGCCACGGAGCCGAACTGGTGATCAACGGTCTCAGCGAGGACCCGATCGAGGTCGTCCAGCGGGTGACCGGTGGCGCCCACGGGGTCCTCGTCACCGCCGTACACGCGGATGCCTTCGGACAGGCCATCCACATGTCCCGCCGGGGCGGCACGATCGTCTTCAACGGGCTGCCGCCGGGCGACTTCCCGGCGTCGATCTTCGAGATCGTCCTCAAGGGGCTCACCGTGCGTGGCTCCATCGTCGGGACGCGCCAGGACATGGTCGAGGCGCTCGACTTCTACGCCCGCGGCGAGATCCATCCGACGGTGACCACCCGCAGGCTGGAGGAGATCAACGAGATCCTCGACGAGATGGAGCACGGCGCGATCGACGGCCGCGTCGTCATCGCGTACTGAGCAGGCGGCGCCGAACCGCCGTAGTCGCGTACCCACGCCGACCCGACCCGCGTGCCGTACGTCCCCGATGAACACGACCGCGGAGCAGGTGGAGGCACCCGTCCACGATCGCCGTTCCACCCAGGCCGTCAGGGCTCTTCTCCCTGCACAGCACGACCGCTGTCGGCCGCACTCACCTCACCACCGTTCACAGCGCAAGGAGCACCTGACATGAAGTACATCCCCCCCGGCCAGCCCGGAAGCATCGTCGACGTCCTGCCCAGGTACGAGAACTTCATCGGCGGCAAGTGGCTGGCACCGACCCACGGCAAGTACCGAGTCGACATCACCCCCGCCACGGGTGGCCCGATCACGGAGGTGGCGGACTCCACACCCGAAGACGTCGAGCTGGCGCTGGATGCCGCCCACGCGGCCAAGGACGCCTGGGGTGAGGCCTCGGCGACCGAGCGCGCCGCGGTCCTCAACGCCATCGCCGACCTCGTCGAGGCCAACAAGGAGATGCTGGCCGTTGCCGAGAGCTGGGAGAACGGCAAGCCGGTGCGGGAGACCCTCAACGCAGACATCCCGCTCGTGGTCGACCACTTCCGCTACTTCGCGGCCGCGGCCCGCGCCGAGGAAGGCACCTCGACCGAGATCGACAAGGACCTCGTGGCCTACCACTTCCGTGAGCCGCTGGGTGTCGTCGGCCAGATCGTGCCCTTCAACTTTCCGTTGCTGATGGCGGCGTGGAAGCTGGCGCCGGCGCTGGCTGCGGGCAACTGCTCGGTGCTCAAGCCGGCCTCGCCGACCCCGTGGTCGGTCCTCAAGCTCATGGAGGTCATCCAGGACGTCCTTCCGCCGGGCGTCATCAACGTCGTCACCGGCCCCGGCGCCGAGATCGGAAAGGCCCTGGCGACGAACACGCGGATCGCGAAGATCGCGTTCACGGGCGAAACCGTCACCGGCCGGCTCATCATGCAGTACGCCGCCCAGAACCTCATTCCGTCCACCACCGAGCTGGGCGGCAAGTCCCCGAACATCTTCTTCGCCGACGTGATGGACCACGACGACGCATTCTTGGACAAGGCGATCGAGGGTCTCGTGCTCTACGCGTTCAACAAGGGTGAGGTGTGCACGGCCCCATCCCGAGCCCTGATCCACGAGAGCATCTACGAAGAGTTCATGGAGCGCTGTCTTGCGCGCATTGCCGCGATCAAGGTGGGCGACCCGCTGGACACCGACACGATGATGGGTCCGCAGGTCTCCAAGCAGCAGATCGACAAGATCGCCTCGTATGTGCAGATCGGTCGCGGCGAGGGGGCTGAGGTCCTCATCGGCGGCAACCGCGCGAGCGTTGACGAGGAGTTCGCCGACGGCTTCTTCTACGAGCCGACCGTGCTCAAGGGCGAGAACAGGATGCGGGTCTTCCAGGAGGAGATCTTCGGCCCGGTGCTGGCCGTCACCACCTTCACCACCGACGAGGAGGCACTGGAGATCGCCAACGACACCCTGTACGGCCTCGGCGCCGGCGTGTGGACCCGCGACGGGAACCGGGCCTACACAATGGGGCGCAAGATCAAGGCCGGCCGGGTCTGGACGAACTGCTACCACGCCTACCCGGCGGGCGCGGCGTTCGGCGGCTACAAGATCTCGGGCCTCGGCCGCGAGAACCACCGGATGATGCTCGACCACTACAGCCAGACGAAGAACCTCCTGGTCAGCTATAGCGACCAGCCCCTCGGCTTCTTCTGAGCCGGCGATGTCCGACTCGGCCGGTCCGGCACGCATCACGGCCACCCCGGCGGCGCGCGCGGCGACCAGGCGCCTCCGCGCCGCCCGCGGGGAGCCCGTGATGTTCGTGCAGTCAGGAGGGTGCTGCGCCGGCAGCACCCCCATGTGCTTCCCCCTGGGGGAGTTCCTCATCGGCGACGTCGACGTCCTGCTGGGCGACATCGACGGCTGTCCGTTCTACATTGACATACGCTTGGATGAGGCCTGGCACCAGGAGGTCTTCGTCCTGGACGTGGCCGACGGTGAGCCGGAGGGCTTCTCCCTGGCGGCCGGGGAGAACCTTCACTTCGTCACGAACTCCGACGCGTGCCCGGTGCCGGGTCCCTGAGCCCGGCAGGTCATGGTTGTCAGCCGCGGTCATGCGTTGGCAGTCTCGAGCAGTGCGCGGATCTCGGCGACCTTGGGAACGCGTCCGTAGACGACGACCTTCTCGTCGACGACGAGCGCAGGCGTCGACATGATCCCGTAGGCGGCGATGGTGGGGTAGTCCTCGACCTTCTCGATGGTCGCCTGGATGCCCAGCGAGGTGATGGCCTCGTTGGTGACGCGTTCGAGGTTCTTGCAGTTGGTGCAGCCGGGGCCGAGGACCTTGATGATCATGGGATTCTCCTGGGTGGGGTGGTCAGGTGGCGAGCAGGGCGTTGAACAGGTAGCCCACGGCGACGATGCCGCTGCCGACGACGGCCACGAAGACGGCCAGCAGCTGGGGCTTGAGGACGCGCCGCAGCAGGATCAGCTCGGGCAGGGAGAGTGCGACGACGGCCATCATGAAGGCGAGCAGGGTGCCCATCGGCAGGCCCTTCTCGTACAGGGCTTGGATCATCGGCATGATGCCGGCGGCGTTGCTGTAGAGCGGGATGCCGAGGCCGACGGCGATGAGGACGCCGAAGGTGGAGCCGGGCCCGGCGTAGGTGGTGAAGAACTCGGTGGGCACCCAGCCGTGGATGACGGCGCCGAGGCCGATTCCGACGAGCAGGTAGGGCCAGATCTTGCGTAGGACGGTGGCGACCTCTTCGATGCTCATGCTGACGCGGTCGTCGAAGGTGAGCCCGGCGGCGGGGTCGAGCACCTGCCCGTGCAGGGTGGTGTTGAAGACGAACGGCTCGACCCAGCGTTCGAGGTGGAGGCGGCCGATGGTCCACCCGGCGGTGATCGCGATGAGCAGGCCGCTGCCGATGTAGATGGCGGTGATCTTCACGCCGAACAGGGTCAGCAGCATCCCGATGGCGATCTCGTTGACCATCGGGGAGGCGATCAGGAAGCTGAAGGTGACTCCGAGCGGGACGCCGGCGGCGACGAAGCCGATGAACGCCGGGACGGCGGAGCAGGAGCAGAAGGGGGTGACCACGCCCAGGCTCGCTGCCATGACGTTGCCAACCCCTTCGCGTTTTCCGCCCAGCATCGCCCGGGTGCGCTCGACGCTCATGTACGAGCGCAGGAACGTGACCGCGAAGATGATGATGACCAGCAGCAGGGCGATCTTGATGGTGTCGTAGAGGAAGAAGTGGATCGTCTCGGTGACCCGGGCGGCAGGGTCCATGCCGAACGCGTCGTAGAGGACCCAGTCCCACAGGTGCTCGTTGAGCTGGTACATCGCGAACCAGACAGCTGCCGCGGCAACAAGACCCAGCGCTTGGCCGCGTCTCGTCACGGGCAGCCGCTCGGTGATGGTCATGGTCACGTCTCGGCGTCGGCACCGGGCAGGGCGGCCTGAAGGCGCTGCATAGCGCCGTCGGCCAGCGCGTAGTCGACCCACCGCCCGCGCTTGCTCGATGTGACGAGACCGGCCTCGCGCAGGGTCTTGAGGTGGTAGCTCAGCAGGTTGGAGGCGATCGGGACGTGTTCCTGGATGTCGCAGACGCACGACGGCTTGATCGCCAGGAGCTGCAGGACGGTCCACCTGATCGGGTCGGCGACGACCTGGAGCACGGAGACGGCGTCTTCCATCCCGAGGATGGGATTCGAGCGTCTGGCTTCACGGCTCAACTCGATCAACTTTGTACCAGTCATGCTTGAAGTATACGCCCAGCGCTCATGCGGCAGACCGGGTCGGGCGCCTTTCCCTCATCGAGGGGGGCGACCGACCCGGTCTCGCGGGGTGAGTCAGGTGCCGATCACGCCCCGGCTGTCCTTGGTGACGATGACGGTGGCCGAGCGAGGGGTGCTTGTGCCGTCGGCGGGCCAGGTGCTGCCGCCGCCGTCCCCTGGGTGCTGGATGTTGACGAACATCGTCCTCTGGTCAGGTGTGGTGACGACGCCGGTGACCTCGCAGTTCGGGACGCCGGTGAGGAAGCGGCGGATCTCGGGGATGCCGGACCCGTCGGTGCGGTAGGGGTCCGCGGCGAGCATCTGGTCGTTGGCTCCGGCCGGCTGCGTGCCGTCGGTCTGGATCCACACGCGCCCGTCCGGGTCGGCCCACAAGCCGTCCGGCGAGCCGAAGGCGTCCTCGTCGGCGATCGTGGAGCCGTCGCCGCTGCTGCGGCCCTGACCGGCGATAGCGAACAGGTCCCACTCGAAGGTCGTGGCGGCGTGGTCGCCGCGGGCCTCCTGCCAGCGGATGATGTGGCCCCACGAGTTGGGGGTGCGGGGGTTCGCCGCGCTCGGCTGCTTGGCACTGCTCGTGTTGTTGGTCAGGGTCAGGTAGACCATCCCGGTGTTGGGGTCCACCGTCGCCCACTCGGGGCGGTCCATGGGAGTTGCGCCCAGCGCCGAGGCAGCCAACCGGGCCTTGACGAGCACGTCGCCCTGGTCGGCGAAGCCGTTGGCCGCGGTGAGCGGGCCCTTCCCGTAGACCAGGGGCAGCCAGCGGCCCGAGCCGTCGTCGTCGAACTGGGCCACGTACAGCGTTCCCTCGTCCAGCGGGCTGCGGCCGCGAGCGCGCAGGGACTTCCAGCTGCCGGAACTGACGAACTTGTACATGTACTCGTTCACCTGGTCGTCGCCGGTGTAGACCACCACCTGGCCGCGCTTGGACACGTGCGCGTAGGCGCCCTCGTGCTTGAGCCTGCCGAGCGCGGTGCGCTTGACCGGGGTCGAGTCGGGGTCGAACGGGTCGATCTCGACGACCCACCCGAAGCGGTTGGGCTCGTTGGGCTCCTCCGGGGTGACGACGAAGCGCTCGTCCTTCGTGGCCCACCGGTTGCGGTCCCCGCCGACGCCGTAACGGCTGGTCAGCGATGCCTGCTCCGGAGTGTAGGCACCCGGGTCGACCCCGAAGTACCCGTTGAAGTTCTCCTCACAGGTCAGGTAGGTCCCCCACGGCGTGACGCCGTGGGAGCAGTTGTTGATCGTCCCCAGCGGCCGCTTCCCCTTCGGGTCGGCCGTGGTGCGCAGCAGGCGGTGCCGCGCCGCGGGACCGGAGAAGGACATCGGGGTGGTCGCGGTGATGCGCCGGTTCAGCTTCGACCGAGCGACCGCCCACTGGCCGTACTTGCTCCTGCGGATCTCCACGACGGACACGCCGTGTGCGGCCTGGGACTTGCGGACCATCTCCAGGGTCCAGCTCTCCAATGGCGGCACGACCGTGGTCCCCGTGTGCAGGTATCCCTCGTCGGTGTACTCGTGGTTCACCACGAGCAGGCCCCGCTGGTTCCCCTCCCGCCCCCGGCCGATGGGGAAGTAGTGCATGCCGTCGTGGTGCATGCCGATCTGCTGCTCCTGCTCGGCGGCGGTGTTGCCGCCCGGGACGAACTTCGGGAAGCGGCCCAGGATCGGCGTCCCCCAGGGGATGAACGCCGTCGCGGTGTACCCAGCCGGGACGATGACCTCGTCAACGGTGCTCAGCGGGACCGGCGTGAAACCCAGCAGTCGCTTCGAGTGGGACCCGGTGGCCGCCGGTGCCGCCGGTGACGCCGGTGCCGCCGAGGCCGCCGAGGCGGCCGGCGCGGTCGCGATGCTCGTGGTCAGGAACCCCGCCGCCACGCCCATCCCGCCGGTCAGGGCGGACCTGCGCGAGAACCGGCTCTGCACCACCTCGGCGAAGGAGGTCGCGGTGGACGGGTTGCTGCTGATGTCGTCTGGGTCGAAATCCATCGGGAAGGCTCCAATGATCGTGTCGGGGCGGGATGGTCAGCCGACAAGCACGCTAGGTCCCACATCCGGCTCCAAGCCGAAGCGCACGTGAACAACGGTCGACGACATCGCCATCCGTCGGTGTCCAGTCGGCTGGCCCGTCCTGTGGTTCGCGTCGAATGGTGATGATCGAGCCGGGCGTGACGGCGCCGTGAATGGTCGGGGCGAGCTTGTCGTTGCGGGTGGACCGGGAGCCCTCGGCCACGCGCACGCGTCGTCTGTGGTCTCGAAGGTGGCCGGGCGGCTGAGGGCACCCTCGCCGGGCCGTCGTGCCCGGGTCCATCATCGAGGGACTCGTCCACACCCCACGGTGTGTGGTCCCGTGGTCCGCCTGGTCACCCAGCGACTGAGGTTCTCGCGGCGAGGTCCCCCGATGCCACTGCTGCAGTCCCGGTCGAGCCGCAGTCGATTCTGACCGAAGGCGTCCCACGATGCTCACTGGGAAGACCCGCCGCGCTGCGCATTCGCGCTGCGCGCCGAGCGGACGACGCGCAGGCCGGTTGGGCGGGTTCCAGGCGCGCCACCCCTTGACGCCACGATGGTGGTTGGTTTGCTTCAGTCCAACAACGGTGAGCGAATCCCGGCGCAGGTTTGGCGGGTCACGCTGCACGCAGCTCGTGCTGCCATCAGCCGGCTCCGGATCGCTGACGTGCTCGCGAGCAGCGACGCCGCACCGTGCGAGCTCTGCGCCACGCTGGGGGTGCCATCCAACCTCCTCGCCCACCACCTCCAGGCCCTCGCGGACGCCGGGCTGGTGACGCGCCGCCGGTCCGAGGGGGACGGGCGCCGCACCCATCTGTCCCTGAACTGGCACGAGGCGTGGCCGGTGCATGAACTGGCCGAGAATGGCGAACCGACCCCGGTGCCTCGCGACCGCGCGGCGTCATCACCTCGACCTGTACGGCCTTGCCCCCGCCCTCTCGCACACCTCTTCGTGGGCAGGTAGCGGTCCCGGCTCTAGCGGTTGTCCCAAGAACGGATGTGACGCATGAGGGCACGGCTCTTGGTTTGCGCCTGGTCCATCAGGTCGAGAATGTCGTCGAGGGCGTGGATGGCCTCGATGATGTGCGGACCCTTGTTGAGCATGACGCACTCGGCCCGCTGACTGATGGCAGCATCGGTGATCTCGGCTCGCGAGGGCTGACCGGTCTTGGCGAGGTTCTCCAGAACCTGGGTGGCCCAGATGGCCGGAACGTGAGCGGCCTCGCACAGGGCGAGGATCTGTCGGGGTACCTCGGCGAGTCGCTGGAATCCGATCTCGACCGCCAGGTCCCCGCGGGCGATCATCACCGCGACCCGTGGGTGGCGCATCGCGGTGAGCAGGATGTCGGGCAGGTTCTCGAAGCCCTCCTTGGTCTCGATCTTGAGGATCACGGCGAGGTCGAGCCCACCGGCCGCTTCGAGGCGGTCGAGCAGGTGGGTGACGTCGGCCGGGGAGCGGATGAAGGAGGCCGCCACGATGTCGGCATGGGCGGCGATGAACGGCAGGAGAAGTTCGTCGGCGCGGGTCAGCGCGGTCACCGGGAGGAGGGTGTCCGGCATGTTGATGCCCTTCTCCGCCGCGAGGTTCTGACCGCCTGGTTTGGTCCGAACCACACGCAGGGTCGCTTCGGTCGACGTGTTCGCTTCGACGACTGCGTCGATCTTGCCGTCGTCGAACAGCACATGCTCGCCGGGTCGAAGCGCGGAACTGGCTTCTGGCAGGGTGCAGCCGATCCGGACGACCTGCCCGGCCGGCGGTGCCTCGACCGGCGCCGCGCTGTGCACCAGGATCAGGGGGTCACCGACGGCCAACGCCATCGTGCGCGGCAGGGGTGTGATGCCTCCCGCTGTGGCCATGCTGCCGTCGCACCACAGCTCGGCGGCCTCGCGGATGTAGGCGTTCTTCGTTCCCTCGCCCAGGGCGCCGAGCGGTCCATGGTCGACCACGGTGAAGGAGCGTCGCCGGCCCCGGGCGTCGCGCAGGGTGACCACGTCGCCGGGCACACGCGCTGCGAGCCAGGTCGCGTCCACCTGCACCGGGAGGGTCGGACGTCTGGCGGGAGACAGGATCGTCGGAGGTGGGGAGGGGTTCTGCGCGCTGGTGAACCAGATCCGCGCCGGGGCGACCACCTGGCCGGACTCGCTCCGGGTGACGCGGGAGCGGCCCACGGCCGGCCCGTCCACGATGGGCCCGGTTCGAAGCTTCGGCCCGGGCAGGTCCATGGAGACACCTGCTGTGCGACCCGAGGCCGCCGATGCGGCGCGGACGTTCTGGGCCATCCGTGCCCATGCAGCGGGGTCGTCGTGGGCACAGTTGACCCGGGCCACATCCATGCCGGCATCGGCCAACGCGAAGACCATTCCTGGGTCGTCTGCGGCGCCGCTGGGGAGGGTGACCATGATCCGGGTCGACCGGCCGGGTCGCATCGACCCGAAGATGGCGTTGGAGTTGTCGGTGAGGTCCTGGTCACCCTGATCAAGAGCCTCGTTGATCGCCTGAAGTGGCCACGGGCCGGCGTCGCCGCGCAGCGCGCGCAGCACGTTGCGGGCCGCGATGACCTTCGACCTGACATCTGCCTCGGACGTGGCAAGAGAGGTAACCCCGAGGTCCATCAGGTCGTTCTGCAGCTCGCGTCGGTCGTGCCGCCGCAGCTCACTGTAGTGAACCAGGTTCACTGCGCCTCGTCGGTGGACGTCGGCGACGGCGTCGATCACTGTGGTGTGCTCGACCGCTGCTGTGTCGAGATCGGCCAACAACCGATCGAGCTCAGCCAGCAGCCGGTCCAACGGCTGAGGCATCCGGCCTGCGTCCCGGCCTACGCCGCCAGCGCGCGGCCACGAAGGATGCCGCGGACCTCATGAACGATCAACAGCGTCACGAAGCTGTGCACCTTGACCGGCATCAGCTGGTCGTACGCCGTCTGAACGAGTCCCTCGATGACTGCAGGGTCGACCTGGGGCTCGAGCCGGCGCAGCTCCGCCTGGGACGCCGCGATCTCATCGATGTTGCGCTCTTCCACTTCGGTCTCCGCGTGTGACATGACCTCACCCTCGCACCCCAAGATGAACGGAACACGACACGCGCTCCTACAGGGGAGTCCTGGGTTCGGGTGATACCTGATCCGTGGTTTCGGCCAGAGCCGCGGAACGACCGTGATCCCCTGTCCGAGAGCGGAACTGACGAGCTGAGCTCGGACGACTGCGCGCGTGCGGTCAGCGTCCCGGCCCCCCAGATCGACTCGTCCGGCTGTCGCGGTGTGGTCTTCCTCACCACGCGGCGGTGGCGTCCCACATGGTCAGCACCAGTGCCAGGGCGAAGAGCTGAGCAGGCAGCGGCATCCCGGGCAGGTCGGCCACGGCGTCACCGCGCATGTTGGTGCGCTTGACCGATCCGGCCCGTTCGCCTGGCACGTGCAGCTTCTCCTCTTGACGCCATGGTGGCGCGCGGCGGAAGTTGTAGCTCGCTCCGTCCGCTTGGATCGTCCAGTCCTTGCGGCCGACGTCGCGCGCCGTGGCGACCTGTCGGCCACCGGGCGCGTACATGCCCGCCGTGCCGCCAGTCATGCTGGCTCGCACATGGAAGCGCCGACCATCCCACTGCAGGGTGCCGCCCGTCGTCGACCCCGCTCTCTCCCAGGTCGCGACCTTGCGGCCGTCGGTGAGAAGGTCGTAGCGGCGGCTCCAGAAACTCACCCTGCGTGCCTCGATCAACGCGCTCCATCCCGAAGGTCGACGTTCCGATGCGGCGTGCAGGTGCGGTTGCACCCGGCAGCGATCTCACCCCGTCCAGCCTCAAGCCATCATCCCGCCGACCACAATGTCGGCCGCGATGAGTTCACCCGCCGTTAGGCGTCATTTCATCGAAGCAGGGGCGGGACCACCGCGGGTGGTGTGCAGGAGACGACGCGTGGCACGCGCCCCGCTCATGCAGCCTGCGGGCGCCCTCGCCTGCGCACCGTGTCGCGTCCGACGACCGGGCGCTGGTCCTCGTCCGAGGCCTGGGCCCTACGGCATCGCGTCGGGTGTGCGCGGCTGGGACAGGCTCCTCGGCGCGGGCTGAGCTGGCTGTTCGGGCAGGGCGTACGAGAGCCGGTTGTGGGCTGCGTGTTCCACGAACTGGGGGATGAAGTCATCGCCTGGGCCGGTCAGCTCGGCATGGGAGATCCGTACGGCGGCCTCGACCACGGTGGCGTCGACGTCGGGGAAGCGCTGACGCAACCGATCCTGGACGGCGGCCAGGTCCAACCGATGGTGCTCGGTACTCACTGTCCAAAGATCGGCCAGTAGGGCTCCCAGCGCAATTGGCCAGCCGGTTCGCGTCGAACCTTCGCGGGGTACGCTGCCCGGGCCCTGACAGCACAAGGTCACGTGTCAAGACCTCCTCCTCCGCCCTGGCGGTCAAGCGCGTGGTCGGGTTTCCGGTGTGCTCGTTACCAGCAGCAGTGCGCTCGCCTGATGGGCTACGAGGGCCCACTGCGTGGGGGTGGTCAGTTGCTGCAAACTGACCTCGGCGTGCAGGGCGGCCTCGAGGTCGGCGGCTGGACAACATGGGGGTGCGTAGCGGCCCAGGAGGCCGATGCGTCGACGGGCAGGTCTCTGCGCGGCGGCACGGGTTGGGCCAGGTGGGTGTGGATTCCTGCGCGCAGCAGGGCCACGTCGACACGTGCGGCGGCAAGGACCAGGTGCGGTTCACGCAGCTTTCGTGCGGCGGCGCGCGTCGAGGCTTCACCGGCGTGGCGGCGCCGGACGTCCGCCAGGCGCTCAAGGAGCGTGACATGACCTCCGTCGGGTGCGGAGGTCATGTCGGCGTGGACCAGTGCGTCGGTGACCAGGCCGGCCTCGCGGGGGTACTGCGCGAGCCGGGGCAGCAACCCTCCAGCAGCCGCCAGGAACCGGGCTTGGGGGTGGTGGGCAACCAGGGCGGCCACCCGCAGCGGCCATCCATCGGTCGTGACCAGCGCGGCACCGTCCAGGGGTGGAACCCGGTCGGAGGGGCGGGGCGGTGGTAGCCGACGTCGTGCGGCCAGGCAGCGCTGACGAGCACCGCGCGCTCCCTCGGGTCCAGGGCCCGTCCCGCCTCGGCGGCGGCCCGGGCCGCGGTCTGGCCGTGCCCCGCCCGCAGCGCCGCACCGCTCGAAGTGACCACCGCGCGAACGGCGGACGAACTCCCCGGGCAAGATGTCGCGCCCCTGCGTGGCTGGGCAGACACTGACGTGACGCCACCTGTTCGGCTCAAACCCGCCGGGTGGCTCACGGGCAGCCCCCACTGCTGCGTCCACAACTCAGCGTGGGGGCTGCTCCGCACCCCCGCGCAGCGCCGGCGCGGCCGCCGAAGGGGCGGCGCGCGACGTGGTGCGCCCGCAGCCCGGCAGGTGTAGTTGAACAGGCGGTGACATCCACGGTTGCGAGGTTCCTGGGCGACACGTGCCCGCGTATCGTCGCGGCGAAGGCTCCCGATGCTGCGTCCCTCCGCACGCCCTGGGGGCCTTCACCACGCCCACCCCGTGGCCGTCCGCGACAATGACAGGCATGGCTGCGACCCGGCATGAAGAGATCGAACGCACGTACGCCGTCGGGCCCGACACCAGGCCCCCCGCCTTCGGCGATGTGCCAGGGGCGACCCGTGTCGGCCCGCCTGTGGAGAGCCACCTGGAGGCGGTCTACTTCGACACCACGGGTCTTGACCTGCTGCGGCACGGCATCACCGTGCGGCGACGGGCCGGCGGCAACGACGAGGGCTGGCACCTGAAGGAGCCCTCCGGGCAGGACACCCGAACCGAGACCCGCCTCCCCCTCGGGCGGGCCGTGCGCACCGTGCCGCAGCGGCTGCGCACGATGGTCGAGCCGGTCACCGGCTCACAGCCGCTCGTGCCCGTCGCACGGGTCACGACGCAGCGCTCCGAGCAGGTGCTCCGTGGCCCGGACGGCACCGCGCTGGCCCACTTCTGCGACGACGTTGTGCACGCAGAGCGGCTCCTGGCGCCCACCCTTCGTCAGCACTGGCGTGAGTGGGAGGTCGAGCTCGACCAGGGCCACCGCGACCTCCTTGAGCACTTCGAACAGGCGGTCCTGGCCGTTGGGGCTCGACCCGCCACGGTGTCGTCGAAGGTGGCCCGGACCCTCGCGGTGGGCTTCGGTACGCGCGGGAAGGAAGTTGAACGACCGGACCAGCCCCACCGTCGATCCGACATGTGGGAGGTGCTGCGCGCCTATCTGAGCGACCCGGTAGGCGTCCTGCAGCAGCATGATGCCGGGTTGCGGGGCGACACGGTTCACCAGCTGCGGATCGCCGCTCGCCGCCTGCGGTCCGCGCTGGCCAGCTATGAGCCGGTGTTCGAGCCCGGCGCGGTCGACGCGATCCGTGAGGAGCTGCGGTGGCTGGGCCAGTCGCTGGGTGCGGCGCGCGACTTCGAGGTGCTGCGCCGCCACCTGGACGCCTTGGTCGACGACGAGCTCGACCACCCCACCGGGTCCGCTGCGCACACGCTGCGGCAGCGCATCAACGGTGATCTGGAGGACGCGCACCGAATCGGCCACCAGGGCGCGATGGAAGCCGTCGCGAGCGAGCGGTACGGCCAGCTGCTCAGGTCTCTTGCAGCCACCGTGGAGTCCCCCGCCCTGAGACGGGCAGCCTCCGAACCGGCCCGCACCGTGCTCCCCACGATCCTGCAGCGTGACGCGCGACGGGTGAGCCGGGCCGCGAAGGCGGCCCACCGTGCCGACCCCGGACCCGCGCAAGACCTGGCACTGCACGAGGTCCGCAAGAAGGTCAAGCGGCTGCGGTACTCGGCCGAGTCCGCGACACCGGTGCTCGGCAAGCGTGCGAAGGTGCTCGCCGCACGGGCGAAGAAGCTGCAGGATGCGCTGGGTGCTCACCAGGACACGGTGGCCTCGCGCGCTTGGCTGCAGTCCCTGGCCGAGCGAGCCGACGGTGACTCCGCCATCGCCTTTGGCGCCGGCCGGCTCCACGCCCGCGAGGAACAGCGGGCCCGCACCGCCGAGCGGGACTACGAGAAGGCGCTGCGACGGCTCCCGAACAAGCGCGTCGACAGGTGGCTCCGCGGCAAGGGCAGCTGAGCGCTCAGATCAGCCAGCTCGGGCGTTGAGGGCAGACGCCGTCGCCGTCATCGTCGCTCCGGTTGGGCACGAGCCCACCGTGCTGATAGCCGCTCTGGCTTGGTTGCCCAGGTCTGCCGGACCGCTGGCGTACCACGCGCGCACTCGGAGGGCCATCGCGGGCAGCCCCTCCTCACACCAGATGTCATCAACGGTCGCCGCGACATCCGGGACACCCAAGCCACCTTCGTGTCATCAGTCCACTGGTCTGCGGGAAGTTGCCCACACGGCCGCCAACCATCGCCGCCCCCGCACGTTGCCTACCACGGCCGGGGACCTGGAGCTGCGGATCCCCAAGCTGCGCGCCAGAGCCTCCAATCCCTCGCTGCCTGAGCGGCGCCGCCACGTCGATCAGGCCCAGTAGGCGGTGGCCATGGAGGCTCACCTACACGGGTTGTCCACCCGCACGGTCGACGACGTGGTGAATGCCTGGAGGTCGGCACCGGGATCTCCACGTCCGAGGTGTCCCGGATCTGCGCTGACCTCGACCCGGAAGGCACCGCGCTTTGCGGCCGGTCCCGGAAGGCCGACGCCTACCCATGCGTATTCCTCGACGCCACGGACTGCAAGGCCTGGGTCAACCCGTGGCTGCTCTCCCAGGCCGTCGTGGTCACCACCGCGGTTTGAGCCGACAACTGCGAGGTCCTGGATTCGACGTCGGCGATAGCGAGGACGGCGCGTTCTGGATCAGCTGCACGTCATCTGGATGCACCCACTCGGCCGCAGTGGGGGCGCCGATCATCACAGGGCCGAGCAGGATCGGCGGGTGCGGCCTGGACAGGGCAGCCGGGGAGTTCAGCGGCCGCTGCAGGCGGTAGTGCTCGCCCTCGAACGGACTGTCGTCGCCGGCCCACATCCGGGCGGCGATCTGCAGCGTCTCCTCGAGGCGCTCGAGGCGCTCGAGGCGCTCGAAGCGCTCGAAGCGCTCGGACGTGCCCGGGTAGGGCACGCCGAGCCCGCGGTGCTCCTCCTCGTTCCACGCCGCGCCGAGCCCGAGCCAGGCGCGGCCGCCCGACAGCACGTCCAGGGTCGTCACAGTCTTGATCAGCAGCCCGGGATGGCGGTAGGTCACGCCGGTCACCAGGGTGCCCAGCGTGATGGTCTTCGTGACGCCCGCGGCGTACGCGAGCGCGGAGTAACCCTCCAGCATCTCGTGCTCCGGCGGGCCGATCATCG